>CAIZGR010000333.1 GCA_903932535.1 uncultured Hyphomicrobiales bacterium | reverse complement strand
GGCTGCTTGCTCTACGAGCTCATCCCCAACATGCCGGAGGCCCGCCTGCGCCCCCTCGTCGAGCGATACGCCGAAATCCTCCGTGAAAACGCGACTTTCGCCGGCGCCTTCGGGATCACGTAAATGAGGGGATACCTGAGATCGCTGCCCAGTTGTGCCAAGGTGCATTGTCACAGGCTGTTCGTCTAAACACAAAAGGCGGAAATAAATGTGGGTATTCTCTGATAGAGGTTACTTGCGGATAGACGCTCAAAAAAATCCCAATGCGTATCAGAGCGAGCTGCATACACGAAATTTACGCACTGGGTTATTAAACGCTCCGCTTCGCGCCGACTTGCGCCTCTCACTGCCGCGATCCGCAACGACCGCTCCACGTTGCTCCTTCCGTCCGCTGACCGTCAGGCCTCGTCCCTCGGCCTGGGAACAAAGCGTCAGGTTTTGACCGCTCACGGTGCCGTCGCCGCCGACTACAACCCATCCCCGCTCGCTCGAGGGGCGCTGCGGGCCGCGCGCCGCCACGCCTCTGGCGACCGCTCCCGCATGAGCCGTTTCACAAACTCCCAGGCCGCCTCGAGCCGCTCGAGGGCGGGGTCGGACAGGCTTTCGCCCAGCTCGAAGCGCTCGCCCCGCACGCACAGGACGAAGGACGGCGGAGGGGCGCGGCCGAGCCGCGCGAAGACGTCGAGGACCGCTTCGGGCGAGAGCGCGTGGGTCGTGTGGCTCGCGTCGCGCCTCGCCTCGATCTCGCGGAAGGCGAAGGGGGCGGGCGTGCCCCGCCCGGCGTCGAGGAAGAGCGCCATCCCGGCGCCGTCGAGATCGAGCGCGTGCTCGATCTGGAGCTGAAAGTCCTCGATCGTCGCCACGTCCGGCCAGCAGGCCTGCGCGACCCGTTCGAGCAACAGCGGCCCGAGCCCGTCGTCGCCGCGCGCGTCGTTGCCCCAGCCGAAGACGACGAGCCGCACTCAGCCCTTCCGCAGCCGCGACACCAAAGCCCCCTCGGCGTCGAAAAGGTCGACCTCGAGTGGCATCTCGCCCAGCGCGTGCGTCGCGCAGGAGAGGCACGGATCGTAGGCGCGGATGGCGACCTCGATGTGGTTCAGGAGGCCTTCGGTGACCTCGCGGCCCGACAGGAAGCGCTGCGCGACGGCGCGGATCGATTCGTTCATCGCCTGATTGTTGTTGGTCGTCGAGACGATGAGGTTGCAATAGGCGACGAGGTCGTCGTCGTTGACGCGGTAGTGATGGAAGAGCGTGCCGCGCGGCGCCTCGATCACGCCGACCGCCTCCTCCCGCCGCGGCCCCTTGTCGGCCATGAGATCGGTTCCGACGATGTCGGGATCGTCGAGAAGGCCGCGCGCCAGTTCCGCCGCGAGCAGCATCTCGATCATGCGCGCCCAGTGATACATGAGCGCGCCGTGAAGCGGCTTGCCGTCCCCCGCCGCGAGGAACTTCCGCCGCTCGGCCTCGGCCAGCGGGGTCGGCAGGACATCGCACACCTGCACGCGGGCGAGCGGGCCGACGCGATACCAGCCCTTCTCCGCGCCGAGCGCCTTGATGTGCGGGAACTTCATATAGGTCCAGTTCTTGACGTCCTCCTGCAAGAGGCTCTTGTAGGACGCCGGGTCGACATGGTCGAAGATCGGGCCGCCATCGGCGTCGCGCGCGCGCAGGCCCCCGTCATAGAAGTCCGGCGCGCCGCGGGCGTCGACGAGGCCCATCATGTTGGCGCGCGCTTCGCCGAAGGTCCGGTAGAATTCCGGGCTCGTCTCGTGCAGCTTCACGACCAGTCCGACCGCCTCTTTCGACCATTCGACGATCTGATCGACGCCGCTGCGCATCGTGTCGCGGTCCTCGACGCTCAACGCTTTGTTGACGCCGCCCGGAATGATGCCTGTGCCGTGGATGCGCTTGCCCGCGACATGACGGATCACCTCCTGGCCGAACTTGCGGGTCATCACGCCCTGCCGGGCGAGATCGGGAAACGCGGCGGCGACGCCGACGATGTTGCGCTTGGCGACTTCGCTCTCGAAGCCGAGCAGCAGATCGGGCGACGACAGATGGAAGAAATGCAGCGCATGCGACTGCACGATCTGCCCGTAGTGCAGCAGCCGGCGCAGCTTCTCGGCGGTCGGGGTCAGAGGCCCGAAGCCGGCGATGACGTCCATCGCCTTCGTCGCCGCCAGAAGGTGGCTCACCGGGCAGATGCCGCAGAGCCGCTGCACCGCGACCGGCACTTCCCAATACGGGCGCCCCTCGATGAAAATCTCGAAGCCGCGAAACTCGACGATGTGGAGCCGAACCTGATGGACCCTGTTCTCCTGGTCGAGCAGGATCGTGACCTTGCCGTGGCCTTCGACGCGGGAGACGGGTTCGATGGCGACGCGCCGCAACCTGTGCGGCGCTGCGGCGGTTTCGAGGTTCAGCATGTCGGGACCCCTAGTCGTAGCGCATCAGGCTGTGGTCGAGGCGCGGCATCCGCCCCAGGATGAGATCGGTCAGAAACTTCCAGATCGCGTCGCCCGAAGGCGGACAACCCGGCAGGCTGTAGTCGACGCGGACGATTTCGTTGAGCGGATAGACCTTGTCGAGCGGCAGCGGCAGCTCGCGCGAATTCGGCACGCAGGGCTGGTCGGTGATCGGATCGCGGTAGACGCGCGTCAGGATCGTGTCGATGTCGAGCCGGTTGCGCAGCGCCGGCAAGCCGCCGTTGATCGCGCAGGCGCCGACCGCGACGAGAATCTTCGCGCTCGCCCGCAATTCGCGCGCGACATGGACATTTTCGGCGTTGCAGACGCCGCCTTCGACCAGCGCGATGTCGCAGGGGCCGAAATGCTTGATGTCCGTCAGCGGCGAGCGGTCGAGCTCGGCGATCTCCGCAAGCTCGAAAATACGCTCGTCGATGTCGAGAAACGACATGTGACAGCCGAAGCAGCCCGCGAGCGACGTGGTCGCGAGCCGGATCTTGACCTTTTCGTCGCCGGGGGCGTTCATCGGACCTCCGGAAGTTCGCAGGATTCCGCTTCCGCGCTGATCGGCTCGCGGTCGTAGGGTCGATCCCCGATCGCGGTCGCAAAGCCCACGCGCTTGATGACGATGGCGCCGACCGGACAGACCTGCGCCGCCCGGTCGGCGACCGCGAAGGCGCTGTCGCCGAGCTTGCCGGTCGGCGAATTGATGATCAGCTTGGCGTCGAGCCCCCGTCCGGCGACCGCGAAAATCTCCTTGTGGTCGACGTCGCGGCTCGCGCGCACGCACAGCTCGCAAAGGATGCAGCGGTTGAAATCGATCATGACGTCGGGATGCGTCGCGTCGACCTCCCGGTGCGGATAGAGCTCGACGAAGTGCGGCGACATCATCTCGTACTCGTAGCCGAGCGCCTGCAACTGGCAGGCGCCGCTCTTCTCGCAGGCCGGGCAGAAGTGGTTGCCCTCGATGAACAGCATCTGCACCAGCGAGCGGCGCATCGCGTTCAATTCGGGCGTGTTGACGTCCACTTCCTGCCCGACCGCAGCCTTGTGCGTGCAGGCCGTCTGCGTCCGCCCGTTGACGAGCACGGTGCAGAGCTTGCAGCCGCCGTGGCGCTTGAAATCGGGCTGGAAGCAGAGGTGGGGAATGTAGTATCCCGCCGCCTTCGCCGCCTCCAGGATGGTCTGGCCGGGGACGAACGGAACCGGCTGCTCGTCGATCGTGAATTCGTTGTCCATCGCGGTCAGCCTTCCACGTCGAGATGGGCGTCGGCGTCGTCGCGGGCCGTGATCCGTCTCGCGGGCTCGAGCGCCGCCTCGAGACTGATCGCGGGCGCGAAATCGCGGGCGCGCAACCGGCGCTCGAACGCCGGGCGGAACTTGTTGAGCGCGTCGCGCACCGCGTTGCCGGCGGTCTCGCCGAGGCCGCAATGGCTGGTGCGCTTCATGAATTCGGCGAGGCGCTTGAGGTCGTTGACCTCGTAGTTGGAGCCGCGCCCCTCGGCGATCTTCTCCATGATGTTGCGCTGGATGGCGGTGCCGACCCGGCACGGCGTGCAGAAGCCGCAGCTCTCATGGGCGAAGAAATGGGCGAAATTCCGCGCCACCTCGAAGATGTCCCGGTCCGGGCCGAAAATCATGAAGGCGCCGGCGGTCGAGATGTCCTCGAAGGCGATCCGGCGGCTGAACTCGTCGGGCGTGACCAGCACGCCCGAGGCCCCGCCGATCTGGACCGCGGTCACGGCGGCCGGGGCGCCGCAATCCTGAAGGATGCGCCCGATCGTCACCCCGAACTGATATTCGTAGACGCCCGGCCGCTCGCAGTCGCCGGAGACGGAGACGAGTTTCGTGCCCGTCGAGGTCTTCGTCCCCCGCTTCGCGAAGCTCGCGCCGCCGTCGACGGCGATCTCGGTGCAATGGGCGAGGGTCTCGACGTTGTCGACGACGGTCGGCTTGCCCAGATAGCCGACCGAAACCATGGACGGCGGCCGCACGCGCGGCCGGCCGGGCTTGCCTTCGAGCGATTCCACCTGCGCGGTGCCCTCGCCGCAGACGTAGCCGCCGGCGCCCATGTGAATCTCGACGTCGAAGTCGAAGCCGGGCGCCCCGCGGATCGACGTTCCCAGTCTTCCGCTCGCGCGCATCGTGTCGATGTCGCGCTGCAACGGCTCCTGGAGATGTTTATACTCGCCGCGCAGGTAGATGAAACCCTTGGTCGCGCCGACCACGTAGCCGGCGATCGCCATGCCTTCGAGCACCCGGACCGAGAAGGAGCTCAGCAGGACGCGGTCCTTGAACGTTCCCGGCTCGCCCTCGTCGGCGTTGCAGACGATGTACCGCTGCGCCCCCGGCGCGTTGCGCGCGCCCTCGAATTTTGTGCCGGTCGGAAAGCCGGCGCCGCCGCGGCCGCGCAGGTTGAGCGCTTCATCTCGTCCATCATGCCCTGCCGCCCGCGGGCGATGGCCGCGTCGAGCGCGGCGCCCGGCTCGAGCGGCGTCAGCAGGGTCTCCCGGCGGCGGATATTGTCGTCGACCCGGAAAAACTCCGGCGGCCATTCCCCCAGCGGCGCCCCGATCCGGATGAGCTCGGCGATTTCGTCGATCCGCTTCCGCGTCAGGCGGGTGACCGCGAAATTGTTGACCAGCATCGCCGGCCCCTGGTCGCACATGCCCGTGCACGAGGTCATGTCAACGCTCACCGCGCCGTCCCACGACACCTGCCCCCGCCGCAACTTGAAGCGCTTGAGCATGTGATCGGCCAGCGCCGCGTTTCCGAGCATCCGGTCGGTGATGTTGTCCGAGAACAGGACGCGACAGCGGCCTCGCGGGCGGTCGTACAAGAACGAATAAAACTGGATGACGCTCTGGACCCGGGTGATCGGGACGCCGAGGCCGTCGGCGACGTCCCGCGCCGTCTCCGGCGCGATCCAGTCCAGCTCCTCCTGAACTTCGCGAAGAATCTGGAGAAGATAGGTCGGATCGGCCCGGCGCCGCGCCAGCGCGCGCGCGACCACGTCGCTGCTTGTCGCCATGTGATGCTCGCTCCCCAATGGGCAGCCTCTATTTCGGAACGCGACGTCCCTTTTTGACCTCGATCAACTCGGATGGAACAAATGTTCCACTCGACGCCTATTTCAGAAGCACGAAGATATCGACCTCGAGGTTCGGGTCGTCCCCGTCCTTCACGTCGTTTTCGTACTCCTCGATGAAGGAATCCTGGGCGTCGATGCCCTTTTCGTCGAGGTAGGCGGTGATCGCGTCGTAAGTGGCGTCGATGTCGGCATACGCGCCGAGATGCTGGAAGCGCATGGCCTTGCCGCTCGGCGTGACGCCGATCTTAACGGCTTCCGAGAGGTTCGTCCCGCCCTGCGGCGCGGCTTCGAGCGGATAGCCGGCATGGTAGCGAAAGCCGGTTTCGTCCGACTCGACGAAAACGGCGAGCGGCCGGCCGGCGGGCTTCAGCCCGGCCTTGTCCATGTCGCGTTTGACGAGACCGAGCGAGCCTTGGATGGCGCCATAAACCTCGTCGCGATCGGCCTTGCCTTCGATGAAGGCGAACGGCCGCGGAGCGAGGAGGACGGTCTCGCCCGTCGAGCCCTCGGCCTTCGACTTGCCCGAATCGACGGGACCGGCGGCGCCTGGCGGCTGCGGGGCCTCCCCGGGCGCGGTAGCGGACGGGGC
>CAIZGR010000332.1 GCA_903932535.1 uncultured Hyphomicrobiales bacterium | reverse complement strand
CGCCGCATCAAACAAGGCCATGAGCGGGTCGATCTTGCCCACGCCTGCCGCCTGCTTCGTCATCAGCACGGCGTTGCCCTTCAATTCCGTCTTAGCGTTGCCGACAGCCCACGCCAGCAGCCGGGAGCCGCAATGAACGAACGTCCCGTCCGAAAGCTTGCGCTCGACCGTTTTGATCGCGCCCTGGAGCTTGTAGCCCTGCGACACGCCGACGACGCGCCCCTCACCGCCCAGCCCTGCTGCCTCGATGGCGTCCACGACCTCGCCGACGCCCATAGGGTCGAGCCCTATCGTCGCCAGCACGCCGGCCGCGTCGAGTTGCTGGAGCACGTCCACAGTCCCGGCGATGTCCTCGCCGAACTGGTCGATGATGACGAGATCGCCGTCGCGCTCGAAATCGTGAAGCCGGGAAGCCTCCGACTTGCGGCGATCCAGCACCACGCGGTGACACCAAGCGCGGCCCCATGCCATCCATTGCCGCGTCTCGCGATGGCGCCCGATGACGCCGACCGCGTAGAGATCGTCCAGGCCGCCGCCGTCGATCCCGACCGTCACCGCGTCGCATTGCGCGATGATGTCGGCGAGCGTGACGTCGCGTGCGGCGGCGGCCCAATGTCCCGCGCCGGCCCAAGCGTCGGCGCGCAAATTTTGCCCGATCTCAATGTTCAGGTGCTTGGCGAGGAAAACGTTGCGGGTTTCGTCACCCGCCTCGACCGCCTTGCGCAGCTCGTCCGCGATCCATTCCGCATCGACCGACAGGCCGAGGTTGGGGTTCGTGACGTGGAAGTTCGCCGGATTGGTGTAAGCCTTCGCGTCCAGCATCGCCTTCGGGAATTCGTACAGGATCGGAAGCGACTTCGGATCGACGATCTTGCCGTCCCTCACTTTCCTGAAATAGTCCAGCTTCGCCGCGAACACCCCGGTCGGCGGCTCGTCGCTTTGCGTCGAGAGGTAGATCACAAACCCTTCGGGGCGGCTCACAAGGCCGCCCGTCGCCTCGGCCAGCATTGAGGCCGCATTCTGCCTCTTCCCGAAAAGCCAAAGCTCGTCGATCAGGACGCCGACGGCTTTCTTGCCGGAAACCGTCTCGCTCTCGGCGGCAACCACCTTGAGGAATGCCCCCGTCGTCCGATGCGTGATCGTCCGCACATGCTCGCGGACCTCCAGCATCTCCGACAGTTCGTCATCGGCCTTGACCATATCGCGAGCCGGGAAAAACGAATTGTTCGCGACCTCAATAGTGGGGGCGATGATGTAGAATTCGGCAGACGCACGCCAGTTGCGGATCAACGCCGTCAGCATGATCGCGGCGGCGTCGGTGGACTTCCCGTTCTTCTTCGAGATCAGCAGTAGGAATTCGCGGATCAGTCGGCGCCCCGTTTCCGGGTTGTAGGCGCCGAACACCGCCGCCGCCAAATCCAGAAACCAGCGCCGGCTCGACTCGCCGAACGTCGGTTGCCCCGCCGCATCCACGATCCTAAGAGCGCACAGCGCCTCAAGCGCCGCGTCGGCCTCGGATTGGAACAGCGGCGGAAACGAGATCAGGCTTTCGCCACGAACTATCCGCTCCGACCAGTCCGGCAGCGACGTTGACCAGTCCATCACGCCCTATTCGGAAACGGCACGACCGTCGGCGCGCTTGGCGGCGCAAACCTGCCCCCGCCCTTGGCCTGCGCCTCGGCTTTGGCCTGCGCCTGCGCCTTCTTGCCGCCGACGCCCTGGGCCTCGCGCTCCGCTTCTCGCCACGCCCGCAACTCGCGCGCCGCACTCACCCGCGCTGCGTCGCTAGGCGAACTCTGCATGACCTGCTCAAGCGTCGCCAGCGCCAGCGCGCTCGCCGCCTCGACCTGCTCCAAGCCGACCGGGCCGCCCTTCGCCACAGAAGCCGCCCTGACGGGCTTCGGCGCCTTCGGCCTCGCTTCGGCCGGCGTCCCCTGCGGCTTGCGCCCAGCGCCCTTCCTAGGGCCGCCGCGCCCGACGCCCGTTGATTTCGTCATCGGTTTTCAAAAGTCCGTTTGATTTCGACCGGAGGGGATTTTCTCAATGCGTGG
>CAIZGR010000331.1 GCA_903932535.1 uncultured Hyphomicrobiales bacterium | reverse complement strand
CTTCTCAGCATTTCCGCCGACCTCTATGACGTCGCGCATCTGGCCTCCGAGGGCGACATTCTCGCCGCCGGCGCCATGATGCACCACGCGATCGTGCAGAACATTCTCGACGAGAGCTTCATGCGCGGCCCGGCCGATCTCATCCAGGCGGTCGAAGACCCTGGTCGCTACGGCGAGCGCTACCTGCAGAACTTCGCAAGCTCCTTCGTCCCCTATTCGGTGGCGATGGCGCAGATGGATCGTGCGAGCGATCCGTACACGCGGCAGGCGCGCACGGTGATGGACGCGATCAGGCAGAAAATCCCCGGCCTGTCCGAGACGCTGTTGCCGCGCCGCGACATTTGGGGCGAACCCATGCCCAACAAAGACGCGTTGGCCGCGGCCGGCGTGACGGCGATCTACGAGCAGCGCGTGAGCCGCGACCCAGTCAACATCGCGATGCTGCAACTCGGGATTGGGTTCTCGCCTGTCGAGCGCACGATCCGCAACGTCAAATTGACCGACGAGCAATACGACGATTTCGCGCGGATCGCCGGCAGGATCACCAAGCAGCGCCTCGACGTGATGGTCGCTTCGCCGGACTGGCAGCGCTGGCCGGTGGGCGTGCGCGTCGACGTCGCCAATGTCCAAAAGGATAAAGCGCGCGAGACGGCGCGCAACTTGATTTTCATGAAATATCCTTCGATCCTCGCCGCCGCGACGCGCCAGAAAGCGCAGAAGTTCGGAGCCGCCCAATGATCGACGCCCCGCCCCGCCCGCCTATTCAAGCTGTGAAGCCGCCTCGTCGCCGCCCGCAGCCGCATCAAACCACGGCGCCGAAAGGCAAACCGATCGGCCACGGTTCGGGGCGCGCTGTGCATTCGCTCAAGCCTCATGTTGACGAGAAGAAGTCGTAAATCTAACGGCCATAAGCGCCCTCTAGGAGCGCGCTATGACTGGATTTGCTGGGTTCGATCGAAGCGATTATCCAGGCCCCGCAGTCATGAAGTGGCTGCTCGCCAACACCAATCTGAAATGGGCCGGGTTCTATCTCGCCCCGGCGCCGAGCCACCAGAACACGTCGTGGATGGACGCCGACGACGCGGATTTCGAGGGCTGGGGGTTCGCCCCGGTCTATCTCGGCCAGGAAACAATCGGACCCGGCAGTCACAGAGTTACCGCAGCACAAGGCGCGATCGACGGCGCCGACGCCGCGGCGCTGATGACAAAGGCCGCGTTTGACTCTGGCAGTGTCGTCTATCTCGACCTGGAGAACGGGCCGCCGCTGACGACTGCGCAGCGCGAATATGTCGGCGCGTGGTGCGACGCCGTGACGGCGGCAGGCTTCGCCCCCGGCGTCTATTGCTCATTCCTGTTCGCGGGCGCGATCAAGACGCTGCGGCCCAAGGCGCGCATTTGGGCATTCCATGTCCGCACCACGGCCGAGCACGCTGTTCCCGGCGCGACGTTCCCGACGCCCGACCCGGCGTCGAGCGGGTTTGCCGGCGCCGATCTATGGCAACACGACGACGAGGCGATCATCCCGTGCGCCGCCGCGCCTTACGGCATGCTCGTCGTCGACCTCAACAGCGCGAACAGCGCGGACCCGAGCACCTGAGGAGCAAGATCATGGACCCGCAAGCCAAGAGCGCAGTCACCACTCTCGTCGGTTATCTCGCTGCCTCACTCGCTACCTGGGCGGGCGTTTCCGCGGCCGACGGCGCAACGTTCGGGAATGTCACCAGCACCGTTGTCCTTTGGATCGCCGCCAGCGTCATCGCTTGGTACAAGACGCGATCTCACACGCCCGTCGCGCAGATCGCCGCCGTGAACGATGCGCCCAACGGCGCTAAGGTCGTTGCAGAGACGGCCAACGCCCCGCGGATCAGCGCGCCCGTGGTGAAGTGACCATGAAGCGCCTTTTCCTCGCCGCCGCGCTCCTGAGCCTCGCCAGCGGCGCCCACGCGTCCACGAAGCCGCCGCCCGACACGATGTTCGCCGCTCGAGCTGCGTCGACGCCGAGCGACGCAGCGCCGGCCTCCGCTGCCGACGCCACTGCGGCGCAAGACGGCCCTCTCGCCGCGCTCGCCGACATTCTCGCCAGCGACTTCGCCTCAGCGGGCACGCTGGCGACTTCGACCTCGATCAAAGACGGCAACGGCGCGGCGTGCTGGACGGCGTTCGCGCCGCTCGGCGAAGTGCTGAAGGCGCACCCGAACGTCTTTACCGGCAAGCTCGCCACGGACATCGAGGCGAAACGCCTCGCCATTATCGCGGCTCGCAACCTCTGCAACAACGTCGCTTGCAACACGATATTCACGGAGGAGGCGGTGATGGCGCAGAAGTTCATCAGCAATCTTCCCGTGACGATCAGCGTCAACGCGACGCCGGTGAACGTGTTCGCGCAGGCTTGCGCGAACGTGCCGACCCTCCAAGTGGTCGCGCCCGCGGG
>CAIZGR010000330.1 GCA_903932535.1 uncultured Hyphomicrobiales bacterium | reverse complement strand
TCGCCGCGCGCCCGCGCCAGCGTCTCGTAGATCGCCGCCAGCGCCGGCGGACACCACGGCGGCGTCACGCGCTGGGCCGCGCGCTTGGCCGCCCGCGTGCGGGCGCGCTTGTCCAGGATCTCGCGCCGGCGCGCGGGATCCGCGAACGCCGCGCGCATAGACGCCCCGATGCGCGCCCGCTCGTCCGGATCGCTCAACCGCGCCTGCGCCGCCGCCGACATTTTCGCCCGCGTCTCCGCCGACATCGTCCTACCCATGCCGGCCTCGCAGCACGTCGTTCGGATCCTTCGGCCCCGGCGGCGTCTCGATCACGCTGACCGGCACCCCATGCTTCGAAAGCGCCTCCAGCGCGCGCTCGAACGCCTGCACCGCCGCCGGCGTCTCCCAATCGTTCTGCCGCACGACGAGAAACCCCGCGACGCATTTCGGACAAGGCAGATTGCCGATGTTCGACAGCGACCCCGCCGCCCAGGTGCGCAGATCCGGCCGCGCCAGCGCGATCGACCAGCCGTCCTCCGGCCCCTCCGTCACCTGCACCAGCCCCGGCGCGACGTCGGCCTCCCAGCACTCTTTGCCCGAGAGCCCGCGGCTGATCGGCAAAAAGCACCCCTTGTATTCGCCATAGGAGAGCTTGGCCGGATCGAGATCGGCCTTCTCCCGCCCGTCCGCCGCAAGCCAGGTCGCATGCACGGCGGGCGCGTTGCCGAACGCGTCGCGATAGCGCCCGAGGATCGCCGGCCCCGCATGCGCCGCCGCCCCGCCCTTCCAGTAGTCGAGCCGCGGCAGAAACCGGAACGTCGCCGATTTGTTGGCGATGCCGGCCGCGTCGACCCCCCGCGCGCGCAGATAGACTTCGCCCAGCGTGCCCCCGAGCGGCCGCCCCGCCTGGAACAGATCGAAACAGCGCTTGCGCTTCACTTCGCGTTTTTCGGCTTCCTCGGCCTCGCGCCGCAGCTGCGCCGCCCGCGCTTCGCGGCGTCGGACCGTCAGCTCCGCCGGCGACGCCCCGCCGAGCCCGAGCCGCGCGCGCAGCCACTGGATCGCCTGCCCCCGCTCCGCCCGCGCGCGCCCGCCGAACTTCACCTCCGCGATCAGATCGACCAGGTCGCCCTTTTCGTCGCTGGCGAAATCCTTCCAGGCCCCCGCCGCCGGCCCCTTGATCCAGACGCAGAACGAGCCCGCCTTGCGGTCGCTGCGCAGCGGCGAGCGCGCGAGATAATAGGCCCCCGAGACATGCCCGCCGGGCGCCAGCTCCTGCGCCAGGTCGCAAGCCTGCGGCCGCGCCATCTCCTTGATTTCGGCGACCGAGAGCGTCACGGCGCCGGCGCCTCCGCCGCGACCGGGTCGGCGACCGCCTCGGCCAAAACCTCGAGCCCGCGGCCCTCCGCCTGCAACGCCGCCCGCAGCTTCGCATTCTCCGCGACCACCGTCTCCAGCGCCGCGCAGACCTGCCCGAGCTTGTAGGCGACCGCGAGGTTCGCCACCGCCAGCCCCAGCGTCATGCCGGGCATGGTCGCGATCCGCGCGTCGCCCGCCAGAATGCGCCGCGCCGCCTGGATGATGTGCGGCAGCGTCGCCGGCGGCGAGGTGAACCTCAGCGCCCCGTCGCGCATCGCCGCCAGCCCGAAATTCCCCTCGTCGTCGAGCGCGACGATCTTGGAGAGGTTGACGATCGTGTCGTGTTTGATTTCCTCGACGATGTGCATCTCAGGCTCCCGCGGTTTCATGCAGGCGTCCCGCCGCCTCGACGAACCAGGCGAGCCCGGCTTCGTGCTGCAGATCGGCGGTTTGCTTGATGTTCCAGTTGACGACTTGCTTCGAAAGGCCGAGCGCGCGGCCGAGATCGGAATGCGAAACGTCGAGATCGGCGGCGACGCAGGCCATCGCGATCGCCCGCGCCTTCCAGAACTCGCGCGACTGCGGCGAGTTGGAGACCTGCACCGGGTCGAACCCGAGCTCGCGCGCCGCATAGGCCAGATGCGCCCGATAGGCCGCCCGCACCGCGTCGAAGCGGCTGATCGGCGCCGAAGACCCCTTCAGCGCCTCGGCGTAACAGCGCAGCGTCGCCGCCCGCGGCTTGGTCTTGCCCTCGCGAATGAACCAGTAAGTCGAAGGCGCGATCTTGGCGCGGTTCGACAGTTCCAGGATGGTCATCCCGAGTGATTTTCTCGCCTCGTCGATCTCTTCGAAGGTCACCTTGGCCCCTATTTCACGTCGCAAATCAGTGAAGGTTTGACAATACAATTTTTTAGCGTCACCATGCATTGTCAAGCGTAGTTTTGTACGGGCGCGTTTTCCATGCTCGCGGTCATGAGCGATCCAGCCGACGAGCAAAGGGAATGGTTGCGCGCCGTTCTCGCCGAGAAAAAGCTCGCGGCGACCGCCTTGGCGCAGCGCGCCGGCGTCGCCGGACCTACTATCACCCGCTTTCTCAACGACCCCCGCGCCACGCACGCGCTCAGCGCCAGAACGGTTGCGGCGATCGAGAAGGCTACGGGCATGCGCTACGGCCCCGATCCGCGGCCGTCAGGCGCGCGTCATGGCGAAGCGAACCCTTTCAATTCCAAAGAGATGACGGACATCGGTGAGATGGTTCGCGCGGCCATTTCCGGCCGCAACGCGATCCATGCTTGGACCTTGCGCAGCCGCGCGTTGGAAACCTCCGGTTATGTCCCCGGCGACGTCCTGATCGTCGACCTCAACGGCGCGCCGCAGCCCGGCGACGTTGTCTGCGCCCAGCTTTACGATTGGGCGCGCAGCGCGGCCCAGACTGTGTTTCGTCTTTGGGAGCCGCCGTACCTAGTCCCGGCGACTTATGACCAGAACCTGCGCGAGGTTTTCCCTGTGGACAACAGAAACACGACCATTAAAGGCATCGTGATCGCTAGTCTTAGGGCGCGTCAGGCGCGCGCGGCGTGAAGGCGGTCCTTTCCATAGCCATCTTGCTTGCGCTGACGCCGCCGACGATCGCCGACGTCGTAGAAAAAGCTTTTGGTGTGTGGAGACTTAGGACGCGTACATACACGCAAATGCCCCCGGAAACGCTGATTTCGGTATCGACTTTTGCCCTCGATCCGCCTCAAGCCTCGATAGCTTTTGTCTGCGCCAAAAAGGGGCCGATTTTCCAAAAACAACTCGTAGTTGGCGCAAAAGGGTTCGCGAACGAGCCCTCTGGGCCGGCGTCCCTCATAGAAATTAAGCTCGCATTCGACACCGGATTAACGATCACTGCCGACGCCCGGCTCGGCGGACCCCTAGCCACGGTGTTCGCCAACAGCACCATCGACGCCGCCTTCCGAGCTTCGCTCGACGCGCGCCTCCTCGATATTCAAGTGGGCGATGATCACGGACCGGTAAACGTGGCCGGCTTTGCTCCTGCCGCGATCGCGTTCGGGAAGGAGTGCGATCGTCTCTATCGAGAAAAATCCCAGAAATAATTTTTGCCGAGCTGCATTTTTGCAGTTCCATTTGTCGATAAAATTTTGCAACATGCCCAAATCACCCCCGTCATTTGGACCGGGTGATTTGGGGACATCATCATGGACGAGAGATGCAGAGCCTGGTCGGCGACCGAGGTCGCCGAGGCGTTGAACCTGAGTTTACGAACCTTTCAGTCCCGCCGCGCCGCTTTGGCCGCCGCCGGCTTCCCGCGGCCGCTGCCGGGCTTGAGGGCCCCGCGGTGGAGCGCGCAGCTGGTGGAGATGTGGATCGCCAACAGCGGCGCCGCCGCCCCGGCGCCCCAGCGGCTGCCCGACACCGTCGCCGCCGCCCGCGACTATCTGACCAGCCGCATCGCTGGGAGGGCCGCATGAGCGAGCAACGCAACTATGTGCCGCCCCACGGCGGTTACCCGGACGTGAAACTCCCGATCGAGAGCGTCATCACCGGCCCGCGCGCCATCGAGCGCGCCTTCGACCTCGCGCGCACCTTCTACGAGCGCGGCCAATATGTCGAACTCTTCGCCGATCCCGTCACCAACCAAGTCAAGCTCAGGAGGTTTCGTTGAAACAACCTTCTCAAACGGAGATGCTCGCGACGCTCGCCGCCTGCGAGCCGATGTTCGTATTTCGCAACGGCGCCTGGATCGCGCGCAGCCGCGCCCCCAAGCGCAAGCGCGTCGCCGGCTGGGTCGCCAACAACCTGGTCGAGCGCGGCCTGCTCGCCTTCGGCGCGCAAACGCGCCGCTACCTTCATCTGACGCCGAGCGGCCGCCGGGTGCTGGCCGAGCAACTGAAGGAGGGCGCGCATGTCTGAGAGCATCGAACAGATCGAGGCGCGCATCAATCAAACGCTCGCCGACTTCGACAAGGCGCTGGCCGATCTCAACGCCACCGTCGAACTCTACGCCGAAGCCCGCTTCGCCCGCGTCGCCCTGCAAGGCGTCGAGGATTATCTGATCCGCAGCCAACAGGAGGCGCGACATGGTTGATCTCTTGCACAAGGTCGAAGTGCAGTTCGTCGCCATCCCCGGCGGCTTCGCCACCCACTTCGTCGGCGAACTCACCTTGCAGCAGTGCATGGCGATCTGCGCCCACCTGATCGGCGCGACGATGCGCGACGCCGAGACGCCGGACGAGACCCGTCGCTTGCTCGCCTTCTGCCGGAGCGTGGTCGCGGCCACCGGCAACGTCGACAGCTCGCTAATCGAGGCGTCTCGATGCTAAACCGCCGCCCCATGCGCGTGACGATCAAAATCCCGCATGTGGTCTGGCGCGGCGGCCGGCCCCGGTTTTCCCCGGGGCCGGCGCTGCGCGCGCTGGGTTTCAAGGGCGAGGATCTGAAGGATGCGGCGGGCGTCTGGCTCGACATCGCCCGCACGGAGGCCTGGGCCTTGCGCCGCCTCGACGAAATCGAGCAGCGCCGCCGCGACCCCCGCGCGCGCCGCGCCGCCGCCGCCGCCGCCGGCCCGAAGCCGCTCAGCGTCGAGGATCTCTATGAGGACTTGTGGAAGCTGAAGCGCTTCCGCAGCGGCGACGCCGCCGGCGGCCTGCGCCCGGTGACGGTGCGCGATTATAAGAGCAAGGCGAAGGCGCTGAAGGATTTCGACTCCGAGATCTATCTCGCCCCCGCCGCCGCGCTGACGCGCGCGATCGTGCTCGACCTGCACGAGCGCCTTTGGGAGGAGAAGGGCCTGGCGATGGCCAACGCCGTCATCGGCGTGCTGCGGCTGGCTTATTCCAGCGCCATCGATCGCCGTCCGGAGGCCGGCCTGGTCAACCCCTGTCTGATGCTGCGGCTGCCGACGCCGCGCCCGCGCCTGCGCGTCGCCGACCCCGAAGAGATCGCCGCCTTGATGCAGGCCGCCGACGAGCTGGAGCCCGCCGTCGGCGACGCCATCATGCTCGCCCTGCTCACCGGCCAACGCCAGGGCGACGTGCTGTCGCTGCCCGAGCGCGTGCTCGACCAGGGCCGCGTGCGTCTCGAACAGTCCAAGACCGGCGCGCAAGTCGGCGTCAAGGTCTTGACCGCGCTGCGCGCCCGCGCCAGCGCCGCCAAGGCTCGCCGCATCGCCGCCGGCCGCCTGCCCACCACCTTCGTGATCGACCCGACGACGGACCGCCGCTACCAGAGCGACACCTTCCGCCACCGCTTCGCCGCCGTCCGCGCGCGCGCCGCCGAGATCCTGCCCAGCGTCGCCGATTTCTATTTCGCGGATCTGCGCGACACCGCCATCACCTGGCTCGCCAACGCCGGCGCCACCACCCCCGAAATCGCCGCCGTCAGCGGCCATAGCCTCTCCACAGTGACGACGATCCTCAAACACTACCTAGAAACCAACGCCGCCCAGGCCGACGCGGCGATGGACAAGTTGCAAGGCTGGTTGAACGATCAGGGAGTGGTGCTGTGAGCAACGGCTCCGCTTTCGGCACCGGCTTCGGCTACGATACGGCGACGGACCCCGCGACCGAAATGCACGCCTTCGACCAGCTCGCGCCCGAGCTGCGCGCGCTGCTCAACTATTCGACGCTCGATTACAGCGCCGCGCAGCTCGCACGCTTGCGCGCGGGCGGCGTGCAGAAGACCAGATGGGGAGCGATCGAGACGCCCGACGAACGCGGCCCCGTCATCGAGAAAATCAAGGCCGTCAATGCGGCGCACGAGGTCGACCCGGAGGCCGAAGTCGCACGTGCGACTTTGCGACGCGACCGCCCCGTCGCACGTTCCCGTCGCGTTCTCCCCGTCTCACGTATAAGACGCTGATTTCCTTGGTGGGCGCACAAGGGCTCGAACCTTGGACCCGCTGATTAAGAGTTATCATTGATCTAAATCAATTCAACGCCTTACGCGCGCGCCCGTGCGACTTCGCGCAGAAATCAGCGGGCCGTCTCACGCTTTTTCCAGCCGGTCGAGCCGCCGTTCGTGATCGTCGAGCCGCTGATCCTGACGCGCCAGCGCCACCAGCGTATCGGTCTGCTTGCGCAGTTCGAGCTCGATTTCCTTCAGCCGGTCGCCATGATCCTTGAGCTCGACCCGGCTGGAGGCGACGAGCCAGAAGCCGCCGCCGAGGATGGAGGCGACGGTCAGCACGTCGCCGATGCGAACGGTCCAGTCGATCAGCACCCGCCCGGCCTCAGGTCGAGGAGGCGGCCTGCGGCGCCGCCCCGGCGGCGACGGCGTCGACCTCGAACGCCGCGTCGCATTGCGCGTTCATCGCCGCCAGCGAGGCGATCTGCGGCGGCGTCAGCGGCGTCGCGCCGTTCTGCAGCGAGGCGATGATGCCCTGCACTTCGGTGTAGAGCTTGCTGCCGAGGCTGAAGATCACCGGCAGCGCGGCCTCCAGCCCGGTGATGATCTGCGCCACGACGGCGCCGCTGTTGACGCCGAGCGTCGGCAGCAGGCCGGAGGCGAGGGCGAGGAAGGCCTGAATGACGGGTTCGATGGCGGCGAGCATGGCTCAATTCCCCGTGACGTTGGCAGGAAGCGCGATGTTGTAGTTGGTGTAGACGGCCTGCAGCGTGGTCACCACGCTCTCCAGGTTGTTGTAGGACGCCACCGCGATCGGGCCGCCGTTGCTGGCCGCGAGCGCCGATTGCACCGCGTCGCGCGCCGCGCGCCCCGTGCGCACCGCCGGCACGATCGCGGCGACGGCCGCTTTACTGCGGCAGACCTTGGCGCCGCCGGCGACGCAGGCCGGCAGCTTCAGATAGCCGTCGGCGACCGTCTCGGCCGCG
>CAIZGR010000329.1 GCA_903932535.1 uncultured Hyphomicrobiales bacterium | reverse complement strand
TCGATCATTTGAGAAGCGACGGGGGCTTGCAGGGGAAGGATGTCGCGAACATCGTTTCCGTGTCGCCCGCGACCGTTTCTCGCTGGTCGAGCGGCAAGGCGACCCCCGATCTCCGGACCCAGACCGTCATCGCCGCGTTGCGCTATGTCGTCGACCGGCTGGCGGACTTTTACACGCCCGACGAGACTCGGTTATGGCTCCATGCCAAGCATCCGATGCTGAACGGCGAGCGCGCCATCGATCTCATCAATGACGGGCGGACGGAGGCCGTGCTCGCCGTGATCGAAGCGATCGACGAGGGCGCCTACACTTGACGCCCGCAGACTTGCGGAAGGCGCGCGACCTCGACCTTCTCGACGCGGTCGACGCCTTCGCCCGAGAACCCTTCGAGGGGCGCGTGTGGCGGTGCGTCCGAGAGGGCCGCGATCCCACGCTCGGAGGCCCCTCGCAAAGTCGCTGGTGCAACGGAAAGTTCGACGTCCTCTGCACGTCGTTCGATCCGGACGGCGCCGTCGCCGAGATCCATGCCCTGCTGTCGCTGCAACCGGTCTTTCCATCGAAGATGCGATGGGGCCTGTTCGAGGTGAGGGTCCGAGCGGCGAGCACCCTCGAGCTGGCGGATTTGCCAACCCTGCAAAGACTCGGCGTCGATACGTCGGCGTACAGGAAGCGTCTTTACGATCGGACGCAGGACATCGCAGACGCCGCCTTCTTTCTCGGATTTGATGGTCTTGTCGCGCCGAGCGCGCGGTGGGATTGTCAGAACCTCATGCTGTTCCCAGAGCGGCTGGCTCCATCCGACATTGAACTTTCCCCGGGGTCCGGGGTCCAGCGTCCAGATCGACTGGGACGATTGGCGTCGCACGCACCGGGGCAAGATTTGATCCCCGCCGACCCCTCCACGTCCGCGCCGCCGCCCGCCGGCCCTCACTCCTGCGCCGCGGCCTCGCTGTCCGGCTCGGGGGCCTTGCTCCCCGATTCGCGCCGGGAGAGCGGCGTGATCCGCAGGGCGGCGATGCGGTTGCGCTGCTTGCGCAGCACCTCGAACCGGAAGCCGTGGAAGGCGAAGGTCTGGCGCGGCTCGGGAATGGCGCGCGCCTCGTGGATGACGAGGCCGGCGACAGTGGCGGCTTCCTCGTCGGGCAGGTTCCAGTCCATCGCCCGGTTGAGGTCGCGGATCGTCACCCCGCCGTCGACCACCACCGCGCCGTCGCGCTGCCTGCGCACGCCCAGGACCGCTTCGTCGTGCTCGTCGCGGATGTCGCCGACGATCTCCTCGATGATGTCCTCGAGCGTCACCAGACCCTGGACGACGCCGTATTCGTCGACCACCAGCGCCGAATGCGTCTTGCGCCGCAGGAAGGCCTGCAACTGGTCGCGCAGCGTCGTCGATTCGGGCACGAACCACGGATCGAGCGCGATCTCCGCGATCTCGAGCTTGCTGGCGTCGCCGCCGGCCGCAATCAGCGCGCGCAGCAGGTCCTTGGCGTGGAGGATGCCGATGATGTTGTCGGGATCGCCGCGCCACAGCGGCAGGCGCGTGTAGGGCGATTCGATCGCCTCGCGCACCAGCTCCTCCGGCGGCAGGTCGGCGTCGATCAGCCGCACCTTGGTCCGGTGCACCATCACGTCCGACACCGGCACCTCGGAGAGCTCGAGCAGCCCGCCGAACATGTCGCGCTCGCTGCGCTCGACCTCGCCCTCGCGGTGCAGGATGTCGACCGCGCCCATCAGCTCGTCGTGGCCCGAGACGCCGGCGTCCGCTTCCGTCAGCGACACGCCGGCGAGGCGCAGGACGAACCGCGCCAGCGCCTCCACCGCGACGACGACGGGGCTGAAAATCGTGACGAAGAACAGCACCGCCGGCGCGATCAGCAGCGCGACGCGGTCGGGATAGGCGATCGCGATGGTCTTGGGCATGACCTCGCCGAAGACGACGATCAGCGCGGTCATGATCACGGTGGCCGCCCACACGCCGTGCTCGCCCCAGAGGTCGAGCATGACGGAGGTGGCGATCGCCGACGACCCGATGGTGACGAACTGGCCGCCGAGCAGCATGGCGCTGATCAGCCGTCCGCGCATGCCGATGAGCCGCGTCACCAGCACCGCGCGCGTGTCGCCCGACATTTCGAGGGCGTGCATCCGCGCGCGCGACGCGGCGGTCAGCGCGGTCTCCGCCCCGGCGAAAAACGCTGCGAAAGCAATGCTGGCGACGATGACGAGGAGGTCGAGCGATATCGGCATGGCGGGGTTTTAGCACGAACGCCGGCTGTGCGCGCAGGGCGAGGGCTTTGTCAGCCCGGCGGAAGCTCGAGATCCTGTTTCAGGAACGCCAGCACGCTCGTTTCGTCGACGTCGCGGGCGATGAAGCTCTCGCCGATCCCCCTGGCCAGGATGAAGGTCAGCCGGCCGCGTTCGACCTTCTTGTCCTGCCGCATGACGGCGAGCATCGCCTCGGCGTCCGCTTCGACCCCGGGAATGTCGCGAATCCGCGTCGGCAGGCCGACGGCCTTCAGATGCGCCTCGACCCGCGCCGCGTCCTGCCCGGAACAGAGCCCCAGCTCGCGCGAGAAGCGGAAGGCGCAGGCCATGCCGACCGCCACCCCCTCGCCATGGACGAGGCGGGCGGAATCGTAGCGGGTCAGGCTCTCGAACACGTGGCCGAACGTGTGGCCGAGGTTGAGCAGCGCCCGCTCGCCCTGCTCGGTCTCGTCCGCCGCCACGACGCGGGCCTTGGCGGCGCAGCTCGAAGCGATCGCCTCCGCCCGCGCCGGCCCGCCGGAGAACACCTCCCGCCAGCGGGCCTCGAGAAAATCGAAGAAATTGCGGTCGCCGATCAGACCGTACTTGACCACCTCGGCGTAGCCGGCGCGAAACTCGCGCGCGCTCAAGCTGTCGAGGGCGCCCGAATCGGCCAGCACCAGGGACGGCTGATGGAAGGCGCCGACGAGGTTCTTGCCGTGGGGCGAGTTGATCCCGGTCTTGCCGCCGACGCTCGAATCGACCTGCGACAGCAGCGTCGTCGGCATCTGCACGAAGCGGACGCCGCGCCGGAGCGAGGCCGCGCAGAAGCCGGCGAGATCGCCGACGACGCCGCCGCCGAGCGCGACCACGATGTCGCGCCGCTCGATCCGGGCGGCGATCAGCGCGTCCATGACGCGGGCGAATTCGGCGTAGGATTTTGTCGATTCGCCCGGCGGGCAGACGATCGGGGCCGCCGCGAGCCCTGCGCGCTCGAGGCTCGCCGTCACGCGCTCGAGGTAGAGCGGCGCGACGTTGGCGTCGGTGACGACGGCGCATTTGGCGTTCGGAGCGATCTTGGCGATCTCGGCGCCCGCTTCGTCGAGCGCCCCGGGGCCGATGTGGATCGTATAGGCGCGCGCGCCGAGCGGCACCTCGACCCGGCGCCGCCCGCCCGCCGCCGGCTCCGCCGTCCCGCAGAGTTTTTCGGCCAGGCGGCGCAGGGTCAGGTCGACCACCGAGTCGTGCGGCCCGTCGCGCGAATCGATGGTGAGATCGGCGAGCGCGTAGGTCGGGGAGCGCTCGGCGAGCAGGCGGCGCAGGGTCGCCTCGGGGTCGCCGGTCTGGAGCAGCGGCCGGTTGGATTTCTTGCGCACGCGCGCGAGCAGCACCTCGACCTCGGGCTTGAGCCAGATCGACACGCCGCGGGCGGCGATCGCCTCGCGGGTCGCGGCGTTCATGAAGGCGCCGCCGCCGGTGGCCAGCACCTGCGGTCCGCCATTGAGCAGCCGGGCGATCACCCGCCGCTCGCCCTCGCGGAAATAGGGCTCGCCGAAGCGCTCGAAAATCTCGGGAATCGTCAGTTGCGCGCCCGCCTCGATCTCGGAATCGGCGTCGACGAACGGCAGGCCGAGCCGGGCGGCGAGGCGCTTGCCCACCGATGTCTTGCCCGCCCCCATCATGCCCACCAGCACCACCGACCGGCTCTCGAGCGCGGCCGTCACGCGCCGCACGTCGACCGGCTGACTTTGAACCATGACCACACGTCCTTGCGTATGCGCCGTTTGAGCGCGGTCCCATACAGGAAACGCGGGGAAAGCGCACGGGGGCGCGCCGGGGGCGGGGGCGTTGGGGTTGCGATTTTGGGGTTCGGAGCGGGGGGCGGGCGTTCGTCGCGGACGACGTCATCCCCGAATTGTCCCATCACGTCACCCGGCGCAATAACGGCGGACCGAGGGTGTTTTTCACATGCATGGCGACAGCAATCTCGAAAATAAGCGCGCTGTCACCGTGTGAAAATAAGTGCGCTGTCACCGTGTGCACCGTGTGCTCGACTCGACAATCGACCGTAACCGGGGAAAATACATGCGCTGTCAACGTAACCCGTAACCGCCGGCGTCGACCACATCGCCTTCGCCTGCGACGATCTCGATGCGGCGCTCGAGCGGCTTGATCGGCTGGGCTTGGCCTACAGCCCGCCTCGCCGCCAGCGGGAGACCGGCGTCCGCCAGTGTCTTCTCGTCGATCCGAACGGAGTCGCGGCGGAGCTGCCGGGGGCGTAGAGCGAGATGCGCTTGGATCGACGCAGAGAGGAATTCAGCCGCGATCGCCGATCGCGGCTGACGCGGTCCGTAGGGCGTCCGTCCGCCGACGGGCTGTCGACCGCGTCTACAGGGGCGAGGCCGGCGCGAACGACTCGGCCCGAGCCGCCTCCCACATCTCCCGCCAGCGCTTGTCGTGCGCGCCGGTGATCAGCTCGCCGCGCCGGAGCGCAGGGTAGAGTTCGGCGAAGGTCATCGATTCGTTCGTGCTGACCCGGCGCGAGAAATGCTCCGGCTTGAACGCGTGCGGGTGATCGAGGCCGGCGGCGGCGGCGAGCTCGGCCAACGCGTGCAGCATCGAAGCGTGGTAGCGCCTCACCCGCTCGGTCTTGTCCGCGACCACGAGGGCGCGCGAGCGGGTCGGGTCCTGCGTGGCGACGCCGGTCGGGCAGAGGTCGGTGTGGCAGCTCATCGACTGGATGCAGCCGAGCGCGAACATGAAGCCGCGTGCGGCGTTGCACCAGTCGGCCCCGAGCGCCATGGCGCGGGCGATGTCGAAGCCGTTGACGATCTTGCCCGAGCAGCCGATCCGGATGCGGTCGCGCGCGTTGATCCCGATCAGCGCGTTGCGCACGAACACCAGGCCTTCGCGCATCGGCACGCCGAGATGGTCGGCGAATTCGAGCGGCGCGGCGCCGGTGCCGCCCTCCATGCCGTCGACGACGACGAAGTCGGGATAGATCCCGGTCGCGACCATCGCCTTGCAGACGCCGAGGAACTCCCACGGATGGCCGACGCAGAGCTTGAAGCCCACCGGCTTGCCGCCCGAAAGCGCGCGCAATTCGCCGATGAAGCCGACCAGCTCGAGCGGGGTCGAGAAGGCGCTGTGCGCCGCCGGGGAAATGCAGTCCTTGCCCGGCTCGACTCCGCGGATCGCGGCGATCTCGGGCGTCACCTTCGGTCCGGGCAGTACGCCGCCGTGGCCGGGCTTGGCGCCCTGCGACAGCTTGATCTCGATCATCTTGATCTGATCGGCCGCGGCGACGGCGCGGAATTTTTCCGGGTCGAACCGTCCGTGCGGGGTCCGGCAGCCGAAATAGCCCGAGCCGATCTCCCAGACGATGTCGCCGCCGCCTGCTCGGTGATGGGGGCTGTAGCCGCCCTCGCCCGTGTCGTGGGCGAAGCCGCCGAGCGCCGCGCCCTTGTTCAGCGCGGTTATGGCGTTGGCGCTGAGCGCGCCGAAGCTCATGGCGGAGATGTTGAAAACCGACATCGAATAGGGCTTCGGACAATCCGGCCCGCCGACCACGATGCGGAAGCCTTCCGCGGCGACCGGCTTCGGCGTCATCGAATGCCCCAGCCACTCGTAGCCGGCGGCGCCGGTGTCGCGCAGGGTGCCGAACGGCCGCTTGTCGAGCGCCATCTTGGCGCGCTGGTAGACGACGGCGCGCTGGGTGCGCGAGAACGGCAGTCCGTCCGTCTCGCTTTCGAAGAAATACTGCCGCATCTCCGGCCGGATCCCTTCGAGGATGAAGCGCAGGTGGGCGGAGATCGGATAGTTGCGCAGGATGGCGTGGCGGGTCTGAACGAGATCGTAGAGCCCGAGCGCGGTCAGCGCGCCGAACAGGACCGCGCCCAGCCCGAACAGGCCGCTCGCCCCGGGCGCGGCGTCCGCCGCGACGAGCCCGAGGAAGAGAAGCGCGACCAGCGCGACGAACGTCAGCACGACGAAACGCGGCGAAAAGGCGAGACCGAGCGCCCGCAAGGCGAACCTCCTCTTTCCCAAAGCCCTGATGGACGCGGCTTCGACGACGTCGCCGGGACATTTCGCCGACGCCGCTTCTTACACCCGAAGAACAGGGCCTGCATACTTCGCCACGACCGGGTCGGCTGTTACGAGCGTCAGGCGCTTCATTCGCCGAATGACATTTTCGGCAACTGCCCAGGTTCGTTTGCCTGTTTACTCAAGGGGATTACGGGGTTACGGTCACCGTAATTCCGTAATGTCCGTAATTCCCGGCCGTCCGCCCCGCGAGGCCTGCGCTTTCGGCCGTTCCCGCCCGAACCCGGACGGCGAGAGCACGCCCGAAGCCCGAACCGGCGCCCTAGCCACCGATCCCGGCGGTTTTGTCGCAGCTTGGACAGGTTGTCGCAGTTTGGAACGGCTTGCGCGACAAGCCGGTTCTTGCGAGCATGTCAGCGAGACGACAGGAACGCGACAGGGGCGTCGAGCGGCGCCGCGGTCGCCGAGGCTTGCGCGTCCCATGGAAAATCCGCGGCGACTCCGCCGCAGGCGTCGCTCGAGGGAGCTGGATTTGACTGCTGTTAATCACGAGCACCGCGTTCCGGGTCCTCGTCTCGTCGCCATCGTCGGGCCGTTCCAGAGCGGCAAAACCAGTCTCCTCGAGGGGATACTGGCGCGCGGCGGAGCGCTCGCGCGGCAGGGCTCGGTCCGCGACGGGACCAGCATCGGCGATTCGAGCCAGGAGGCGCGCAGCCACGCCATGAGCGTCGAGCCGAACGTCGCCAGCGTCGACTACATGGGCGACCGGCTGACCTTCTTCGACTGCCCCGGATCGATCGAGTTCATCCACGACATGCATCCGGCGCTGCCGGTCTGCGACGCCGCGATCGTGGTGTGCGAAGCCGATCCGCGCAAGATTCCCGCCCTTCAGGTCATCCTGCGCGAGCTCGAGGAGCTGGCGCTGCCGCGCATCGTGTTCCTCAACAAGATCGACCAGGCGACCGGCAGCCTGCGCGAGTCGCTCGAGCTGCTTCAGCCCGCCTCGCGCACGCCGCTGCTCCTGCGCCAGATCCCGGTGTGGGAGAACGGCGTGGCGACCGGCTTCATCGACCTCGCGCTCGAGCGCGCCTTCGTCTACCGCGAATCCGCGCCCTCCGAGGTGATCGAGATGCCGGCCGGGGTGATCCAGGAGGAGAAGCACGCGCGCTACTCGATGCTCGAGAAGCTCGCCGACTACGACGACGCGTTGATGGAGCAGCTCCTCAGCGACATCGAGCCGCCGAAGGACCTCGTGTTCGACGACCTCGCCCGGGAACTGCGGGAGGGCCACGTCGTCCCGGTGCTGATGGGTTCGGCGACCGAGGGGCACGGCGTGACCCGCCTCCTCAAGGCGGTGCGCCACGAGGCGCCGGCGATCGGCCACACCCGCAGGCGCCTCGGCGTCGACGACGCCGGCCCGGCGCTCGCCCAGGTCATCCGCACCGTCCACACCGCGCATGGCGGCAAGCTGTCGCTGTCGCGCGTGCTGCGCGGCGCCTTCGTCGACGGCGCGACCGTGATCAATTCGCGCGGCGTCGAGGAGCGCATCGGCGGCCTCGCCCGGATGACCGGCGCGAACACCGCCAAGGTGAATCGCGCCGAGGAGGGCGACACCGTCGCCTTCGCGCGGCTCGAGAGCCTCGCCACCGGCGACCGGTTCGCCGAGGGCAAGGTCGCCCCCAAGGCGGCCGATCTGCCGCCGACACCGCCGCCGACCCAGGCCTTCGCCATCACGGTCAAGGACCGCAAGGACGAGGTCCGGCTCGCCGCCGCGCTCGCCAAGCTGTGCGAGGAGGACCCGGCGCTGTCCTTCGTCCACGACGCGGAAATGTCCGAGATGAAGCTCAACGGCCAGGGCGAGATGCACCTGCGCGTGACGACCGAGCGCCTCGCCGACCGATTCGGCGTGACGATCCACACCCACAAGCCGACCGTCGCCTATCGCGAGACGATCCGCGACCTGGTCACGGTCCGCGGGCGGCACAAGAAGCAGTCGGGCGGACACGGCCAGTTCGGCGAC
>CAIZGR010000328.1 GCA_903932535.1 uncultured Hyphomicrobiales bacterium | reverse complement strand
CCACGATACCCTCTTGCCAAACGACACTAATACGAGTAGCGTTCCAATCGCTACTCGATGGCCGCTCAATTTGGCCAGTTTAATTGTCGCTAAGCGGCCATCATAATTGTCGCGCTGCACATTACGGCGCATCGACGCGTTATCGCCGAGCATTGCGCGAAAGAAAAAAGTAATACTGTTGCTTATCTGCGGCAAGAGGGTATATTGGACGCGACGTGGCCAGCGCTTGTCGATCTCGGTTATGCCGCGACGATTCAAAAGGCTATGCAGATCGCTATTGGGCACCCCCTTGGCGGATATTATTTTGGCCTGCACCCGGCGGCGGCGGAAGCCGCCGCGAACGGCGGTGCGGTTGCTGCCTGCTTCGGTGTCGAGATCGAGGGTCAGCCAGTTCCGGACGTAATACGTTACTCTTTGCTCTTGGAGGCGTTCTTCGCCGGCCCAACTGGTCAGGTTGAGGGTTATCGAGCGGACGGGGACCAGATCGTGCCAATCTACACAGGTGTTCCGGAGAGCGGTGCGGCCTTCGAGCAACTGGCGCTGACCGCCGAAGGTATGAACGCCTACTGTCTGGACCTAATGCGCGCCTACGGGCCTTCGATACTGCGCGCTGACTACAACTTGAGCCTTGGTCTTGAACCGATGCGTCGTTTGTTCGCCGGATGGGGAGGAATTCCACCGATATTGCGTCCCGCGCTTCTTGTTGATGACGCATTTTGTGGCAACGAAACTCTCGATGTAGTTACGGTCTTAGAGGAGATATACGGTGAGAAGGTAAAGGTGGCAGCGTTAAATATCTGACGGAGCCTACATCACAGGGTGCTTCATAGTTGTACGATTGACGGGGGCAGCATTGCATTTGAAATTGAGCGCAGAAGTGATTTACGAAATGCGTCAGAGGAAAACTGTCCGCGGGCATAGTTGGCTTGCTCCCGCGACGTTTCGGTCCAAAGGGGGTCGTCCACAAGCAATCTCACCGCTGCGTCGGCGAGGCCCTGCGCCTCGTCTGCGATGCTGACCAACGTCTCGATCCCAGGCAACCCCTGCGCGCCGACGCTCGTGGTCACGAGCGGCAGCCCCTCGCGCAAGGCCTCGACGACCTTCGACTTCACCCCCGCGCCGGTGCGCAGCGGCACGAGCGCGATACGCGCGCGGGCGTAGCGGGCGCGGAGCTCCTCCTCGCTCACCCGTCCGGTAACTTCGACCCGGTCGCTCGCGAGCGCCCGTACGGCCGCGGTGGGGTTGGAGCCGACGATGGCCAGACGGGCGTCGGGAACCTGCTCGAGGATTCGCGGAAAAATCTCCTCGACGAGCCACACGGCGGCGTCGGCGTTCGGCGGGTGGCCGAACCCCGCCACGAACAGGATCTCGCGATTCTGCGGCGGAACGCGCGCGTCGGCGAAGTCGTCGTAGGCGTAGGGAGCGATCGCCGCCGCCCGCGCGGCGCCGGAACGCGCGACCGCGGCTTCCTCTTCGGACCCATAGAGAACGACGTCGACCTGTTTCCAGGTCGATCGTTCCAGAACTTCGACGGCGTCGGCCTCGGCGGCGCGTTGGGCGTCGCCTTTCGCCGCGGCCTCCATCCCGATGCGCCGGAAGTGAAGGTCATGACCATAATAAGCGATCGTCGCCTTCGAATGCGCGCGCAGCGCGGGGATGTAGCGCGGCGCCACATGGGGCCGGCTCAGGATGGCGAGCGCGATCGCTTCGCCGTTCGCCTGCATCCAATCGTCGAACGAATAATAGCGTCCATAGATCGTTTCGACCCCCATGTACTGCAGAAGCGTGGTGTATTCGGGGCTGTACATCAAATTGTCAGGCCGGAATTTCACCGCGTAGCCGGAGTCCAGAAGAGCCTGGACAGTCGCCATGATCGTGCGCGATCCGGCATCCTGATCGGGCTCGGGAACATAATGGTCGACAACCAGCGCGGTCTTTCGACCCAGGCTCCGGTCGCGCGCCCGCATGACCTCTTTGCCCGGCGGACAATGCTGCGCCGCCAGCGTCTCGCGCCAGCGATCAAAGAGCTTCCGGGTGTTGACGACCTGATAGGCTTTGACGCCCGATGTCACATCCGTGCCGTGCGACGCTCCATCGAGGTGCACGACGACCGAGAAGGGGCAGTAATACACAGTCTTGCCGGCCGCTCGGACGCGGAACGCGAAATCGGTGTCCTCGCAATAAGCCGGCGCGAAATGCTCGTCGAAACCGTCGAGCTCCCGCCAGAGCGCGCGCGGAACGAGGATGGCGCAGCCGGAGATGTAATCGGCCTGCCGGACGTAATTGTATTCCGGCTTGTCCGGGTCGTCCGAGCGTCCGTAGTTCCATCCCGAGCCGTCGTTCCAGACGATCCCCCCGGCTTCCTGCAACGTGCCGTCGGGAAAGATCAGTTTGGAGCCGGCGAGGCCGGCGTCCGGAAATTCGTCGAAGACAGCCAGCAGAGGCTCGAGCCAATTTTCGCAAACCAGCGTGTCGTTGTTCAAGAAGAACAGGTAGTCGCCTCTGGCGAGCCCGGCGGCCCGATTGCAGGATCGAAGAAAGCCGAGATTGGTTCCGTTGACCTCCAGCCGGAGCCCCTTCACCCTGCCTAGCCGTTCGATGTCCGGGTCCCCCGAGGCGTTGTCCACGACAATGACCTCGAACGGCGCTTTCGGCCGATACATCGCGATCGACCGCAGGCATTGCAACGTCAGCCAAGCTTTTCCGTAGCAAGGGATGATTACGGAAACGACCGGCGTCTCGCTTGTCGGCAGCTTGACCGCCGAGACCTCGACCTCCGTGACGAGACGGGCGTCCTGCGGCATGAGGATCGTGCCGAACTTCGAAATCATCGCCGCAGCCGGCCCGGAAGGCGCAAGATATCTGTCGAAACGATTCGGATTGCGCTTTTCGACCGAACGGGCAATCCGCTCCCCCAAACGCGGCGCGACGACCGCGCTCGCCGCGGCGAGCGCCTTGCCCAAATGATAGTGCAACGCGTGTCGGACCGGCCGCAGCGGCTCCCGATAGGCGCGGGCGAGTTCCCGTGCGAGGACGGCGCGATCGTCGGCCAGTTTGGCAACCTGGGCTTGAAGCGCCACGCGGGCGAGGAATTCGGAGTCGCGGGCCGCGGCGGAAGCAGCTCGGCGATCGCCATGCGCAGGGCGAAGACCCTCGGCCGCGCCATGCGCGGCGTCGCGGTCCTCGGTTGGCGCAGGGCGCGCGTCTGAATCTTCGGTCGGCGTTAAATCGTTCATTCTGTCAATCCAATCGATCAAAACCGCGGCCGAAATTCGGCGCGAACGATCACGACCTCGCCAACCCCGACGTCCACAGGTGGGCGGCGCCGTCAAAGCAAAGCGGCCGTGCAATTGCAACCCCTCGTGCATGGATCATACGCGGATCGGTCATGTTGAGTTTCTCGCTCGCAGCGCGAAGAGAGCGGTCGACGGCCACGCATGCGCGCCACGCCGCTCCCGGCGGCCCGCGAATTGACCGATCTCAATGACAATTCGCGCGACGGAACGCACGATGCCCCTTTGATTTCCGGAACCCACAAGGGCGCAGGCCATGAACCATCACCAGCGCAAAATCCTGCACGCGATCTTCGCCCACCCCGTCAACGCCAACCTCGAGATGAAGGACATCGAGACGGTGCTCAACGGGCTCGGCGCCGAGATCGATGCGAAGACCAAGAGCCGAATCGGGGTCGCGCTGAACGGCAAGGAGACCGTGCTGCATCTGGCCAACCACACGCTCCTGAAGGCCGAGGTGATGCAGGTGCGCAAGTTCCTGGAAGCCTGCGGCGTCTCCGCCGAGACGTTCCCGATCTGACCACTCCGCGGCGGGCGACCCGCCGGCGCGCGCGGCTTTGGTCCTGGGGGGCCGAGCGCGCGAGCAGGCTTCGTGCGCGGCGGCCGTCAATTCAGCCGGAACTCGTGGTCCACCGCGCGAAACTCCGCCGGCTTGATCAGCCGGGCGTGCGCCACCGTGACGGAATGGAGGAGGCCGTCGAGTTCCCGCGTCCAGAAATCGAGGAACTCCGTCAGCTCGGGAAAATGCGGGTGCAGGTCGTGCTGCTGCCAGATGAAGGTCTGCAGAATCCCCGGGTGGTCGGGCAGGCGGTAGAGAATGTTGGCCGTCGTCAGGCCAAACCCTTCGAGCTGCCGTCGGAACGCGATGCTCGCCATGCGGTTTCTCCAAAGTTCGAACAGAGCGATGGTGTCACCGCCGACGGCGCCCGGCAACAGCAGGCTCCCAAGAAATCTTTCTATTTCGTATTACTAGCAGCAATTCGGCGCGAGTGCTGAATTTTCTGAAAAGACCTCTGGAATCCGCCTCTTAAACGCGAAATCAAACGCATTTGTCGCGCAACGTGTTGCAGCGAGCGCAGCGAGGCGGTGGCGGCCGGGGTTCCGATTTGATTTCCGCCGCCGTTCCGAGATGGAGCCGGCCGTCCGGGTTCGCGCCGCCTTCCGCCAGCGGATCGCCGGCTGGGCATTGCCGGCCTGTCGAGGCCGACCGGGAGACCGGAGAAGCCGGCGAAGCGGGAATTGACCACGCGACACATGCGAGCGGCCCTGCGCCTTCACTGCGGCGCAGTGAGCGCACACAAAATCGGGCGCCGGCGGGGGCTGGCGGCGGCTTCGAATCGCGTGGCCGTCTCGAGATTGATACAACCGAGATCTTTTCAGTCAGAAATTGCAACTAGCCGCAACTTCGGCCTCGCGCGTTCGCGTTCGAGCCGCGAATTGGCGGCTCTTCGTCCGCGGCGTTGACGCGTCGCGCCGCGGGCTTCACCATCGCGCTCGCACCGGGACCCTTTTCGCATGACCGCCGCCGAGCTTGTCGCACTCTTCGATCTCGCGCCTGTGCGCGAAGATTGTTTCATCGGTCTTTCTCCGCACAACGGCTGGAAGCGCGTTTACGGCGGCCAGGTGCTGGCGCAGGCGCTGGTCGCCGCCGAGCGCACGGTGACGGGCCGCGAGCCGCATTCGCTGCACGCCTATTTCCTCCTCGGCGGCGATCCCCGGGAGCCGATCCTCTACGAGGTCGAACGGCTCCGGGACGGCCGCAGCTTCACCACGCGGCGGGTCGTGGCGCGCCAGAAGGGCGCGGCGATCTTCGTCATGACCGCCTCGTTTCACGCGCAGGAGCCGGGGCTCGATCACGCGGCCCCCGCGCCGCCTGCGCCGCCGCCCGCCGCCTGCGCAGATGCCCACCGGGCGGCGGAGATGCTGGAAGGACCGGCGCGGTTCCGCATGAAGGGCATGCTCGACACGACCTGGCCGATCGAGTTCCGTCCGACCGATCTCGGCCGCTACGAGCCGGACGCCAAGCCCGAGACGCGACAGAGCGTCTGGACGCGCATCGGCGAGCGCCTGCCCGACGATCCGGCCCTGCATCGCGCGGCGCTTCTCTACCTGTCCGACATGACGTTGCTGGACGCGGCGCTGCGGCCGCACGGGTTGACGATCTTCGACCATCGCATTCAGGTCGCGAGCCTCGATCACGCGCTATGGTTCCACCGTCCGGCGCGGGCCGACGACTGGCTTCTCTACGTCCAGGATACGCCGAACGCCGCGAGCGCCACCGGACTCGTTCGCGGGCTTCTTTATGCGCAGGACGGACGGCTCGTCGCGAGCGTGACCCAGGAAGGCCTGATGCGCCGCCGCGACGAGGCTCGTCCCGGCGCCTAATTTTCCGGCGCCTTATTCTTCACCATTATCGCTGCGCATTGCGCCACAATCCCGGCGCACCCGTCCGTGTTCGGCGAAAAGCTCGTGCTTTCGGCGGCTCGACAGCGCCGCCCGGCGTGGCATGGGCCTTGTAAGACGGCGGTCGGCGGGGCGTGCGAGCGCTCCGACTTCACCGCAGAGAGCGGCGCGGCGGCGCATCGTCCGTCCGGCGTCAGATTGGGGCGAGGCCAAATGAAAATCGTCATGGCGATCATCAAGCCGTTCAAGCTGGAGGAGGTGCGCGACGCGCTCACCGCCATCGGCGTGCACGGCCTGACTGTCACGGAAGTCAAGGGATACGGGCGGCAGAAGGGCCACACGGAAATTTATCGCGGCGCCGAATACGCGGTCAGCTTCCTGCCGAAACTCAAGATCGAGGTCGCCGTCAACGCAGATGTCGCGGACAAGGTCGTCGACGCGATCGTCGCCGCCGCGCGGACCGGCCAGATCGGCGACGGCAAGATCTTTGTCTACAGCCTCGACTCGGCGGTGCGGATTCGCAAGGGCGAAAAGGACAAAGACGCCCTCTGAACGTGCGGTTCCTTCGTTTCCAGATCGGAGTTCCTCGAAAATGAGACTGAAACGCATACTTTCGGGCTTGGCCCCGGCGTTGGCGATCGCCGCGCTGGTCGGTTTCGCCGCGCCTCCCCCGTCCTACGCGCAGTACGCGCCCTCTTCGCAGAGCGCGCAGAAGAAGGCCGAGGAGAAGAAGAAGGCTGAGAAGGCCGAAGCGCAGAAGAAGACCGAAGCGCCGGCCGCGAAGGCCTCGGCGCCAGCGAAGGCCGAGGCGCCCGCGACGATCGAAGCCCCCGCCGCGAAGGCCGAAGCGCCTGCCGCAACGCCGGCGACCGCCGAAGCGCCTGCCATGAAGGCCGAAGCGCCTGCCATGAAGGCCGAAGCGCCGGCCGCTGCGCCTGCGACGATCCCGGCTCCTGCCGCGGCGCCCGTGACGACCGAAGCGCAAGCCCCTGCGCCGGCGGCGCCTCCCGCCGCCGCGCCGGCGACGACGAGCGAAGCGCCCGCCGCGGCGACCGCGCAAGTCTCCGCCCCGGCTCCTGCAGCCGCGCCCGCCCCGGCGCCCACGCCCGCCCTGGCAGCCGCGCCCGCTCCGGCGGCCAAGCCTGCACCGCCGGCGACCCCGGCCTGCGCCGCGGCCGTCGCCGCAATTCCGGAGACCGACAAGTACGCGGCCGTTCCGGCGGTCCCCGCCGTGCTGACGAACTGCACGCCTTCCGGCGGCGACACCGCGTGGATGCTCACATCCGTCGCGCTCGTGCTGATGATGACGATCCCGGGCCTCGGGCTCTTCTATGGCGGCATGGTGCGCAAGAAGAACGTCGGCGACACGGTGATGACCAGCTTCGCGATCACCGCCCTCGTGACGGTCATCTACGCTGTCGTCACCTACTCGCTGTCGTTCACCGGCGGCACGCCCTTCATCGGGGGGTTGAGCCGCGCGTTCCTGCAAGGCATCCTCAGCGACGTCAACAACGGCGGCATCGGCAACCCGAACGCGCTCGCTCCGACGATCCCCGAGACAGTCTACATGTGCTTCCAGATGACCTTCGCGATCATCACGCCAGCCCTTATCGCCGGCGCGTTTGCGGAGCGCATGAAATTCTCGGCCATGCTCTGGTTCATGGGCCTGTGGTCGATCCTGGTCTACGCCCCGGTCGCGCACTGGCTGTGGGGACCCGACGGCATCTTCAACTCGGCGAACGACGCGGCCTGGGTCAAGGTTCTCGACTTCGCCGGCGGCACGGTCGTGCATATCGACGCGGGCGTCGCGGGTCTCATCGCGGCGATCATGGTCGGCAAGCGCCGCGACTCCGGCCCGGGCCACAACATGGTCCTGACCTTCATCGGCGCAGGCCTGCTGTGGGTCGGCTGGTTCGGCTTCAATGCGGGCTCGGCGGTCACGGCGGGCGTGCAGGCGGGCATGGCGATGACGGTGACGCAGATTGCGACCGCGGTCGCGGCCCTGACCTGGATGTTGGTCGAGTGGGCGCACCACGGCAAGCCGACGGTCATCGGCATATGCTCGGGCGCGGTCGCGGGTCTCGTGGCGATCACGCCGGCCTCGGGCTTCGTCGGTCCGGTGGGCGCCTTCGCGATCGGCGTCGCCTGCGGCGTCGGCTGCTACCTCGGCGCGACGGCCCTCAAGAAGGCGTTCGGCTATGACGACGCGCTCGACTGCTTCGGCGTCCACGGCGTTGGCGGCATCATCGGCGCGCTCCTGACCGGCGTGTTCGCGGTCCAGCAGTACGGCGGCACCGCCGGCCTGCTCGAAGGCAACGCCAGCCAGCTCGTCAACCAGGCGATCGGCGTCGGCACGGTCATCGTCTACGACGCGATCGTCACCGTCATCATCCTCGCCATCATAAAGGTGACGATCGGCCTGCGCGTCTCCGACGAAGTCGAGCGCGACGGGCTCGATTACGCCCTGCACGGCGAGATCGTGCAGTAAGCGAGGTCCCGGCGGCTCCGGCCGCCGGTTTCTCATTCCTCCCGCGGAACCTGGGCGCCCTTCGGGGCGCCCTTTTTTTCTTGCCCGCCGGGGCGGAGCGGGAAGGGCGGTTTGGCGAGTCGGCCGCCGGGCCTTATGGTTAGGCGGGCATTAACTCGGCCTGAATAGGGTCAAAAGCGTGAGCGGCGCGCTTCGGCCTCGCCGCGCCGAGCGGGCGATTTGGCGATGCGTACCACGACATTTTCGGTTTTCGACTATCTGCCTGCGGCGGTTCGTGAGTTTCCGAAGCGCCGGGCGGCGGAAATGCTCGGCCTCGCCGCCATCGCCGGAGCGGTCGGGCTGGGCGTGGCGCTGCTGACCTGGTCGGTCGAAGACCCGAGCCTCAACCACGCCACCAGCGCCCCGGTCCACAATCTGCTCGGCGGCCCCGGCGCGGTCGCCGCCGACATCGTCATGCAGATGCTCGGGCTCGCCTGCATCGCCGCGCTCGCGCCCCCGGCCCTGTGGGGCTGGCGCCTCGTCACCGAACGGCGGCTCGCCCGTCCGGGGCGAAAGGCCGCCTATTACATCCTCGGGGTCGCGGCGGCGGCTGCGCTCGCCTCGCTCCTGCCCGCGCCGGGAAGCTGGCCGTTGCCGACCGGCCTCGGCGGCGTCGTCGGCGATGCGCTGCTGTCGCTGCCGCGCCGGCTGGCCTCCGGCTCGAAATGGGGGCTGGCAGCCTGGGGCGCGGTTTTTGCGACAATCGCCATCCTCGCCCTGACCGCAGCGGCCGGGGTCGGCTTCGCCGGGCGGACGCAGGCCGGCCCGGCGCCGTCGAACGTCAAGGCCAAGGGGCGCGCCGAAGCGCCTCCCGACGACGAGGACGGCGAGGACGAGCCCGGCTTCGGGGTGGTGTCGATCGGCGCCGTCCTGCATGCCCTGCTCACCACCAAGGCGGCGCTCAGGCGTCTCTTCCGCCGGCCGGATAAACGCTTGGCCAAGCCTCGCCCGGCGGCCGAGCCCCGAGCGGCGGCATGGTCCGGGCTCGAGGCCGACGACGGCGGACTGACCAGCCCCGCCGCCTATGCGCCGCGGGTGAAGGCCGCCCCGGCCGGTCCGCCGCCAACCGCGCCCGAGGCGCCCTTCTCCCGGGTTTCGGCCCCGGCTGGTCCCATCAAAGCCGGCGCCCGCGCCGTCCAGGACGGCCAGACCCGGTTCGCCTTCCTGCCGCGCGGGGAATGGACCATGCCGCCGCTCGCCGTGCTCGCCGAGCCGAAGAAGGCGGTGGGCCGCATCCCCAACGACGCGCTCGAACAGAACGCGCGGATGCTCGAGGGCGTGCTCGACGATTTCGGCGTCAAGGGCGAGATCATGAACGTCCGCCCCGGCCCCGTCGTGACCCTCTACGAGCTCGAGCCCGCCCCCGGCGTGAAGTCGTCCCGCGTGATCGGGCTCGCCGACGACATCGCCCGCTCGATGTCGGCCGTTTCGGCGCGCGTGGCTGTGGTGCAGGGGCGCAACGCCATCGGCATCGAGCTGCCCAACCAGCGCCGCGAGATGGTGTATCTCCGGGAGCTTCTCGGAAGCGAGGACTTCGAGAAGTCGAAGCATCGCTTGGCGATCGCGCTCGGCAAGACGATCGGCGGCGATCCTGTCATCGTCGACCTCGCTCGCATGCCGCATCTTCTGGTCGCGGGCACCACCGGCTCGGGCAAGTCGGTCGCAATCAACACCATGATCCTGTCGCTCCTCTACCGGCTGAAGCCGGAGCAGTGCCGGCTGATCATGGTCGATCCCAAGATGCTCGAGCTCTCGGCCTACGACGGCATCCCCCACCTCCTGTCGCCGGTCGTCACCGATCCCAAGAAAGCGGTCGTCGCGCTCAAATGGGCGGTGCGGGAGATGGAGGATCGCTACAAGAAGATGTCGAAGGTGGGGGTACGCAACATCGACGGCTTCAACGCTCGGGTGGCGGAGGCGCGCGCCAAGGGCGAGACGCTGACCCGCACGGTCCAGACCGGCTTCGACCGCGAGACCGGCGAGGCGGTCTACGAGCACGAAGAGCTGACGCTCGACGAGATTCCCTACATCGTGCTCGTCGTCGACGAGATGGCCGACCTGATGATGGTCGCCGGCAAGGACATCGAGGGCGCGATCCAGCGCCTCGCTCAGATGGCGCGCGCGGCCGGCATACACCTCATCATGGCGACCCAGCGCCCCTCGGTCGACGTCGTCACCGGCACGATCAAGGCGAACTTCCCGACCCGCATCTCGTTCCAGGTGACGAGCAAGATCGACAGCCGCACGATCCTCGGCGAGCAGGGGGCCGAGCAGCTCCTCGGCCAGGGCGACATGCTCTACATGGCGGGCGGCGGGCGCATCGCGCGCGTGCACGGGCCGTTCGTCTCCGACCCCGAGGTCGAGAAAGTGGTCGCCCACCTCAAGAAGCAGGGGAGCCCCGAATACCTGCACGCCATCACCGAGGAGGACGAGTCCGAGAGCGACGAGGACGGCGCGCCGCCGTCCACGGGCTCGATGGACGCCGAGGAAGCCGCCGATTTCTATGACCGCGCGGTCGCGATCGTGTTGCGCGATCGAAAGGTGTCGACGAGCTACATTCAGCGCCGCCTGTCGGTCGGCTACAACAAGGCGGCCTCTCTCGTCGAGCGAATGGAGCGGGAGGGCGTGGTGAGCCCGCCCAACCACGCTGGCAAGCGCGAAATCCTGGCCGGAAACGGCGCCGACCGCGCCTTCGAGGATGTCGAGGAGGAGGAGTGAGCGGGGCGCTTCGCACGCATTTTTGCAGCGCATCGTGAGAGTCCAGCGAATTAGGCCTGCGATTCCGGTTCGCAAGCGGCTTCAGAAGGATTGTTGCCGAAGTTTCGCCGTAATTCGAGGGTCGGCAGATTCGAGTCCATGACTTTTCGGACCATCGCAATTAACTTCACAAAAATTGTTATAAATGGAAATGTTTTTCTTTGATGCCCTTTTGCTCTCGGACGCGAGGCGCGCCCCCTCGAGTCTCGTAACCCGCCACAACCCGGCCATCACGGGCGCCGGTGTCTGAAGGCGTCGGCGACCTCGGCGAACGTCGAGGAGCGGTAGAAGCAGATGTGCGTTGTTTCTGTTTATCTGGAAGCGGCGACGCCTACTTTTGATTAAAACCAAAAGAATGGTACAATAAATTTTGCTATTCGGTGTATTATTCACGTAACGATGTCACCATAAACTTGCTCTCTCGGTTTTAATTAGCCTGCATGGTTGCCTTATCGTTGGTATTTGAATACTCCTAAGTTTACAGTTTCCGGACTGTAATCGTGTGTTGCCTGTAAAGCTCGCTTTACTGTAAATATTTTTGGACAGTAGGGGTTTTCGGACCGTAAAGGTTGACGGCCGAGCGGACTCGTTTCACGGCTCCCCTAGGCCGATAAGAGATAAATCGATGAAGCTCTGAAAGACTCCCAGGGTCGGTTGAGCTTTGATCGGTGAGAGGGCGCGCCATGCCGGACGTTATCGCAAATACGACAGGCGCGTTTCGAGGAGGCCCTCGCGGCTTCCGAATGTCAGTGGCGTTCATAACGGTAATTGGGGCCGGCAAGACCCTGGGCCGGACCGCGTCGCATCGGGAGTAAAGACACGATGTCTGATTGGAAAGTCTTCTATCGCGACAGCCTCGATCACGACCGGATTTCTCCGAGTTTTTCGAGCAAAGAAGCAGCTCTTGTACAGGCGAGAAAACTCGATCGAGACAAACGGGCCGAAATATACAAAATCGAAGGGCCGGCCGGCGATATCGTCCCCAAAGCCGATGTGATGCGTTGGATGTCCGCCCACAGGTGGCCCTGAAAGAACGGACGCGCTTGCCCGGCGCCCCGCTGACGCGGGCAGGTCCCGCGCGAGGCCCGCCGCGATCGAAAGCGTCACGCGTCAGATTTCGGCCCCACCGCGCCGCCGCATAGGGTGGACGGGAAGGGCGCCGGTACGATCAGATGGCCGCATCACGGCCTTTTCCAGGAGGTAGAAGCGATGACAACGCCAAGCAACTCTTCCGGGCCCGGCGCAGCGTTTCCATATGCAGATCAGGGGCTCGATCTGCACGCGCGAGTCGTCAACGCCTTGTACCGGCGTCTCGCGATCCCGCGAAACAGGATCGACGTTCGCGTGGAGGACGACCTGGTGACGCTTCGCGGCGCGGTTGAGCGGACCTGCGAAAAGTCGTTTGCGGAGGCGCTCGCCCAAAGCGCGCCCGGTATCGTCGCGGTGCAAAACGAAATCATGGTTCGCCCCGAGAGCCGCCTTTGACCGGCGTCTGTCTGGCCGGGCGGGACGAATTTCCGCTTGACGGGCATTCCGGAACAACACGCGGCACAAAAGCCGATCGAGCCAACTCGAGGCTGGGGGAGGCTGGGTAGGACAGGAATTCGTGAAGCGACGCGTTCCGGAACGAGGGCGTCGAGCCGGGCGGGCGGTCCGGAGCCGTTAATGGACGCGAAACGTCTCGACGAGGCCGGAAGCGTCAACCCGGTTCTGCTCGCCCTTGTCCCGGCGAATGCGCAAGATCATGGATTTTTCGTCGGCGGCGATGCGACGGATGCGCGGCGAAGCCTTCTCGGGCATCGGCAGCCTCGCGCGATGAGCTGCGCCCATTCGAGGGCGAGCAATTCCTGGCGCGCCTGCGCCCTTGCCAGCGCCTCGGCGATATCGGTCGGGTAGGTCTCTCCCGCAATCACGGCCAAATTCGAAATCCGCACGAGCACATGGAAGTCAGGTTCGGCAATGTGGAAATGCGGCGGGCTGTGATCGCGCGATTGCTCACAACTATCTGGGTGGAGCCGAGGGCGCTTGTTCCGCATCTGACGTCCACGCCAAAAAGCGTTCTCTTTCAGCGCCCTAAGTAAACATCGCAAGATGGATGTAAATATTAGGCCAGTTCAAGTGTGCAGCGGCGCCGGATCGCCACGCTTCGCTCGCGACGACGGCGTTCCCCAGGACGACGGTTTGGGAGTTACCGGGGGCCGTCGTCCCGCCGTCACTCCACCGACGGCGCGCCGAGGCGGTAGACGCCGCGGAAATCGTTCGGATCGGCCACCCTGCCCTTGCGATAGATCACGAGCCGGCCCTCGAGGGCGAGGCCGACCGCGGCGCGGCGGACCGCCGTCAGGTGCGATCGCCAGCCGAGTTCGTCCTCGCCGCGCGAATCGGCGAAGGCCTTGGCCGCGTCGATCGGGGAGATCGTCGCTCCTGCCGGGGCGCGGAGGCAGAGATCGAGAAGGAGGACTTCGAGCGGGGGCGGGGGGTCCGAGGGGGTCATGTGGCTCCCTGTCGACGAGGCGAACGGAACCGTCAAGGCCGCGTGGTCGGCGGACGCCTGTTCTGCGTACAGAGAGAACCCGTCGCCGGCAGGCGAATTCCCCGCGATGTCTTGCTTTCAGCGTCCCTATGGTTACAAGATAGGCAACATGAATTCTGCGCAAAAAATGAGCACGTGCGACTCGCTCGCTGTCGGGCCAATCCGGCTCGACGGGTTGGTCCTGCTCGCGCCGATGTCGGGCGTCTCGGACCTCGGGATGCGCCGGGCCGCGCTTCGGTTCGGCGCGGCGCTCGCCTTTTCCGAAATGGTTGCCGCGGAAACGTATCTCGAGGGCGATTCGGAGGCCTCGATCCGCGCCGAAGGCGAGGGCGTCTGCCCGCATGCGGTTCAGATCGTCGGCCGCGCGCCGCGCGCCATGGCCGAGACGGCGCGCCGGGTCGAGGGCGCGGGCGCCGCGATCATCGACATCAACATGGGCTGCCCCGCCCGGCGAGTGTCGGGCGCGCTCGCCGGCGCCGCGCTGATGCGTGACCTCGATCACGCCGAGCGCTTGGCCTCCGCCGTGGTCGACGCGGTGTCCGTGCCCGTGACGCTCAAGATGCGCCTCGGCTGGGACGCCGCCACGATCAACGCGCCGGAACTCGCCCGCCGCGCCGAGCGCGCCGGCGTTCGGATGGTGACGGTCCACGCCCGGACGCGCGCGCAGTTCTACGAAGGCCGGGCCGACTGGACAGCGGCGCGCGCCGTGGTCGAGGCTGTCGGCCTGCCGGTGATCGTCAACGGCGACTGCGCCGGCCTCGAGGACGCGCGCGCCATGCTCGCCCAGTCCGGCGCGCGCGGGGTGATGGTCGGGCGGGCCGCGCTCGGCGCGCCCTGGATCGTCGGCGCGATCTCCCGGGCGCTGGCCGCCGGCGGCCCGCTCCGTCCGCCTCCGCTCGAAGCGCGGCGGGAGGCGGCGGTCGAGCATCTCGACTGGCTGCTCGGCAAGCTCGGTTCGAGGGCCGGCCTTCGTCACGCCCGAAAACACCTCGCCGCCTACGCCGCAGCGGCCCCGGCGCCCCTGCGCCGCGAGCTGGTGACGACCGACGACCCTGCGCACGCGCGGGCGCTGCTCGGGCGCGCGTTCGACGGCGAGGCGATGGAGGACGCGGCGTGACCGCTCCGTTCAACAGGACGCGCGCCGACCCGTCGAAGGTGCTGAACGCGCTCGCCCAGCCGCTGATCACGGTCGAAGGGCAGGATATGGTGATCGAAGCCAATATCGCCGCCGAGACCTTCTTCGACATGGGGCGTGGCGTGCTTCTCCGCTCGCGCCTGACCGACCTCCTCCCCTTCGGCTCGCCGGTCTTCGGCCTCGTCGCGGACGCGCGCCGGAACCATGCGACCGTCGCCGGCCACAAGATCGACATCTCCACGCCCAGGACAGGAAACCGGGGTCCTGTCGACGTTTTCATCGCCCCGTTGCCGCAACCGGGCGACGCCGTCGCGATTATGCTGCAGGAACGGGCGATTGCCGAAAAAATAGACAGGCAGCTCACCCACCGGAGCGCGGCGCGGTCCGTGACCGCGCTCGGCTCCATGCTCGCGCATGAGATCAAGAACCCGCTCTCGGGCATCCGCGGCGCCGCGCAACTGCTAGAGGCCGGCGTCGGCGACGAGGACCGCGCTTTGACCCGGCTGATCTGCGAGGAGACTGACCGGATCGTGAAATTGGTCGACCGCATGCAGTCCTTCGCCGATTCGACGCCGTCCCAGTGGGAAAGCCTCAACATTCACGCCGTGCTCGATCATGTGAAGCGGCTCGCCCAGGCCGGGTTCGCCAGTCACGTTCGACTCGTGGAAAACTACGATCCTTCGCTCCCGCCCGTCCACGGCTCGCGCGACCAGCTCATTCAGATCTTCCTCAATCTGATCAAGAACGCCGCCGAAGCGATCGGCGAAGACGGCATCGACGGCGAGATCACGCTCACCACGGCTTATCGGCCGGGCGTGCGGCTGCGCACCGGCGAGAACGCCGAGCCGGTCTCGCTGCCCCTCGAAATCTGCGTGCGCGACAACGGCTCAGGCATTCCGCCGGAAATCGCCGCGAACCTCTTCGATCCATTCGTCACCACCAAGGCCCAGGGTTCTGGTCTGGGACTTGCACTGGTGGCGAAGCTCGTCGGCGATCACGGCGGCATCGTCGAATGCGAATCGCATCCGCGCAGAACAACCTTCCGCGTCCTGATGCCCTTGCCGTCGATGCGCGCGCGAGCCTCGGCCTGACAGTGCCGTGACCGTGGACGGCGAAGGAGCGTTGGGGATGCCGTCAGGGCAGATTCTGGTAGCCGACGACGACGCCGGCATTCGCACCGTGCTGAATCAGGCGCTGTCGCGCGCAGGCTACGAGGTCCGCCTGACCGGGACGGTCGCGGGCTTGTGGCGGTGGGTTGCCGCCGGGGAAGGGGATCTCGTCATCACCGACGTAGTGATGCCGGACGACAACGCCTTCGACCTCCTGCCCCGCATCAAGCGCATCCGTCCCGACCTGCCGATCATCGTGATGAGCGCGCAGAACACCTTCATGACCGCGATCAAGGCGTCTGAGCGCGGCGCCTACGAATATCTCCCCAAGCCCTTCGACCTGCGCGAGCTCGTCTCCATCGTCGGTCGCGCGCTCGCCGAGCCGAAGCGGCGGCGCGACGAGCCGGACGATCACGCCCCGACCGAGGTCATGCCGATCGTCGGCCGCTCCCCGGCGATGCAGGACATCTTCCGGGTGCTGGCGCGGCTCATGCAGACCGACCTCACCGTGATGATTTCGGGCGAGTCGGGCACCGGCAAGGAGCTGGTCGCCCGCGCGCTTCATGACTACGGCAAGCGCAAGGGCGGCCCGTTCGTCGCCATCAACATGGCCGCCATCCCCCGCGACCTGATCGAGAGCGAGCTCTTCGGGCACGAGAAGGGCGCCTTCACCGGGGCGGCCGCGCGCTCTGTCGGCCGATTCGAGCAGGCCGAGGGGGGGACCCTGTTCCTGGACGAGATCGGCGACATGCCCATGGAGGCGCAGACGCGCCTCCTGCGCGTGCTCCAGCAGGGCGAATACACGACGGTGGGCGGGCGGACGCCGATCAAGACCAACGTGCGCATCGTCGCCGCCACGAACAAGGATCTTCGCTTCGCGATCCAGCAGGGCGCCTTCCGGGAGGACCTGTTCTTCCGTCTCAACGTCGTCCCGCTGCGCCTGCCGCCGCTGCGCGAGCGCCCGGAGGACATCCCCGACTTGGTGCGCGCCTTCTTTCAGCGCGGCGCGGCCGAAGGGTTGCCGCTGAAGTCGATCGAGCCGGCGGCGATGGAGCGCATGAAGCGGTATCCATGGCCCGGCAACGTTCGCGAGCTGGAGAACCTGACCCGGCGCCTCGCCGCGCTTTATCCGCAGGACGTGATCGGGGAGGGGCTGATCGAGGCCGAATTGAGCGCAGGCGGCGCGCCCTCGCCCGTCCCGCAGCCGATCCCGTGCGAGGATGCGCGTTTGCGCATGCCGCCGTCCGCCTCGCCCGGCGGCGAGGGCTTCAACGCCGCGATGGAGCGCGCCGTCGGCGATCTCTTCCGCTCGTTCGGCGGCGCCAATCCGCAGGTCGGCCTCTACCACCGGGTGCTGCACGATCTCGAGGCGCCGTTGATCGCCGCGACGCTCACGCTCACCCGCGGCAACCAGATCAAGGCGGCGGAAATCCTCGGCCTCAACCGCAACACGCTGCGCAAGAAGATTCGCGACCTCAATCTCCGCGACATGCCGACCTTCCGGTAAGGGACGGTCGCAGGGCGTCACCGTCGATTATGACGAACTCCTGAAGACTTCGAAGGCGCAGGCGCCGGCGCCGAAGAGGGTTTGACGAACGCCGATAGGGAGCCGGGCTGCAGCGCGACAATTATGATGGCCGCTTAGCGACAATTAAACTGGCCAAATTGAGCGGCCATCGAGTAGCGATTGGAACGCTACTCGTATTAGTGTCGTTTGGCAAGAGGGTATCGTGGCGACAATT
>CAIZGR010000327.1 GCA_903932535.1 uncultured Hyphomicrobiales bacterium | reverse complement strand
GGCTGCTTGCTCTACGAGCTCATCCCCAACATGCCGGAGGCCCGCCTGCGCCCCCTCGTCGAGCGATACGCCGAAATCCTCCGTGAAAACGCGACTTTCGCCGGCGCCTTCGGGATCACGTAAATGAGGGGATACCTGAGGTACGAAATCCGTACGGAAAAGCTATAGTCGGATCACTGCGGACAGGCAAGGATCGATATGTCGAATTTCTAAGCTTTTTCTAGTGTCGGAATGGTCCACAACTAACCACAGCCGTCTTCTACTTTCCCCTCTCACGGCGAAAACAGGGGTTCGAGTCCCCTTGGGAGCGCCAATTCGGGACACATCTGCGAACTGTTTCCGGCGCGACAAGTCGCCTTGCCGCTGATGATGCGGGCCACCTCGTCGTCGACCTCGATCCGCTCGACGACCGAGCGCAGCCAAGACTTGCCGAAAGGCGTCTCGCCGGTCGTGACGTTCTCGCGCATAGTCCGGCCAAACGACTGGGCTGTAGCCGGGCCGATCTCGATCGGACGACGGTGTGCCGATAGCTCACGATCGAGAGACGCCTTGGCGCGCTCGCGACCCAGCTCGAGGTCGGCGATCCGGGCGCGGAGGACATCGTCGAGGTCCGGGACGCCTTCCTCGACCATCTTGTAAAGACTGGCGAGTTTCTCCTCGGCGGCCTCTGGACGATCCCGCCGGAGCGGATGAAGGCGCGCCGCGGCGCGAGCATCGCGTGGCGCCGTCCCGGCGCGCCCTCGCGATTGTGAGCGAACTCGACAAGACGCGAACCTCCGTATTCGTCTTTCCCAGCAAGAAGCCGAACAAGCCGCTGTCCAACATGGCGATGCTGAGTTGTGGAAGCGCATGGGCCGGCGCGGGTCGATCGCCTCGCACGGGTTCCGATCGACGTTTTCGGATTGGGCGTCGGGCGCCAGCCCATATTGCGCTTCAACGCAGCCGAGCGGGGCCCGGGCGCAGTCGACGTCGACCGGCGAGGCGCTGGTCTCGGCGAGTCGCGACTTCGTCGGGGCCAGCGCGGAGCGATCAATGCCGATCGCATCCGCAATACGCTTCGCTTCGTCATCGAGGCCGCGCAGATCGATGGCGTCGCGCGCAAAATCGGCGAGCGAGACGCCCGGGCCCGATCGAGCGCGTCGGCGCTGGCGTCGGCGGAAGCGTTGGCCGATTGCGCGAAGATGCGCGCATGGCCCAGAGGTCGACCTCGTCGGACGCCCGGGCGCCGATGAAATCGTCGCCGGAACAGGTTGGCTGGTTCGCCGAGGGCAGCGGGCGGCTGTTCGACTGCTTGCTCGAGGTGACAGGTTCCGCGCGAGCGTCCGACCGGCAGCGCGGACCCCGCCGCCGCCGCGATCGACGCGGGTTCTGCCTGGACGACGAGGATTTCGTTCGGCGCCGTCACGCCGATGCACAGGATCGCCCCGGTCAGCGCCAGCGGATGCGCCACCCTCGACATGCGCGTCAAACGCGTTCACGTCTCACAACGTGCTATGGTGAGGCGTTCGGCCGCCCGTCAGGCGGGACTTCTTTCGTTCACGGCGCGCTACAGCTCGAAACGTTGCCGGCAGCTTGGGAGTCCTGTTCGACCAACTCCAGAAGCTGCACAGCCATCGCGCTCGACGTTTCTAGACGGCCACGTCTGCTTTGATCGCGGCGTGCGGGGAATAGCCGTCGACTTGAAAATCCTCGATCTTGTAACCGTCGATGCTTTCCGGCCTGCGGAGCAGCTTCATGGTGGGGAAGGGACGCGGTTCGCGTGTGATCTGTTCCCGCGCCTGCGCAAGGTGATTGAGATACAGGTGGACGTCGCCGCCGACCCAGATCAATTCGCCCGGCCTCAGATCGGCCTGCTGCGCAAGCATCAACTGGAGGGCGGCCCCGCCTGCATAATTGAAGGCGGCGCCGAGCAGCAGGTCACAAGATCTCTGAAATAAAAGACAGTCGAGTCGTCCATCGCTCGTCACATGGTATTGGTAGACCATGTGGCACGGAGGAAGGGCCATCGCAGAGAGCTCGGGCGGGTTCCACGCGTGGAAAAGCATGCGCCGGCTGGCCGGGTTGGTCCGGAGCATGTCCAGGACGCCGGCGATCTGATCGTACTCGCGTCCGTCCGCGCCCAACCAGCGGCGCCATTGCTTGCCATAGATCGGCCCGAGGTCGCCCCACCTCTCGGCGAAGGCGTCGTCCTGCAGGACGCGGCGCTCGAAGTCTTCCTGAGCGATGTCTTCGCCTGTCTCCCGGCGATACTTCGCAAGAGGCCAGTCGGTCCAGATGCGCACGTTCTCGCGCAAGAGGGCTCGCAGACTCGTGCTTCCGGTCAGAAACCACAGCATCTCCTTGACCGCGGTCTTCCAATAGACCCGCTTCGTCGTGAGGATCGGAACCGTTCCGTCGGAGAGATCGAACCGAATCATCGCCCCAAACAGGGACTTCGTCCCGACGCCGGTACGGTCGATCCGCTCGTCTCCCCTCGTGAGCACCTGTTCGAGCAGGTCCAGGTATTGGCGCTCGGGATGCCGTGTCGTCATGCGTTTCGTCCCTGGCTCGGGTTGCGCTCGGCCTCGAAGCGCGCAGCAAGGCCGGCGTCGAGCAATCCGGCATGGCCTTTATCACGTCCGTCAGCCGCCGAGCCGCTTCTCGAACCAGCGGTGCGCGTAGGGGTTGTCGTTGAAGCAAGCGACCTCGCGATAACCTTCCCCGAGATAGAGGGCGTGCGCTTCGGTCAGCGCCTTGTTGGTGTCGAGGCGCAGAACGGCGAAGCCCATCTTGCCGGCCTCGGCCTCGAGCCGATGGAGGATGCGCCGCGCGACGCCGAGGCCACGCGCCGGCGGCGCCGTCCACACCCGCTTGATCTTGCCCGTCGCCGCGTCGATCCGCTTCAGCGCCCCGCAGCCGACCGGCTCCCCTCGGAGCCGCGCCAGGACGAACAGGCCGGACGGCGGCGCGAGATCTTCGGCCGGCGCGGAGAGGTCGCTCGCCGGGTCGTAGCCCTCCGCGAATCGTTCCGCGAGCTCGCGGAAATAAGCCTCGAGACACGCGCGCGCCTCGGCGCTCGCCGGCAGCTCCGCGGCGATGGCGAGCGAGCGTTCAACCTCGGCCGAGGTTGCGACGCGCCGCAGGGCTTCGCCCGCGACATTCTGGCGCCTTTCCATTCGTCGTATCTCCGTTCACTTTCGTAGCGCGGGCTTCAGGGTCCAGCCCGAATCCCGCAGGCGGTTCTCGGCCCCTTGTCGCCGCCGTCCAAGCGCAGGACGCCCGCGGCGAAGAGGCCGCGATCGCATGAGGGGGGACGCGAGGAGCGCAAGATGGCCGCAGTCGAGACCTTTTACGACGTCATCCGAAGGCAGGGGATCACCCGCCGCAGCTTCACGAAATTCTGCTCGCTGACCGCGGCGAGCCTGGGCCTCGGCGCGGGCGGGCCTGCGACCCTCGCGCATGCTTTCGAGACGAAGCCGCGCGTGCCGGTGATCTGGATGCACGGCCTCGAATGCACCTGCTGCTCCGAGAGCTTCATCCGTTCGGCGCATCCGCTGGTCAAGGACGTGATCCTGTCGATGATCTCGCTCGACTACGACGACACGATCATGGCCGCCGCCGGCTTCCAGGCCGACGCGATCCTGAAGGAGACGCGCGAGAAACACGCCGGCCAGTACATCCTCGCGGTCGAAGGCAATCCGCCGCTCGCCGAGGACGGCATGTTCTGCATCGACGGCGGGCGGCCGTTCGTCGAGAAGCTGAAGGAGATGGCTTCCGGCGCGCAGGCCGTCGTCGCCTGGGGCTCCTGCGCCTCGTGGGGCTGCGTCCAGGCCGCCAAGCCCAACCCGACCCATGCCGTGCCGATCGACAAGGTCATCCTCGACAAGCCGATCATCAAGGTGCCCGGCTGCCCGCCGATCGCCGAGGTGATGACCGGCGTCGTCTCCTACATCCTGACCTTCGGGCAGTTGCCCGAGCTCGACCGGCAGGGCCGGCCGAAGATGTTCTACTCCCAGCGCATCCACGACAAGTGCTACCGCCGGCCGCATTTCGACGCCGGCCAGTTCGTCGAGACCTGGGACGACGAGGGCGCGCGCAAGGGCTACTGCCTCTACAAGATGGGCTGCAAAGGGCCGACCACCTACAACGCCTGCTCGACGGTGCGCTGGAACAACGGCGTCTCGTTCCCGATCCAATCGGGCCACGGCTGCATCGGCTGCTCGGAGGACGGCTTCTGGGATCAGGGCTCGTTCTACGACCGGCTGACCACGATCAACCATTTCGGCATCGAGCGGAACGCCGACATCGTCGGCGGGACGGCGGCGGCGATCGTCGCCGGCGCGGTGGCGATCCACGCGGGCGTCACCGCCATCCGCGCGACCGTCAAGAAACCCGAAAAAACCGACGCGTAAGGGGGAACGCCCATGACCATCCAGACGCCGAACGGCTTCACCCTCGACAATTCGGGCAAGCGCGTGGTCGTCGATCCGGTGACCCGGATCGAGGGCCACATGCGGGTCGAGGTGAACCTCGACCAGGACAACGTCATCCGCAACGCCGTCTCGACCGGCACGATGTGGCGCGGCATCGAGGTGATCCTGCGCGGCCGCGATCCGCGCGACGCCTGGGCGTTCACCGAGCGGATCTGCGGCGTCTGCACCGGCACGCATGCGCTGACCTCGGTGCGCGCGGTGGAGGACGCGCTGGCGATCAAAATCCCCGAGAACGCCAACACCATCCGCAACATCATGCAGCTCACGCTGCAGGCGCACGACCATCTCGTGCATTTCTATCACCTGCACGCGCTCGACTGGGTCGACGTCGTCTCGGCGCTGAAGGCCGACCCGAAGGCGACCTCGGCGCTGGCGCAGTCGATCTCGCCTTGGCCGCTGTCGTCGCCCGGCTATTTCAAGGACGTGCAGGGACGGCTCGGGCGCTTCGTCGAATCGGGCCAGCTCGGGCCGTTCAAGAACGGCTACTGGGGCAGCCCCGCCTACAAGCTGCCGCCCGAGGCGAACCTGATGGCGGTCGCGCATTATCTGGAGGCGCTCGACTTCCAGAAGGAGATCGTGAAGATCCACACGATCTACGGCGGCAAGAACCCGCACCCGAACTGGCTGGTCGGCGGCGTCCCCTGCGCGATCAACGTCGACGGGACCGGCGCGGTCGGCGCGGTCAACATGGAGCGCCTGAATTACGTCTCCTCGATCGTCGACCAGACCAACGACTTCATCGATCAGGTCTACCTGCCCGACCTGATGGCGATCGCCTCGTTCTACAAGGACTGGCTCTTCGGCGGCGGCCTGTCGTCGAAATGCGTGATGTCCTACGGCGACATTCCCGAGCACGCCAACGACTATTCCGAGAAGAGCCTCAAGCTTCCCCGCGGCGCGATCGTCAACGGCGACCTCAGCCAAGTCTTGCCCGTGGACCTGCGCAATCCGGAGGAAATCCAGGAGTTCGTGGTCCACTCCTGGTACAAGTATCCCGACGAGACCAAGGGGCTGCACCCGTGGGACGGCGTGACCGAGCCGAATTTCGCGCTCGGGCCGAACACCAAGGGCACGCGCACCAACATCGAGTCGATCGACGAATCCGCCAAATACTCCTGGATCAAGGCGCCGCGCTGGAAGGGGAACGCCATGGAGGTCGGCCCGCTCGCCCGCTGGGTGATCGGCTACGCGCAGGGCAAGCCCGAATTCAAGGAGCCGGTGCAGAAGGTGCTGACCGACCTCGGCCTGCCGGTGACCGCGCTCTTCTCGACCCTCGGCCGCACCGCGGCGCGCGCGCTCGAGGCGCAATGGGCCGCAGGCCAGATGCGCTATTTCCAGGACAAGCTGATCGCCACCATCAAGGCCGGCGACTCCTCGACCGCCAACACGGAGAAGTGGAAGCCGGAGACTTGGCCCGCCGAGGCCAAGGGCGTCGGCTTCACCGAGGCGCCGCGCGGCGCGCTCGGCCACTGGATCAGGATCAAGGACACGAAGATCGAGAACTACCAGTGCATCGTGCCCACGACCTGGAACGGCAGCCCGCGCGATCCCAACGGCAATATCGGCGCGTTCGAGGCCTCGCTGATGAACACGCCGATGGCCGATCCCAACCAGCCGCTCGAGATCATCCGCACCCTGCACTCGTTCGATCCCTGCCTCGCCTGCTCGACGCATGTGATGAGCCCGGACGGGCAGGAGATGACGAAGGTTCAGGTGCGCTAGGAGGGGCCGATGAGCGTTCAGCATACGTTGGTCAAGACCGCCGACTCCGACGCGACCGAGGCGGTCCGCCGCAGTTCCGTCTTCGTCTACGAGGCGCCGGTCAGGGCGTGGCACTGGATCAACGCGGCCCTGATCCTGGTGCTGATCGTCTCGGGCTACCTTATCGCCTCGCCCCTGCCGACGCTGAGCGGCGAGGCGAGCGACCATTACCAGATGGGCTACATCCGCTTCGCCCATTTCGCGGCGGCGCAGCTCTTCATCGTCGCCTTCGTCTACCGGGTCTACCGGGGGATCGTCGGCAACGAACACGCCCGCCAGCTCTTCTACGTTCCGTTCTGGCGGCCGCGCTACTGGTACGAGGCGCTCTACGAGCTTTCCTGGTACCTCTTCATCGTCAAGAATCCGAAGAAGTACGTCGGCCACAACCCGCTGGCCAATCTCGCGATGGTCGTGCTGTTCACGCTGCTCACCCTCTTCATGATCGCGACCGGCGGCGCGCTCTACGCGCAGGGCGCGGGCCTCGACTCGTGGTGGACGAAACTCTTCGGCTGGGTGTTCCTGATCTGGCCGAACAGCCAGCAGGTCCATACGCTGCACCATCTCGGCATGTGGCTCATGGTGATCTTCGTCATCCTGCACGTCTACGCGGCGATCCGGGAAGACATCATGTCGCGCCAGACGATGCTGTCGGCGATCATCACCGGCGACCGCTACTTCCGCGACGATGATCCGTAAACGAATGACGAATTCTCGGGCGACCCCTGACGTTTCCGACGCTCGCGTCCCGAGGAGCCCGGCCGGCGCGGCGCCTCGGGTCCGGCGCGCCGGGGGCAACCCGTCGCGAATGCGCGCGCTCGCCGGGACCCGCGATCCGTGACCACGCCGCAGATCGCCGCGCCCCGCGTTCTCGTCCTCGGCATCGGCAACATCCTCTGGGCCGACGAAGGATTCGGCGTGCGCGCGGTCGAAGCGTTCGACCGGCGCTACGCGGCTCCTGAAAACGTCACGGTCCTCGACGGCGGCACGCAGGGGCTCTATCTCGTCCAGCACGTGACCGAGGCCGATTTCCTCCTCGTCTTCGACGCGATCGACTACGGCCTCGAGCCGGGAACGCTGAAGCTCGTCGAGGGCGGCGAGGTGCCGAAATTCACCGGCGCGAAGAAGATGAGCCTGCACCAGACCGGTTTCCAGGAGGTGCTGTCGGCTGCCGACCTGCTCGGGAAATACCCCCGGGAAGTCGCGCTCATCGGCTGCCAACCGCTCGACCTCGAGGATTGGGGCGGGCCGCTCACGGCCCCTGTGCGCGCCCGGATCGAGACGGCGCTTGCGCTGGCATGCGAGGTGCTGCGAAACTGGGGCGTCGAGTTCGCGGAACGCGCGGCCGGGGACGAGCGTCCCGGACTGCTCGGCAACGAGATCGACGCGCTCGGATACGAGCGGCGTGACGCATGAGCGTCGGAAGGAGGGACGCCATGACCAGGGCTACGGCTCTTCTGTTCGACGACTCGCCTGCGCGCGTGAGGGGCCGCGCCGCCGCCCTGCTCGCGGCCCTCGCGGTCGCGAACATTGCCGTCTGGCTCTGGGCGCTCGTGGCCTTCCGTGATTACCCGTTGCTGCTGGGAACGGCGGCGCTGGCCTACAGCTTCGGGCTGCGCCACGCCTTCGACGCCGACCATATCGCCGCGATCGACAATGTGACGCGCAAGCTGATGCAGGAGGGCCGGCGTCCGGTCGGGGTGGGGCTGTTCTTCTCGCTCGGCCACTCGACGATCGTGATCGGGCTTTCCATCGCCATCGCCGTGTTCTCCGCCGGGCTCGGGGCGCGGTTCGAGACGTTCACGACCTTCGGCGCCGTCGCCGGAACGCTCGTCTCGGCGGGGTTCCTGTTCGTGATCGCCATCGCCAATCTGTTCGTCCTCTTTTCGACATGGCGCGCCTTCGCCCGCGTCAGGGCGGGCGCCGCCGACGCCGGCGCGATCGATCCGACCCTCGGCGGCGGCCTCCTGGCGCGGCTCTTCGGCCGGTTCTTCCGTTCCGTCGACCACAGTTGGGGCATGTATCCGATCGGCCTGCTGTTCGGGCTCGGCTTCGACACCGCGACCGAGGTGGGTCTGCTCGGCATCTCCGCTACGCAAGCCGCCCAAGGCCTGCCGATCTGGTCGATCCTCGTGTTTCCGGCCCTTTTCACCGCCGGCATGACGCTGATCGACACCGCCGACAGCGTCCTCATGCTCGGCGCCTACGGCTGGGCGTTCGTCAAGCCGCAACGCAAGCTCTTCTACAACCTGACGATCACCGCGACCTCGATCGTGGTCGCGTTCCTGGTCGCGGGACTCGAGGTGCTCAACCTCGTCGGCGACCGGCTCGGCCTCGCCGAAGGCGGCGGATTCTGGAGCGCGATCGGGGCGCTCAACGACAATTTTGGCGCGCTCGGCTACGTCATCGCCGGCCTGTTCGCTCTGGCCTGGATCGTCTCGGCGGCGGTCTATCGCTTCGGCGGGTTCGACAATCTGGAAGCTGCGGCGAAATAGGGGTGGGGTCATGTGCATCGGCATTCCCATGCGCGTCGTCGAGGGCGACGACATCACAGCGCTGTGCGAGCGGCGGGGCATGATGCACAGGGTCTCGATGCTGCTCGTCGGCGCACTGCCGGCCGGCGCGCATGTGCTCGTCCATCTCAGCTCGGCGGTTCGGGCGCTCGACGCGCACGAGGCGCGCCTCATCGACGACGCGCTCGAAGGCCTCGCCGCGGCGTTGGAAGGGTGCGACGTCGACTCCCTCTTCGCCGACCTCGTCGGCCGCGAACCGCAGTTGCCTGCGCATCTCATCGGCAAGTGACCGCTGAAAGGACCCTATGCCCTCGGCCCTTATCCGCGCCCTCTCGCAACGACACGGGCTGCCCGTCGTCGATGCCGAGACGGTCGACCCCTTCCTCGCGGGCAGTCCGGGCGAGCCGGCCGCCGCGCTCGTCCTCTTTGCCGGCGATCCCGTGCGCTGGCCGGAGGCGAACGACGCCGCCGTCATCCTGCCCGAACTCCTCGAGGCCTTCGCCGGCGCGCTTCGCGGCGCTGTCGTCGCGCGAACCGCGGAAGAGGCGCTGAAAAGCCGCTTCGGCGTCGTCGTCTTCCCCTCGATCGCCGTCGTTAGCGACGGAAGGACGCTCGCGACGATCGCCAAGGTCCGCGACTGGGCCGACTATCGCGCCCGCATCCGCGCCGCCCTCGCCGGGGACGGGGAACCCGCGAAGCCCGGCGCGGGACCGCGGACGGACATCCGCTTCGTCGGCGCTAGGAGCGACGCATGAAGGCCGGCTTCTGGATCGCCCCCGAGGGCGAGGCGTCCGCGGTCGCGGTGAACCCGATCGAGCCGGCGCCGACCATCCCGAAGCGCGCGCCCTTTCTCGGCACGCCGGCCGCCGAGGATCTCATTCCGCGCTGCGCCCGCACGGCGGCGCTGCTGCCCGAGCTCGCGAGCGCGCTCGCCGCGCAGCGCGCTGGCGCCCGTGGAAAGCTGTTCGACATCACCGACACCGGCGCGGACGACCGCAAGCTGATTTCCGAAGCGCTGGGCGAAGGCGAGGTCGGCGGCGTTGCGGCGCTGCCGGGCGGCGTGACTGCGCAGATCGCGGAATCGGTCTTCGCCGGACTCTGGCGGGTCCGCTTCACCGACGGCGAAGGCCGGCTCGTCGGGGACTATCTCGAGATCGGCGCGATCCCGGAGGCGGTGCGCGAGGCGGCGCGCGCCGCTTCGCCGGACCTTCTCATCGGGGCGCCGCCCGAGGGCGCGATGAACGTCATGCCGGTGCTCGCCGAGATCCGCGAGCGGATGGCCGCATGGAAGCCGGGAACGCCCGCGCATGTCATCAACTTCTCGCTCTTTCCGATGACGCCCGAGGACATGGCTTTTCTCCAGGCGACGCTCGGCGAGGGGCCGGTGCGGCTCGTCTCGCGCGGCTACGGGAATTGCCGGGCGGTCGCCACGGCGGCGCGCGGCGTGTGGTCGGTGCAGTACACGAACACGATGGACGACGTCGTCCTCGACACGCTCGAGATCGGCGACGTGCCGGCGGTCGTCCTCGCCGCCGACGAGGATTTCGCCGATTCGAGCATCCGCCTACGCGATATCGAGGACGCCTATTTCCGATGAGCGGGTTCGAGAATTTCGGCCCGCCGGAGGCGACGCGGCCCGAGGACAAGATGGAATGTGGGATCTGCTGGCGGGTCTACGATCCGGCCGAGGGCGATGCGGCCGGGCAGATCGCGCCCGGCACGCCCTTCGCCGGCCTGCCGGACGACTGGCGCTGCCCGAACTGCGACGCCCCGCGCGAGAAGTTCATGGCGCTCGGCGCATGAGCTTCGACGACCTCGCCGTCGCGGCCGGCCGGCGCATCGCGGCGCGCTATCGCGCGGTCGCCGAGGGGCCGATGGCGGGTCTGCCGGTGTGCAATCCCGCGCTCGGCGTCGCCGACGTCGCCTTTCGCGCCCATCGGGGCCGGGCGGTCGGGATCGTCGTGACGCCGTGGTTCATGAACGTCGTCGCGGCGCCGCTGCCGGATGGGGAGCCGCTCCCTGCGGCGAAGCCCGGCGAGACCCTGACGCTCGCGCTGCCGGGCGGCGACCTCGCCCTGATCGTCGGCGACCTGCCGGCGTTCGGCCGGCTCGACGCCTGCTCGCTGTTCTCGCCGATGCAGGATTTCGCCGGCATGGACGCGGCGTTGGAGGCGGCGCGCGCCGCGATGGCGGAGCTTTTCGCACCCGCAGCCGAGGTCCCGGCGGCGGAAGGCGCGCACGACCGGCGCGCATTCCTGGCAGGCCGTTTCGGCTTACCTGTGGTGCGATGACGGCCGTGTTCGATCCGGGCGCGATTGTCCTCGCCATCGCCCTCGACGGCGACCGGGTCCGGGCCGTGCGCGTCGTCAACACGCGGCCGACCGGGCATGGGGCGCTCTTCGCCGGGCGCGCAGCAGCCGAGGCGCCGGCCCTCGCGCGCAGGCTCTTTGCCCTCTGCGCGCGGGCGCAGGCGGCCGCCTCGGCCGAGGCGGGCGCCGCCGCAACCGGCGTCGAACGTTCGGGGCGCGCGCGCGCCGCCGACACGATCG
>CAIZGR010000326.1 GCA_903932535.1 uncultured Hyphomicrobiales bacterium | reverse complement strand
GAGATAGGGCGCGAGCGCCGCGATGTCGCGGTGCGCGGCGATCAGGTCGTCGCGCATGTCGTTGGGGTGCGACGTCGAATAGCGCACCCGAACGACGCCCGGAACGGCGCTCACGGAGGCGATCAGCTCCGCGAGCCCGATCGGGCGGCCGGCCGGATCGATCCCATGATACCCATTGACGTTCTGTCCGATCAGCGTCACCTCCCGCACGCCCGCGCGGGCGAGTTGGCCGATCTCCGACAGGATCGCCGCGACCGGCCGCGAAGCCTCTGCGCCGCGCGTGTAGGGCACGACGCAGAACGAGCAGAACTTGTCGCAACCTTCCTGCACCGTCACGAAAGCGGAGACCCCGCGCCGCGCGACCGCCTCCGGCGCGCTCGCCGGCAGATGGGCGAACTTGTCCTCGGCGGGGAAGTCGGTGTCGACGACGCCCGCGCCGCGGCCGGCGTCGCGCAGAAGGCCGGGCAGGCGATGGTAGCTCTGCGGGCCGACGACCACGTCCACCGCCGGCTGGCGGCGCAGAATCTCGGCCCCTTCCGCCTGGGCGAGGCAACCGGCGACGACCAGCGTCGTGCGGCGTCCGGCGCGCGAGCGCTCCTCTTTCAGCTCGCGCAGCTTGCCGAGCTCGGACTAGATCTTCTCGGACGCCCTCTCCCGGATGTGGCAGGTGTTCAAAACGATCAGGTCCGCGTCGTCGGCGCTTTCCGCCTCGGCAAAACCCTCGCCCGCGGCGAGATCGGCCATGCGCTGCGAGTCGTAGACGTTCATCTGGCAGCCGAAAGACCTGATGAACGCGCGCGGGGCTTTTTCCGGCAGAGTGGAGGCGCGAGCCGCGTTTTCAAGCACAGGGGATTCGGACAACGAGGGTCTCCAAGGGGCGGTTCCTCATTTAGGCCTTTTTCCGTTGCGGGAAAATAGCAGGCCACGGCGGAGTACCGCCTCAATTTGATTTTCGCCTCATTTCCTCGATGATCGGACCAAAGAGCTCCGTCATCCTCGCGTGAGCCACGCGTTCCTCTTTTGCGCCCGCAAGTTGTTTGGCCTCGATTTCGACTCGAACGCGCTCGCAGCAATGTTCTTTCGTGCACCGCATATCGGCACAAGGCATGCCCGATTCAGGGCAGGGAAAGTTTCGTCGCATTGTCTCCATTTGGGTAACCGTCCTATGGGGCCGCGCTGTCCGGACTTGGGCGTAGCGGCACCCATAAGGGCCATACAGTCCCCGACGCCGTGACAATTGCTGAGCCGACGACGTCGGCCAAGCGGCGCTCGCGCCCAGGGGCGGGGGAGCATCAGCAATGGACCTCTACTGGCGCAAGCATGTATCCATCCCGGTTGATGCGAACGGTCGCGTGATCGAACACGCTTGCTTTGAGCCATTCGATCGCTCGCGCGTGCGCCAATTCGTGCGCCTGCGCGTCGTTCTAAGCACCGGACATATCGATCGGGCCTTGGTCGGCCCCGTCGTCGCTGTAAATTGCAGCGGAAAACATCAAACGGCTCCACGTAGTGCTCACACACGCCTCAATTGAAAATCCATTGTAGCAGGGATATCGGGGCAGCGCACGCTAACTTCAGGCGTTCTATTTTCGACCAGAAACACTACCCGCGACGGGCGCGGGCCTCTGCGGCGAGGCGCCGCACGGCCGCCTCGGTCAGGCGCGCCGCGGTCTTGCGATCCATGTCCGGCCCGACCCGGATCGGCGCGCCGCAATGGACGTCGCAGGTCACGCCGCCGCCGGCGGCGTAGCGCGCGAAATGCGGCATGAACGTCATGTCGCCGTACCAGGCGATCCGCGGCCGCTCGAACCGCGCCATCGGCAGGCCGCCGAGGCGCGAATAGTGGAGATAGACGGGCTGGATGAAAGCGGGGCGCTCGCGGTCCGCGATCGCCGCCTGACGGATCGCCTGGAAATGGGACGAACGGAAGCGGAGCAGACGGTTGCCGTCCCCCGTCGTCGCCTCGGCGAACAGGACGACCGGCGAGCCCGCGCGCATCGCCTCGAGCATGCTCGCGTTCACTCGAGGGATGCAGCGCCGGCGCCCGCGGTCGACATAAACGATCCCCTGCAAAGAGGCGAGCAGGCGTCCGGCCGGATTCGCGCCGATCTCTTTCTTGGCGAGAAAGCTCATCGGCGCGAGCGCGCCCATGACGGGAATATCCAGCCAAGAGACGTGATTGGCGACGATCAGCCGGCTGCCGGAAGCGCAGAAGTCGCCGTGGCGGCGCACGGTCACGCCGAGGCCGGCGCACAGGAGCCGCTGGAAGAGGACCGGCGTCCGCTCCCCGAAGCGCCACCCGAGGCGCTGGGCGAGGCGGCGCGGCGGGGCGAAGGCGACGACGAACGCCGCCAGCGCGAGGACGACGCCGGCCAGACGGATCGATGTCGTCACGGCGAAGGACGGCGGCCCGACCTTGTCGGTCATGGCCGGACTCATGGCAGGCTTCTCCGCATCACGACAGCCATCGCGCGCGAGCCGTCCTTGCGGCGATAGTAGCCCGGACGTTCGCCGACCTTGATGAAGCTCAGACGACGGTAGAGCGCCATCGCCGGCGCATTGTCCTTATCGACCTCGAGGAACATCGCCCGCACGCCGGCGTTCGCCGCCTGCCGCAGGATCTCCCGCATCAAGGCGCGGCCGACGCCCCGGCCGCGCCTCGCCGCTTCGACCGCGATGGTCAGGACTTCGGCTTCGTCGGCCGCGCGCCGGGCGAGCGCGAAGCCGCGCAAGGTTCCCTTGGCCGGGTCGAGCGCGGCGGCGGAAAGGGTCGAGGCGTCGGCGACGAGCCGGGCGATCTCCTCGGCCGGCCAGGGGTGGGCGAAGCCGGCCGCGTGCAGGCGGGCGCAGGCCTCCGCCTTGTCGCTGCGCAGCGGCCGGATCACGGGAGGGGACGCTCTGAAGAAGAAGCCGAAATCGAAGATCATGGCGCCCTCAGACGGAGGTCCGGGCGATCGGCTCGGCCGGATTGGGGCGGGCGTCCGGCGGCTTGACGTAGAGCGGCCGCGCCGGATTGTGGGCCGGATCGAGGGCGAGCCCGATCCGGGCCACCGCGGCGATGTCGGGCGCGGCGGCCGCCGCGGCGAGGTCGTAGGGAAGACCTGCGCGATGCGCCTCGGCGGCGACGAGCTCGGCCGCGTCGCCCGCCAGAAGCGCCGGCCCGGCGCCGATGCCGCGCACGCATTCCCGCAGGCTGTCGCAGCGAGGCGGCCCGAGCGGGCGGCCGGAGGACTCGAACAACTGGAAGTAGACCGATCCATGACGAGCGTCGATCGCCGCCGCGATGACGCCCGGCCGCGGCTCGTCGAGCAGGGGCGCGGCGAAGGCGACCAGGGTCGAGACCCCGACGACGGGGACGCCGAGCGCCAAGCCCATCGCGCGGGCGAGCGCGACGCCGACCCTGATCCCGGTGAACGAGCCCGGGCCGATCGTCACCGCGATCCGGTCGAGCGAGGCGAGGCCGCCCTCGAGGCTGCGTCCGGCCCGCTCGACCATCGGCGCCAGCGCCTCGGCGTGTCCGCGCGTCATCGGGCGGACGATCGCCGCGAGCGGCTCGACCCGCCCGGCCTCCGCCACGGCGACCGAAGCCGCGCCGCAGGAGGTGTCGATCGCCAGGATGCGCATCGTCTCGCTCTTTGCCCCTAGCGCGTGATCAGCGTTCCCGCGCCGTGGTCGGTGAGAAGCTCGATCAGCACCGCGTGCGGAATCTTGCCGTCGAGGATGACCACGCCCTCGACGCCGCGCTCGAGCGCGTAGATGCAGGTCTCGACCTTGGGGATCATGCCGCCGGTGATCGTGCCGTCGGCGATCAGCCCGCGGATGTCGTCGACCTTGAGCTCCTTGATCAGGTTCTTGTCCTTGTCGAGCACGCCCGGAACGTCGGTCAGGAACAGGAGGCGCTTGGCGCCGAGCGCGCCCGCGATCGCGCCGGCGAAGGTGTCGGCGTTGACGTTGTAGGTCTGGCCGTCGGCGCCCGCCGCGACCGGCGCGAGCACGGGGATCAGCTCGCGCCCGAGAATCTGCTCGAGCACCGTCATGTCCACCTTGTCCGGCTCGCCGACGAAGCCGAGGTCGACGACGTCCTCGTCCGGGGCGTGCGGGCGGTGGACCTTGCGCGCCACGACCATGTTGCCGTCCTTGCCGCACAAGCCGATCGCCCGGCCGCCCTCGGCGTTGATCGCGCCCACGATCGACTTGTTGATCGAGCCGGCCAGCACCATCTCGACGATCTCGATGGTCGGCTTGTCGGTCACGCGCAGGCCGCCGGAAAACTGCGATTCGATGCCGAGCTTCTTCAGCATCGAGCCGATCTGCGGCCCGCCGCCGTGGACGACGACCGGATTGATGCCGGACTGCTCGAGCAGCACCATGTCCTTGGCGAAGTCGCGCGCCTTCTGCTCGTCGCCCATGGCGTGCCCGCCGTATTTCACCACCACCATCGCGTCGTCGTAGCGCAGCATGTGCGGCAGCGCCTGCATCAGGATCTCGGATTTCTGCTGCGGCGTGGCGTTGAGGGCGTCGGTCATGGGGGCTCCGGAAGGCGTCGAGCGCGCCGCTTCTAGCGGCTCGAGCCGCCAAGCTCAAACGGTTTGCGGGAGCGTGCGGCGCCGGCGGCCACGCGGAAGCCGGGGCGTCGCGTCCGCGCCTCGTCAGGCCGAAACCCGCCGCCGGCGCCCGCTTCCCCTTTCCGGGAAATGCGACGCGTTCTTCCCAACGCTTTCGGGCGGACCTAGATAGGCGCCATGACCGGCGAGCCGAAGAGCTATCCTCCGGGCGAAGCGCCCGAGGCCGAAGCCAAGGCCGAGGCGGCGCTCGAGCGCGCGCTTCGCGCCGAGGCCGGCCCCCTCGACATCGCGCTCGACGAGCCGCCGGTCGAGCCTTCGAATCTCGCGCGCGGCGCCGAGGCGATCCGCGAATTCTGGCGCCATGCGCCGCTCGGGCCCGGCGTCTACCGGATGATCGGCGCCGAGGGCGAGGTGCTCTACGTCGGCAAGGCGCGCTCGATCAAAAAGCGCATCGTCGCGTACACGACGCCCGAGCGGCAGTCGATCCGAATCGCCCGCATGGTCGCCCAGACCCGCTCGATGGTGTTCGTCACCACCGACACCGAGGCCGAGGCGCTGCTGCTCGAGGCCAACCTGATCAAGCAGCTCAAGCCACGCTACAACGTGGTGCTGCGCGACGACAAGAGCTTCCCCTACATTCTCATCGCGCGCGGTTCCGATGCGGCGCGGCTCGTCAAGCACCGCGGCGCGCGCTCCGTTCCCGGCGACTATTACGGGCCGTTCGCCAGCGCCGGCGCCGTCTTCCGCACCATGAACGCGCTCCAGCGCGCCTTTCTGCTGCGCACCTGCTCCGACAGCTACTACGAGAACCGCACCCGCCCCTGCCTCCTCTACCAGATCAAGCGCTGCTCTGGCCCCTGCACGGGCGAGATTCCGCTCGATGACTACGCCGGACTCGTCAAGGAGGCGAAGGACTTCCTGTCCGGCCGCAGCCGCTCGATCCGCCATCGGCTGGCGGACGAGATGAGCGCGGCGTCGGACGCGCTCGAGTTCGAGCGGGCGGCCCGCCTGCGCGACCGCATCTCGGCGCTCTCCGCCATCCAGGGCGAGCAGAGCGTCAACCCGCGCTCGATCCCCGAGGCCGACGTTTTCGCCGTCGCCGAAGAAGCCGGCCAGTGGTGCGTCGAGGTGTTCTTCTTCCGCACCTACCAGAACTGGGGCAACCGCGCCTACTTCCCGCGCGCCGACCGGGCGTTCGGCCCGGAGGAGGTTCTGGACGGCTTTCTCGGCCAGTTCTACGTCGAGCGGCCGGCGCCGCGTCTGGTGCTGCTGAGCCACCCGGTCGCAACCGCGGCGACGCTCTGCGAGGTGCTGAGCGCCCGCGCCGGCCATCGCATCGCCATCGGCGTCCCGCGCCGGGGCGAGAAGCGGGACCTCGTCGACGCCGCCATGCGCAACGCGCGCGAGGCGCTGGCGCGAAGGCTCGCCGAGGCCGCGAGCCAGGCGAAGCTGCTGGCCGCGCTCGCCCAAGCCTTCGGGATCGAGAAGCCGCTCCGGCGGGTGGAGATCTACGACAATTCCCACATCATGGGGACGCACGCGATCGGGGCGATGGTCGTCGCCGGACCCGAAGGCTTCGTCAAGAACGCCTACCGCGCCTACAACATCAGAAACGCCGACCTCACGCCCGGCGACGACTACGCGATGATGCGCGAGGTGCTGACCCGGCGGTTCGCGCGGCTCATGCGGGATGGCGAGACCGCCGGCGCCGACGCTTTCCCCGACGCGCCCGACCTCGTGATCATCGACGGCGGCCGGGGCCAATTCGAGGCCGCGCGCGACGTGATGACCACGCTCGGCGTCGAGGGGGTGGCGCTCGCCTCGATCGCCAAGGGTCCCGACCGCAACGCCGGCCGCGAAACCTTTTTCGTCGAGGGCCGCGAGCCGTTCCGCCTCTCGCCCCGCGACCCCGCCCTGTTCTTCGTCCAGCGCTTGCGCGACGAGGCGCACCGCTTCGCCATCGGCACGCATCGGGCGCGGCGCAAGAAGGATTTCGTCAAGAGCCCGCTGGACGAAATCCCCGGCATCGGCCCGGCGCGCAAGCGCGCGCTCCTGCACGCCTTCGGCTCCGCCAAGGACGTGGCGCGGGCGGGGCTGGCGGACCTGGAGAAGACGCCGGGGCTGAACGCGGCGACGGCGAAGCTGGTGTACGACTTTTTTCATGAAGGCCAAGGGGGGTAGAGCGAGCGATCGCGATTCGCGGGCGACGTGGCGACGAAACGATTGCGAAGGGCTTGCCGATCGAATGGATCGTCGCCACAATAAATCGTGAGGATTCTATTCGACCCGGCCAAACGTGAAGCGGCCCTCGAACACCGAGGGTTGGATATGGCCCGGGCGGACGAGATTTTCGCAGGAGCGACGCTGACAATTGCGGACAATCGGAAGGATTACGGCGAGCTTCGCTTTATTACGGTTGGCCGCCTCGACGGCCGAATGGTCGTGACCGTCTGGACCCCGCGCGGCGCGGCTCGCCGCATCATCAGCCTGAGAAAGGCCAATGACCGGGAACAAGCCCTCTACGGCGACAGGCTGGACTGATTTGGACGACGCCCCCGACCTGTCCGCTCTGGAGTATCAGGCGAAGCTCGCCGCGACGCCGGTTCAGCGGGGCCGGCCGAAATCAGGTTCGCCGAAAGTGCGCGTCGGCTTCCGGTTGAGCGCCGATCTGGTCGAGCGCATCCGGGCGAGCGGACCCGGCTACAACGCCCGCGTCGAGAAGGTGCTGCGCGAGGGATTCGATCTGGAGGCGGCGGTCTCTGCCACGTCGCCGAAGTCACACAAACGGAAGGCTTGACGGCGCGATTCGATCGCGTTTTCAGATGGCCGACCCCGAGACGCCGAACGCAGGCGGCCTTTTGCAGGGCCGGCTCTGGCGGGGGGCGACAGGTCGTGCTACGCGGCGCGCGATGCTCGAAGGCCTGCCCCCCAACAACGCCGCCCATCGTCTGACCCTCGTCACCGACGAGCGCCGCGCGCGCGCCGTCGCGGACCTGATCGTCGAAAGCTTCGAGCCCGCCGAGGCGGCCTCGGCCGCCTTCGAGACGGCGGACGCGTGGCCGGGCGGAGGCAAGGCGTGGCTGGTCGAGGCCTATTTCGGCTTCGAGCCGGACGAGGACGACATCCGGGCGCTGATCGTCGCCGCCGCCGACGAGGAGACGGCTCGAGCCGCAGCCTTCGGCCTGACGGAGAAGCGCGACTGGGTCGCCAACGCGCTCGCCGGCCTCGTCCCCGTGCGCGCCGGACGCTTCCTCGTCCACGGGGGCCACGACCGGGAGAAGGTCGAAGCCAACGACGTCGGCATCGAGATCGAGGCGGGCCTCGCCTTCGGCACCGGCCATCACGGCACGACGCGCGGCTGTCTCCTGCATTTCGACCGGCTCCTGAAGCGCCGCCGCCCCAGCGCCGTGCTCGACGTCGGCTGCGGCGCCGGCGTGCTGGCGATCGCGGCGGCGAAGGTCCTGAGGCGGAAGGCTTGGCTCGGCGACGTCGATCCCGTCGCCGTCACGGTCGCCAACGAGAACGCGCGCCTGAACGGCGTCGGGCAGTTTTGCAAGGCCCTGGTCTCGCGCGGAGTGGAGAATTGCGCCTTGCGCGCGGGCGCGCCTTACGACGTCGTGTTCGCCAACATTCTGGCCAAGCCCCTGCGCCTGCTCGCCCCCTCGCTCGCCGCCGTCACGGCGCCGGACGGCGACGCCATCGTCTCCGGCCTGCTCCTCGCCGACGTCCCCGGCGTCCTCGCCGCCTGGCGGGCGCAGGGCTTTTACCTCGCCGAGCGGATCGACCTCGAAGGCTGGGCGAGCCTGAGGCTGAGGCGCGCTCCGTAGGCGCGATCGTCGATCGCGCCGCCGCGCTCGGCTCGAGGCTTGCCATCGCCCTTCTGTCGCACGACTGTCACGCTAGCGGTCACAGAGTGGGTGGCCCAAGGGGATGACGGGAGAGGCGCGATGTCCAAAATACCGGCCGGAGTCGGTCCGAAACTGCCGCAGATCGTCGTTCTGTTCGGCGCCACGGGGGATCTTTCGCAGCGCAAGCTCCTGCCCGGACTTTTTCACCTCATCACGGCGGGCTTCATCCCCAAGTGCCGGATCGTCGGCGTCTCGCTCGACGACATCGACGCGGACGCGTTCCGCGCCCTCGCCCACAAGGCGATCGCCATGCATCACGACCACCCGCCGGCCGAAGGCGACTGGCCGGCCCTCGACGCGGCGCTCGATTACGTCCCGCTGAAAGACGGCGCCAAGGCGCTGGCCGCGGCGGTCGAGCGGGCGGCGACCGCGCTCGGCGGCCAATTCCAGTTGATCCACTATCTCAGCGTGCCGCCGAGCGCGGCGCTGTCGGCGCTGAGAATGGTGGACGAGGCCAACCTCTCCGAAGGCTCCCGCATCATCATGGAGAAGCCGTTCGGCCACGACCTCGACAGCGCGGTGGCGCTCAACGACGAGCTGCACAAGGTCTTCTCCGAGGACCAGATCTTCCGCATCGACCATTTCCTCGGCAAGGAGCCGGCGCAGAACATCCTCGCCTTCCGCTTCGGCAACGGCCTGTTCGAGCCGATCTGGAACCGCAACTTCATCGACCACATCCAGATCGACGTGCCCGAGACGCTCGACATCGGCGCCCGCATCGGCTTCTACGAGCAGACCGGCGCCTATCGCGACATGGTCGTCACCCATCTCTTCCAGATCCTCGGCTTCGTGGCGATGGAGCCGCCGACCTCGCTCGCGCCCGGGCCGATCAGCGAGGAGAAGAACAAGGTGTTCCGGTCGCTGATGCCGATCGATCCGGTCAACGTCGTGCGCGGCCAGTACATCGGCTACCGGGCGGAGAAGGGCGTCGATCCGGAATCGGACACGGAAACTTTCATCGCCCTCAAGTGCCGCATCGACAATTGGCGCTGGGCGGGCGTGCCCTTCTACCTGCGCACGGGAAAACGCATGTCGCAGGGGCAGCGGATCATCTCGATCGCCTTCAAGGAGCCGCCGCGCAGCATGTTCCCCGAGGATTCGGGCCTCGGCTTCCAGGGTCCCGACCACCTAACCTTCGATCTCGCCGACCAGACGCGGGTGTCGCTGTCCTTCTACGGCAAGAAGCCGGGGCCGGGCATGCGGCTTTCCAAGCAGAGCCTGCAGTTCCGGCTGCACGACACCGGCCAGGGCGCCGACGTGCTCGAGGCCTACGAGCGGCTGATTCTCGACGCCATGCGCGGCGACCACACGCTGTTCTGCACCGCCGACGGCATCGAGCGGCTGTGGGCGATCTCGGGCCGGCTGCTCGACAATCCGCCGCCGGTCCGCATCTATGCGCCGGGCTCCTGGGGGCCGCAGTCGATCTATCAGCTCATCGCGCCCCATTCCTGGCGCCTGCCGTTCGAGCGCGAATGGCGCGAGCCCGACGAGTTCGGCGCGTGACGGGGTGACCGGCCGTCGCGGGGCATGCTAGAGGCGGCGCGATGCCCGACCTTACGCTCCTGCTCGACCCCGAAACGCCCGACGACGCGGCGGCCATCGAGCGCCTCAACGCGCGCGTTTTCGGCCCCGGCCGCTTCGCCCGCTCGGCCTACCGCGTCCGCGAGTCGGCAGACCCGGACCTTTCGCTGAGCTTCGTCGCGCGGGTCGGCACGCTGCTCGTGGGCGCCAACGCCATGACGCCGATCGACATCGGCGGCGCGCCCGCGCTGCTGCTCGGGCCGCTGATCGTCGAGCCGGTGTTCCGCAGCCAGGGCATCGGCGAAGCGCTGGTCACGCGCTCGCTGGAGGCGGCCAAGGCCGCGGGCTGGAAGCTCGTCATTCTGGTCGGCGACGAGCCCTATTACGCCCGCATGGGGTTCAAGCCGATCCCGCCCGGCCGCATCGCCCTGCCCGGCCCGGTCGACCCGGCGCGCATGCTCTACTGCGAGCTCGAGCCCGGCGCGCTGGAGGCGGCGAAGGGCGAAGCGCGCGGAGCCTGAGTTTCGCGCCAAAACTGACTTTGCGACAAGGAAGTCTACAGCCGCCGCCGCATTGCCCCAGCCGGACTTCGCGACGACCCGCCCTGCGCGTTTCCGTCACAGGTTCTCCCCATGGAAGAATCGGCTAATGTGCCCGCGCTCTCGGCGGGACGAGAGCGGGGCAAACTCGCTTTATGGCGTTCAACGAAGCCGATACTCGCGCCAAGCTGATCGATCCGGCGTTGCGTCAATGCGGCTGGACGGAAGACCTCGTCTTTCGCGAGCAGACCAACGGCTCCATCGTTCTCGACGGCAAGCGCCCGCGACAGCTCGCGGCGCGAGTGGATTACCTTTTGCGCGTCCGGGTGAATCCGGGAACGCAACCCGTGCCCCTGGCGCTCATCGAGGCGAAGGCCGAGGCGAAGCCGCCGGGTCACGGCCTCGAGCAGGCCCGGAAATATGCGCGCCTGTTCAATGTGCCGTTCGTCTTTTCGAGCAACGGCCATCAGTTCGTCTTCTACGATGCGACGACCAGGCTGACGTCGAGCCCCGAGCCGATCGCTCAGTTCCCCAATCCCGGCCTGCTCCGCCGAAAATGGCAGGCGGCGACCGCCGTCGATCTCGACTCGCCCGCCGCGCGCGCCCTGCTCACGCCCTATCGCGGCGGCGAGGCGACGCGCCGCTATTATCAGGACGCGGCGATTCGCGCCGTGTTCGAGAAGGTCGCGCGCGGCGAGAAGCGGGCGCTGCTGACGCTCGCGACCGGGGCGGGCAAGACGTTCATCGCCGCCCATCTTCTGCGCCGGCTGTTCGACGCCGGCATGGCGCGGCGCGCCTTGTTCGTCTGCGACCGCGACGAGTTGCGCACGCAGGCGACCACGGCGCTTTCCAACCTGTTCGGGGGCGAAGTGGCGAAAGTCGCCCGCGATCCCGAAGGGAACAATGCAGCGAAGAACGCCCGCATTCACGTGGCCACGTATCAGAGCCTCGGCGTCGACCGTGAAGAGGCGGAGGACATTTCCTTCCTCGCCCAGAACTACCCGCCCGGCTATTTCGACGTCGTCGTCATCGACGAGTGTCACCGCTCCGCGTGGGGCGCCTGGAGCCGGGTGCTGACGCGCAACGGCGAGGCATTGCAGATCGGCCTCACGGCGACGCCGCGCGCGCTCGACCTCCCGGACAAGGTGAAGCTGGAGAAAGGGGCGCTGGAGGACGCCAGGATCACCGCCGACAACATCGCCTATTTCCGCGAGCCGGCCTACAGCTACGACATTTCTCAGGCGGTCGAGGACGGCTATCTGGCGGTCTGCGAAATCGTCCGCCGCGACATCTTCTTGCTGGCGAAAACCGCGAACGAGCGCGAGACTGGGCTCGACGCCGCGGACCTGACCAAGGTCGTCGATGCGATAACCGGCCAAACCGGCTTGGCGGAGGACGGCGCGCGCTACGAAGCGCCTGATTTCGAGACGGAAATCGTCCTCCCCGAACGCACGAGGAAGATGGCGGAGGACCTCTTCCATCACCTGCTCGCGACCGGCGGGCCGCATCAGAAGACGATCGTCTTCTGCGTCCGCGACTTGCACGCCGAACAGGTCGCAACCGCGATGAACAACCTGTATGCCGCGTGGCGCCGAGCGCAGGGCGCGAACGCCGGCGTTCGCGCCGATCCTTACGCGTTCAAATGCACCGAGAAGTCTGGCGGCGCGGCGATGATCGCCGACTTCAAGAGCGCCGAGCATTCGTATTTTATCGCGACGACCGTCGATCTGCTCTCGACCGGCGTCGACGTGCCCGAGGTGCGGAACATCGTCTTCTTCCGCTATCTCTCGTCGCCGATCGCCTTCTATCAGATGGTCGGGCGCGGCACGCGCCTCGCGCCGGACAAGCTGATGTTCCGGGTCTACGACTACACCGACTGCTCGCGCCTGTTCGGCGAGGCGTTTCTCGCCAAGGCGCGGAGCGTCAAGGAGCCCGAGCCGTACGAGCCGGAGGACGACGGCAAGCCGGCGGACACGGGTTTGTTGCAGGGCGACGGCGTGACGGTTCGGATCGTCGGCGCGGGCCGCTATGTGCTCGACTCCGAAGGCGGCGTCGACAGGCCGGTTCCGATCGAGGAATACCGGGCGCGCATCGCGCGGCGACTGGCGCAGGAGGCGCCGACGTTGCAGGATTTCCGCGACCGCTGGGTCGATCCCGAGGCGCGGCGGGAACTGCTGGCGGCCTTGCCCGAAGGCCAGACCGGGGCGATCAAGCTGCGTCTCGTCGAAGGCATGGGCGACTACGACCTCTATGACGTGCTCGGGTCGGCGGCCTACGGCCTCGATCCGAAAAGCCGCCGCGCGCGGGCCGAAGCTTTCGGCTACAAAGCGCGGAACTGGCTCGATTCGCTGCCGCCCGCGGCTTCGGGCGTCTTGCGCGCGGTGGTGGGGCAATTCGGCGGCGGAGGGACCGAGGCCTTGGAGAATCCGGCGATCTTTCAACTGCCCGCCGTGATCGCGGCCGGCGGCGTCGCGGCGCTTCATGCGCGCCTCGGCCGGCTCGTCGCCCCTCGCCTCGATCGCCCGCTCCAACGCGCAGAGCCCCTCTCCAGCGCCTTCCTTTCGCTGTCGATCAGCATCGCCAACAGGCCGGCCTCGAAGCGGAGCGCCTGCGGCAAGAGCCGCTGAAGCAGCATCCGGCCCTCCGCCGTCAACGTCAGCCTGAAGGCGCGCTTGTCGCGCTCGGACACGAGGCGCTCGACGAGCCCGCGCGCCTCGAGACGCTGCACCGCCCGGCTGATCGTCGACTTGTGGCTGCGGGTGATCCGCGCCACGACCTGCGCCGTCGCCTCGCCGAGCGCGGCGAGGTTGGCGAGAATGCGCCACTGGGGAATGTCGAGGCCGAATGCCTCGCCGTAGAGCGCCGAAAGGCGCTCGGAAAGCTCCGTCGCGGCGACATCGAGCCGGAACGGCAGGAAGCTGTCGAGGCGGAAGTCGCTGCTCACGGCACAGAACTTGACGGGGAATGGGCGCCCGTGAAACAAACATCTCGTTGCGCCTGCAACCAAAAACGCGCAAACGCGCGCTCTCGCGAGGGGAACACGGGGATGGAACGCGCGAACGGGCGCAGCTTCACATGAAGCTCGCCTCCCTGAAATCCGGCCGCGACGGCAAGCTCGTCGTCGTCTCGCGCGACCTTCGCCGCGCCCTCGCGGCGGACGGCGTCGCGCCCACGCTCCAGGCGGCGCTCGACGACTGGACGAACGCGGCGCCGGGGCTCGAAGCGCTCGCCGAGCGGATCGAGCGCGAGCCGGATTCCGGCTTTCCCTTCGACGAGCGCGCCTGCGCCTCCCCCCTGCCCCGCGCCTACCAGTGGGCGGACGGCTCGGCCTACGTCAATCACGTCGAGCTCGTCCGCAAGGCGCGCGGCGCCGAGATGCCGCCGTCGTTCTGGACCGACCCGCTCATGTACCAGGGCGGCTCGGACACGTTCCTCGGCCCGCGCGATCCGATCCCCGCGGCGGACGAAGCGTGGGGAATCGACATGGAGGGCGAGGTCGCCGTCGTCGTCGACGATACGCCGGCGGGCGTGTCGCCCGAGGCGGCGCGGGACCGCATCCGCTTGGTGATGCTGGTCGACGACGTGTCGCTGCGCAACCTGATCCCGGCCGAACTGGGCAAGGGCTTCGGCTTCTTCCAGTCGAAGCCCTCCTCGGCCTTCTCGCCGGTCACGGTGACGCCGGACGAACTGGGAACGGCTTGGGACGGCGGAAAGCTCAATCTCCCACTTCGCGTCGACCTGAACGGCAAACCGTTCGGCCGGGTGGAAGCGGGCCTCGACATGATCTTCGACTTCCCGCGGCTGATCGCCCACGCGACCAGGACACGGGCCTTGTGCGCCGGCTCGATCGTCGGCTCGGGCACCGTCTCGAACAAGGACCCCGGCGGCGGCCCCGGACGGCCGATCGCCGAGGGCGGCCGCGGCTACGCCTGCCTCGCCGAGTTGCGCACCATCGAGACCCTCCGCGCCGGCGCCCCGGCGACGCCGTTCCTGAAATTCGGCGACGTCGTGCGCATCGAGATGCACGATGCGCACGGCCGCTCCATTTTCGGCGCAATCGAGCAGGAGATTCGCAAATATGGCTAAGGAATTCGCCTCGCGCGCCGACATGACGGCGAAAACGATCTCGTTCACCGAGATCGGCCGCGACATCTACGCCTTCACCGCCGAGGGCGATCCCAACACCGGCGTCGTGATCGGCGACGACGGCGTGATGGTGGTCGACGCCCAGGCGACGCCGGTCATGGCGCAGCAGGTCGTCGAGAAGATCCGCACCGTCACCGACAAGCCGATCAAATATGTCATGCTGTCGCATTATCACGCGGTGCGGGTGCTCGGCGCGAGCGGCTACGGCGCCGAGCAGATCATCGCCTCCGAGGTCTGCCGCGCGATGATCTCCGAGCGCGGCAAGGAGGACTGGGAGTCGGAATTCGAGCGCTTCCCTCGGCTCTTCCAGGCGGCCGACTCGATCCCCGGCCTGACGTGGCCGACCATGACGTTCAAGGACAAGATGACGGTCTGGCTCGGCAAGCGCCGCGTCGACCTCATGCATCTGGGGCGCGCCCACACCGCGGGCGACGCCGTCGCGCTGGTGCCGGACGCGGGCGTGATGCTGACCGGCGACATCGTCGAGTACAAATCGGCCTGCTATTGCGGCGACGCGCATTTCCACGACTGGCCGGGCACGCTCGACGCCATCCAGCGCTTCGCGCCGGAGGCGATCGCGCCGGGCCGCGGCGACGCGCTCGCCGGGCGCGCCATCGTCGAGGAAGCGCTGGCGCTGACCCGCGACTTCGTCTCGTCGACCTATCGGCCGGTCGCCAAGGTCGCCGCGCGCGGCGGCTCGCTGAAGGACGCCTGGGACGCCTGCCGCGCGGAATGCGATCCGAAATTCTCGTCCTACGCCATCTACGAGCACTGCCTGCCGTTCAACGTCGCCCGCGCCTACGACGAGGCGCTCGGCATCGACACGCCGCGCATCTGGACGGCGGCGCGCGACCGCGACATGTGGGCTCAATTGCAGGGGTAGTCATGGGCAAGATTTTCGAGACGCCGCTCTACCCCTACCGGAGATCGCCGGATCAGGACCGGCCGGCGCCGGCGCGCCATGCGGCGATCGTCGTCGGCGCCGGCCCCGTCGGCCTCGCCGCAGCGATCGACTGCGCGCTCAACGACATCCCCGTCGTCGTCCTCGACGAGAACGACAAGGTGAGCTTCGGGTCGCGCGCGATCTGCTTCGCCAAGCGTCCGCTCGAGATCCTCGACCGCCTCGGCTGCGGCGCGCCCGTGGTGGACAAGGGCGTGCAGTGGCGGCACGGCAAGGTGTTCTTCCGCGACCGGCAGGTCTACGAGTTCGACCTCCTGCCCGAGCGCGGCCACAAGCGCCCGGCTTTCATCAACCTCCAGCAGTATTGGTTCGAGCACTATCTCGTCGAGCGCCTGAAAGCGCTCGCCGCCGAGGGCAAGCCGATCGAGATTCGCGGCGGCAACCGCGTCGTCTCGGTCAGGCCGGGAGGCGACCACGTGGCGCTCGACGTGGTGACGCCGGACGGCCCCTACGCGATCGAGGCCGAGTGGCTGATCGCCTGCGACGGCGCGCTGTCGCCGATCCGCGCGATGCTCGGGCTCGACTTCGTCGGCCGGGTGTTCGAGGACAATTTTCTCATCGCCGACGTCGTCATGGAGGCGGACTTCCCGACCGAGCGCTGGTTCTGGTTCGATCCGCCGTTCAACCCCGGACAGTCGGCGCTTCTGCACAGGCAGCCGGACAACCTCTGGCGCATCGATCTCCAGCTCGGCTGGAACGTCGACAAGGAGCAGGAGAAGAGCCCTGAGCGGGTGATCCCGCGGCTGAAGGCGATGCTCGGAGAAGAGGTCGATTTCGAGCTGGAATGGGTCTCGATCTACACTTTCCAGTGCCGGCGCATGGAGAAGTTTCGCCACGGGCGGGTGCTGTTCGCGGGCGACGCGGCGCATCAGGTCTCGCCTTTCGGCGCCCGCGGCGCCAATTCCGGCCTCCAGGATGCGGACAACCTGGTCTGGAAGCTGAAGCTGGTGCGGGATCGTATAGCGCCCGAAAGCCTGCTCGACAGCTACGACGCCGAGCGCGTCGCCGGCGCCGACGAGAACCTTCTCAATTCCTCGCGCGCGACCGACTTCATCACGCCGAAGTCGGAGGTGAGCCGCCTCTTCCGCGACGCCGCGCTCGACCTCGCCGCGCGCCACACTTTCGCCCGGCCGCTCGTCAATTCCGGGCGCTTGTCCGTGCCCTGCACCTATGACGGCTCGCCGCTGAACGGGCCGGACGCAGACGCCCTGCCCCGCCGCACGCGCCCCGGCTCGCCCGCGCCCGACGCGCCGCTCGGCTCGGGCTGGCTGCTCGACCGGCTCGGCGGACGCTTTCAGCTTCTGGCGATCGGCGCGCCGGCCCCGGACTCGCTCGACGTCTATGGCGTCCCGGTCGAGACGCTGCGTCTCGATCCCAACGACGATCCGAGCGGGGCGCTGCGCGAGCGCTTCCTCGGAGGCGCGCCGGCGGCGCTCTATCTCCTCCGTCCCGACCAGCATGTCGCCGCGCGCTGGACCGCCTACGACGAGGGCGCGGTTCGCGCGGCGCTCCTGAAGACGATCGGAAGGACCTGAGCGATGGCGCTCATTACGACCCCCAACATCGTCGACCCCGACGATTTCTACGCCGAGCTCATCGCTCTGCATCAGGGTCGAGCCAAGGAGGAGAGCGACGCCATCAACGCGCGGCTCGTCCTCCTGCTCGCCAACCACATCGGCGACCGGCGGACGCTCCGCGAAGCTTTCGAAGCCGCGATCCTGCAGGAGAGGACGGAGCCATGAGGATCGAGAAGATTCATCACGTCGCCTATCGCTGCCGCGACGCCAAGGAGACGGTCGAGTGGTACGGCAAGAACCTCGGCATGGACTTCAAGCTCGCCATCGCCGAGGACTTCGTGCCGTCGACCCACGAGCCCGATCCCTACATGCACGTCTTCCTCGACGCGGGCGACGGCAACGTGCTCGCCTTCTTCGAGCTGCCGACCAAGCCGCCGATGGGCGTCGATCCCAACACGCCCAAGTGGGTGCAGCACATCGCCTTCAAGGTGAAGGACCGCGAAACCCTGCTCGCCTGCAAGGCGCGGCTCGAAGCCAACGGGATCGAGGTGCTCGGCCCGACCGACCACTCGATCTTCCACTCGATCTATTTCTTCGACCCCAACGGCCATCGCGTCGAGCTCGCCTGCCCGGACCCCAACGAGGAGCCGATGCTCGCGCGCCTCGACGCCGTGAAGTGGGAGATGCTGGAGGAATGGTCGCGGACGAAGCGCGCCCCCAAGCACGCCGACTGGCTGCACAAGCGGGAGCTGGCCGGAAAGTGAGCCGCCCCTGGCGACGCGCTCGAGCCGAGCGCGTCGACCATGCGCGGTCAGCCGCCCGCGATGGTCGCGCCGCCGTCGACGACGAGGATCTGGCCGGTCATGAACGCGCTCGCGGGGGAGGCGAGATAAACGGCGGCGCCGGCGATTTCGTCCGGCTCGCCGATCCTCCCGAGCGGCGTCGTCGCCGTCGCCGCCTTCAGCGTGTCCGGGTTCTCCCAGAGGGCGCGGGCGAAGTCCGTTCGCACCAGACCGGGCGCGATGCAGTTGACGCGGACGTTGCGCCGCCCGAGCTCGACGGCGAGGTTGCGGGCGAGCTGGAAGTCGGCCGCCTTGGAGACGTTGTAAGCGCCGAGCATCGGCGAACCTTTCAGGCCGCCGATGGACGACACGATGACGATCGAGCCGTCCCTCCGCTCGATCATGCCCGGCGCCGCCATCTGGATCAGCCAGTGGTTGGCCAGAACGTTGTTGTCGAGGATCTTTCGGAACTGGTCGTCCGAAATCCCGGCCATCGGCCCGAAATACGGGTTCGACGCCGCGTTGCAGACGAGAACGTCGATGCGGCCGAAACGACGGATCGTCTCCTCGACCAGCTGACGCAACTCCTCCTTGGACGAGATGTTGGCCGCGATCGGCGTCGCCGCCGCGCGCCCGACGGCGCCGTCGATCTCGGCCGCGGTCTG
>CAIZGR010000325.1 GCA_903932535.1 uncultured Hyphomicrobiales bacterium | reverse complement strand
TTCGTAGCGATCCGCGACGCCAATCCGGTCCGCGTAGTCGGACCATATGCCGTCAGCATTGCCATCCCTCACACAAGCCGCATGGACGCGGACAACGCGTGCAAGGCCGTCCTCGACGCGCTCGTAAAGCATGGCGTCACGGAGGACGACCGCCGCTGCGTGCGCGTCGTGGCGGAGAAGCGGGCCGATGTTCCGGCCGGATTGTGCCGCGTGTCGGTGGATCCGGCATGACCATCGGCCCGCGCCCCTCTCGCGCTCAATCCCGCGCCCGCGCGCGCCGCATCAACGATCTGTGCCTCACCGGCAGCACGCCCGACGAGATCGCGGCCGAGGTCGGGATCACGATCGGCGCGTTGTGGAAGCTGCGCCGGCGCTGGGGGCACCCGATCGCGGCGCGCAAGGGCGCCCGGCGCATCTTCGCATGGATCTCCGACCCGTCCGTCACCGCGCTCGACCGGTACGCGGCGGAGATCGGCGTCGACGACCGGACGCGGGCGCTGGGCGCGCTGGTCAACGGCATCTTTTCGACCGACCCGGCCGCGGCGAGGCGCGAATGGGCGCGCGCGCGGCGCGCACAGCAGGAGACGCCCAATGTCTGACGTGATCGGCCGCGCTGTTGTTTCGGGCGCGCTGGCGGCGCTGCGCAAGGCGGTCCTGCGCCTCGACGCCGGAGGCCAGACGCGCGAGGCCGACGACCTCTACGCCCTGGTGCACGAGATCGAGGCCGAGATCGCGCCGCCGACGAACGACGACGACCCGCCGCCCGGCGCGCCGGCTGCGCAGGCGCTGGGGGTAGCGGCATGAGCGGCCCCTTCGATGGCGTCTACCGCTACGTCGTGCTCGCGATGATCGAGGACTACCTCGCTCAAGGCTGGGAGATCGCAGCCGTCCTCGGCCCGTACAGCGTACTCATGAGGGCGCCGATTTGACCGTCCAGCTTTCCCCCGCCGCCCTTCGGTCCCGCGAACAGCGCGAGCGCCGCAAGGCCGAGACCCCGACCGACGTGCGTGCGCTGATCGAGCGGGGCAGGCGCGAGCGCGACGAGCTCGAGCGCCAGGCGCGCGACGCCGCAGAGGTCGGCCGACTGCTCGCGCAGATCGACGCCCGGTGGACGCGCATCAAGCGCGCGGCGAACGTTTCGAGCCGCGCGCGGATGCTGGCGGATTTCGCCGACTTCCTCGTCGACGAGGAGCGACAGGCTCTTCTGACGCGGGTCAAGGCGTCCGGCCGGATTCTGCGCGTGGACAAAAATCGTTGCCAACCGGTTCCCCCGTGGATCCCGGACGACATGCGCGCGGTCTACCGCGAGCGCTCGCGCCTCGTGGGCGAGATCACCGCGGCGTCCGAGTTCCGCCGGCTTAAGCGAGAAGCGGAGGCCGAAGCCAATGGCTGACCGATCCCGCCGCAAAGATTTCCGCTCTCGAATGGGCGATCCGCGCCGCGCATCCGGCCTCGGAACACGCCGCTGCTTTGCGGGCGATCCTGTTCAACCTGAGACGAAAGCAGGCGGCCGTTCTGGTGGACACCGGCCGCCTCAACGCGGCGCTCGATAAGGCGAGGACACCATGACGCCCAATTATGTCGGCAACGCATTGGACGCCGAAAGCCTCGCGGACAAAATCCGCAAGTTCTGGCGCGGCAAGGCTCGCGTCTGGATCGAGCCCGTCAAGGCGAACGACGGGAAGACGGTCTACGAGGTGAAGACCAACCTCGTCAACGGCGTCCCTCGTCATGTTGAGGGGGTCAAATGACTCCGCTTCGTCTTCTCGATTTGTTCTCAGGTATCGGCGGATTTTCTTTAGGACTAGAAAGGTCCGGCGCGTTCAAGACGGTCGCTTTCTGCGAGATTGAACCATTCCCCCGCAAGGTTCTTAGGAAGCATTGGCCCGATGTCCCGATCTATGACGACGTGCGAACCCTCACCGCCGAGCGCCTCGCCGCAGATGGAATTACCGTTGATGCAATCTTCGGCGGGTTCCCATGCCAGGACATCAGTTACGCTGGAAAAGGCGCAGGGCTGGACGGAAAGAGAAGCGGACTTTGGTTCGAGTACGCCAGAATTGTTGGCGAATTGGCACCCCTCGTCATCGTCGTGGAGAACGTCCGCGCTTTGCTTTCTAGAGGGCTTGATGCGGTTCTCGGAACCCTTGCCTCCCTCGGGTATGATGCTGTCTGGGACGATATTTCGGCTGAAGACATCGGAGCCCCGCATCCAAGATCGCGGATTTGGATTGTTGCCTACGCACGCCGCGCGAGACTGGAAGGACAACGGCTCGCCATCCGAATCCAAAAGGAAATCGCCAACGCTCGCCGCTCTAATGATGTTGCCAACTCCTCGTTCATCGCGCGGTTACTCAGGATGGGCAAACGAGGGTTGGGCTCCGTCGTTAACGGAGAGCATGACCGGCCAGCGTGGGCGGGCCAACAATGGCCTAAAACCGAACCCCTCCTTTATCGAGTGGATGATGGGATTCCCAATAGGGTGGACAGAACTTCCGCCCTCGGAAACGCTGTTGTCCCCCAAGTAGTCGAGGCAATTGGCCGCGCCATAGCCGCCAGCATGGAGGCTACGCAATGACCGGCCTTCCGCGCGTTTCGTTGCAGACGCAGATCGCTTCCGCAGGCCGCGCCATCGGCCGCCTGGACGGCACATCCTCGCCGCCGATCACCGAGGGCCAGATCGCGCTCGAGGCGACGCTTCGATGGCTTGAGGAGCGACGCGAGAAGATCGCCGAACTTGTGCGGGAGGGCGTGCTTTGAACGTCGCCGAGATGGTTCGCAAGATGGTCGACGCTGGGGCAACCCCGGAACTGATCGCGATCGCCGTCGAAGCCGTCGAGTGCGCTTCCGCTCCGAAGCCTCCGAGCGCCGGTGCGCTGCGGCAAGCTCGGTATCGTGATCGCAAGGCGTCACAAAGCGTAACAAGTAACGTAACGGGTGACGCGACAAGTGACGCTCAAAGCGTAACGGATGTTACGCCGGTTTCCTCCCCTGTCCCCCCCTATGAGATAATAAACTCTACCCCCCCAACCCCACCTTCCACCGAGAAGACGCCGGCGCGCGGAAATCGTCTTCCGGATGGGTGGAGCCCTTCCGATCACGCTCCCCCCGCTGGCCTATCTCCCGACATCGCAGCCCGAGAACTCGAAAAGTTCCGCGACTACTGGCGAGCCAAAGCCGGGAAGGAAGGGGCCAAGCTCGATTGGGACGCCACTTGGCGGAATTGGTGCCGGAACGCAGCGGAAAGGATGCCCTCAAATGACCGAAGACCCGTCGAACGTGACACAGTTCAAGCCGCTGCGAGACGCAACGCGGACCGCGGTATCGACTTCGGCCCAATCCCAGCCCGATACGTGCCCGGCAGAAATTGCGAACCGGAGAACGGCGATCCTGCTGGCCTGCTTTCGGAAGGGCGACGCGGCAGACCCGGAAACCTACTCGGCGGCCGTGGCGGCGATCTTGAGTTGCTACCCTACGCAGGTCGTATACCGGGTCACTGACCCGAGGTCTGGCTTGCCCGGAACAAGCCAATGGCTCCCCACCGCCGCAGAGGTCAAGGCGGCTTGCGAGCGCGAAATGCAGCCCGCGCGTGACCTGGAACGCCGGCGATGCGATCGCTACCACACCGCCCGCATTCTGGCGCAGTCCTCCGACGAAAGCGCCGAGACCCGGAAGCGCGTTGTTGACGAAATGCGCGCCCGCTTCGCCGAACTCGGCAACGATCCAAACAAGCCGCAGCCGTTCACCAAATCGCCGGAACGGCTGGCCGAGGAATTTGCCGCCCGGCCACTCACCCTCTCGCCAGCGCTGCGCAAGATCATGGGCCTTCCCGCGGCCAGAATGGAGGCAGCCGAGTGATCCACCACGCCGCGACCTCCCCCGACGAGTGGACGCCCGAACTGGTCGAGGCCCGCCTTGTCGAGGCGATCGAGGTCATCGTCCGAACGACGAAGCGACCGGGACCGAAGCGGCCCGGCGGCTCACACCCCGCGCTCGCGCTCACCGAGGCCGAACGCTGGCAGTCGATCATGGGAGAGCTCGAAACACTGTGGTCCGAGGGCGACTACAAGGGCCAGTCTTCGATCGAACTCTTCCTGCGCCGGGTCGAGGCGGCGGCCAGACACCAGGCGACCGCTCACGAGCTCGAGCAGGCCACGGAGGCCGCTTCGTGGATCATGCGCTATCTCGCCGGGGATCCGCTGCAGGCCGATGCTCTCAGGACGTGGGCGTTCTGCCGGGCGACCGGCCGCAGCATCGAAAGAACGCTCGAGGAGCGCCGCGACTTCGCCGACTGGATGATCGAGCGCAACGAGGCGCAGGAGCGCGTCAGGCGCGCCCGGTGCTCAACGGACCCAGACCGCGGCGAACTGCTCGCCCGCGCCCGCGCCGCGTCGCCCTACGAGCGCAACGTCGCCGCCATGCGGAAGATTATCGCCGAGCGCGCCGAATGGGTGAACGCCCGGATCTCCGAACGCAACGCCGAGCTCGCCGAGACGCTCGCAAGGCTCCCGGCGAAAGGCCGCACTGTTGAAGGCGCGAAGCGGGCCGACGAAAAGCGCGAGAAGGCCGAAGCCAAAGCTCGATCCTACTGCAACCGGGTCAAGCGGTCCGCCCTCGTGCTTGCCAAGCGCGAGGCGCTCGCCTCCGGCGCCGTGACCGCCAAACCAAAGCTGCTCGGCCTCAAGCGCAAGGACGTCCTTCCCGATCGCGTCTTGAGCGACAGATGGCTCACCGTGAAGCGCCACGAGGCCGCTCGAGCGATCGCCGACGCGCTCAACCGCGACCGGGAGGCCATCGGACATGGCGGAGACGAACGAGACCTCCACCAAGGGCAGCAGGCCGTCCACGAGCCCGCGCAATGACCGCCGAGCATCGCGTCTTCATTCGAGAGCGCCGCCGCGTCATCCCCCGCCCGCGCTGGTTCAAGAGGTCCCGCGTCGACCGCATCGCCGTCGTCGAACTCGGCCGATGGTCGCGCTATCCACAGGCCGACGCCCTTTCAGCGCTCTTCGCGAAAAATAAATTCCCCAACATTGGACTTCCATGAATGTCCAATGAGCCCGAAAAAGTCGCGAAATCTAGTATCGACAAAACCCGCGTTCGAGGGCATCAGTGCGATACGCTGGCGACGCGTGTGGACGAACGAAACGCCGCCGCAGTCCCCTCACAACCCGCAAGGATCGCCAGATGGGCTTGAAGGTCGCCCGTCTCCCGCTGGCCCCGATCCGGGCCGCCCCCGTCAAGGTCGCCGATCCCTTTTACGCGTCCCCTGCGTACCGCGCCTGGCGCAAGTTCGTCATCGAGCGCGCCGGTGGCGCGTGCCAAGCTCCCGGATGCGGAAAGCGTGAAGGCCGCATGTTCGCAGACCACATCGTCGAGCGCCGGGATGGCGGCTCCGACCTCGACCCGGCGAACGGGCAGTGCCTGTGCTCGCATCATCATCAGTTGAAGACCCATGCCGAGCGCGCAAGGCGCTACGGGGCTCGCTGACGGGCCTTCGTATCGGATGGCGTCACGTCAGCGAGGACCGCGAACAGGTCCGCCGGCGCCCCTCCGCAGCGCGATGGCGGGGCGTATGGGGGCGGGGGTGGGGGGATTGTTAAATACGGCCAAACTGCCCTCGCAAC
>CAIZGR010000324.1 GCA_903932535.1 uncultured Hyphomicrobiales bacterium | reverse complement strand
GACGGCGACGGCGACGGCGATCTCGACGCGCGAGAAGACGACGAACGGTCCGACGACGGCGCCCCCGACGCGCCCCACGTCAATCCGTCGCGCGAGATCGGGCGCAACGATCCGTGCCCATGCGGCAGCGGGAAAAAATACAAGAAGTGCTGTCTGGCCGCCTGAGGCGGCGGCCGCCCGCGCAGGATTCGCGCAAGGCGGCGGCGCAGAGCCGGCCTAGTTCAGCTTTCCGACGGAGGCCGGTTGAGACTGAGGGTGTTCGACCAGCTTGAGCGCTTCGTCCAAGGCGTTGCGCAAGAGTCTGGCCGCGTCCGGCGTGCACCTGAGCCGCGCGACCTCCACGGTCTGCGAGGCGACGGCGCCGTTCTGCAGCGGCGCGAGCGTTCGCGCCGCCAATTCGATCAGAACGGCGCCGCCGAGCGTTCCGTAGGTCGGAACGAAATCGAAGTAGACGAAGGGCGCGGTCCGAACCGGCTTGTATCCTGGCGGTACGACGTTCGCGGGCGAGTTGGACATGGAGCGGTCCTTCCAGTTTCAGATGGTCGTCGCTCTCGGGGCGGAGAGGCGGCTCTTCCCGCTTGCGGGCGCGTTCTGGGCCTCAGCCTCGCGGAGGATACGGCCAAGGACCCACGCTGCGCTCGATGAGCCGAGCGTGAGGTCGCGCGCCGGCAATGGGCGGCGTCTTCGTCATCAAAGCGAGAGTCGGACAGGTGATCATAGGTAGTCTTCCGCCTCTACCTTGGCATATCTGCGAAGTCCAGTGTGTTACGGCCGGTGCATTCTACAGAGGCCGATACGATTTCGTCGCCGCGCGCCCGGCGCAGGCGGGTTTCTGGCGTTTGCGGCGTCGGGCGCGCGGCGTGCCAATCCGGTACAGCAACGCGCTTGCCGCAACGTCACATTTTACCGTGCGTAAGCGTCAAGTTGCGACAATCCATTCGCGAGATGTTCCCACGATGCCGGCGATTCGCGCCGGATTTGCCGGTTCGGGGCGTGGCACGCCGGATGCAACCTCCGGCTGCGACAGCAGAAAGGGTTGCGTGATGCCGATTGCCGACAAGCCTCCGTTCATGACCTGGGACGATGTCCTGCATGCGCTCGACGACATCGAGGATCCGCCGCGCGAGATCCTGTCCTGGGCCTCGGCGCACTGGGACGAAGCCGCCTCGCGCCTCGTCGACCGCTTCGGCGACTTCGCCGCGGGCCGGCGTGGGTCCATACCCGGAACGGAGGCGTTCTACATCGCCCATCTCAGCGCGGAGAAGGGCGAAACCCGCGCCTACCCGATCCTGTGCAGGATGATCGCTCAGGACGCCCGCATCGCGGACTGGCTCGACGACGCGGTGACCGAGACGTTGCCTGGCATCCTCATCCGGGTGTTCGACGGCGACGCCGCCCCGCTGCGCCGCGCCGTCGAGTCCGCCGATGGCGACGAGTTCGCGCGCGCCTCCGCGCTCGCCGCGCTCGGATATCTCGTGCGCGCCAAAGCCGCGATGCCCGACGCCGCGATGCAGGCCTTCCTCCGCCGCATCCGTCGCGAAACGCCGCCGCGCCGCGATTCGGTCCTGTGGATGACCTGGGCCGCGACCGCCGCCAGCCTCGGCTATGACGCCATGCGTTTCGAGGTCGCAAAGCTCAGAAACGACGGGTTCATTCCAGGTGGGGACTTCAACCGGGAGGAATTCGATCTGCGCGTCGAGCTGGCTCGATCCGACGCCTCGGGCCTCGCCGGATTCCGATACGACCGGGTCGCGCCGCTCGAGGACGCGACCTCCGCCGTCCTGGCGCTCGCCGGCGCCGAGCTGGCCGAGGCCGGACGCCGCCTCCGCGCCTTCGCCGTACCCGGGAAGGACTATTGGCGGTGATCGCGGCGCGGCTCATCCCGGCGCGTAGGCGGCCGGGTCGAGCGTCGGCGGGCGCCCGGGCAGCGCGAGCGCCGTCTCGCGGGCGGGCGTTCGCGCGACGATCCGGCCGCGACGCATGACGATCAGCCGGGTCGCCCGCAGCCGCACGGCCTCGATCGGATCGCCGGCTTGCAGGAGCACGAGATCGGCGTTCGCGCCGGCCCGGAGGCCGTAACCTTGGAGCCCGAGTATGCGCGCCGGGATCTCGGTCACCGCCTCGAAGGTCCAGCGGATGGCCTCGCGGCTGGTCATCGGCGCGCCGTGAACGGCCATGTGCGCGACGTCGAGCATGTCGGCGCCGCCGAGGCCGTACCATGGGTCCATGACGCAATCCTGCCCGAGCGCCACCGGAATGCCGAGGGCGCGCATCTCGGCCACGCGGGTCAGCCCGCGGCGGCGCGGATAGCTGTCGTGGCGGCCTTGCAGCGTCAGGTTGATCAGCGGGTTGGCGATCGCGTTGATCCCGCTTTCGGCGATCAGCGGCAGGAGCTTCGAGACGTAGTAGTTGTCCATCGAATGCATCGAGGTGAGGTGCGATCCGGTCGCGCGCGCGCCGAGGCCGAGGCGCTGCGCCTCGGCCGCCAGCGTCTCGACGTGCCGCGACAGCGGGTCGTCGCTCTCGTCGCAATGCAGATCGATTCTGAGGCCGCGACGGGCGGCGATTTCGCACAAGGCGCGCACGGAGGCCGCGCCGTCCGCCATCGTGCGCTCGAAATGCGGGATGCCGCCGACGACGTCCACCCCGAGGTCGAGCGCGCGCTCGAGATTGCGGGCGGCGGCAGGCGAACGAAGATAGCCGTCCTGCGGGAACGCGACGAGCTGGAGATCGAGATAGGGCGCGACCCGCTTCTTCACCTCGAGGAGCGCCTCGACCGCCGTGAGCCGGTCGTCGCAGACGTCGACGTGGCTGCGGATGGCGAGCAGGCCCTGCGACACGGCGAGGTCGCAGTAGCGGAGCGCGCGCGCCGCCACCGCCTCCCGCGTCAGGTGCGGCTTCAGCTCGCCCCAGAGCGCGATCCCTTCGAGCAGCGTGCCGGAAAGGTTGAGGCGCGGCTGGCCGAGCGACAGGGTCGCGTCCATGTGGAAATGACAATCGACGAACGGCGGCGACAGCAGACAGCTGCGCGCGTCGATCGTTTCGCCCGCCTCGGCGTCCAGCTTCGGCTCGATCGCGGCGATGCGGCCGGCGGAAATGCCGACGTCCTGCCCCTTTCGCCCGTCCGGCAGCGTCGCGTTGCGGACGATGCAATCGAAGGCCATCGGGTTCTCCCGGCGCCGCCGTCAGTCCACCCGGACGCCGCTCGCGCCCGATTCGCCGTAGGTCGGGCTCGGAAAGCGGTTCGAGGTGAAGCGGATGATGAGAACGGCGACAGCCAGAATCAGCGTCGCGCCGGCGAGAATGAGCACCTCGAAGTCGACGCCCGACTGCTCCTGGATGTAGCCGATCATGTGCCGGGTCAGGGCGGTGATGCCGACGTAGAGCAGGAAGCGGACCGGCATGTGATTGGTGCGGAAATAGATTCCGACCATCGAGCCGATTTCGAGATAGATGAAGAGCAGAAGCAGATCCTCGATCGACGGGGCGCCCTTCTGCATCATCGCATAGAAGGCCGCTCCGGCGGCCCACACCGTCGCGCCGCCGATGGCGAAGAGGCCGAGCAGGTGGAACATCTCGGTCAGCAGCCGGCCGAACGGATCGGCGAGCGCCCGGATTTTCTTGTCCGCCGCCTTGATGCGGATTATCGGGTCGGTCATTGAGCGACGGTCTCCCTGTTTGCGCGGCCCGGCCCCCCGAGACGCGGTCGCGCTGGCGCCGGCGTTCATAGAGCGCGACGCGAGCGGGCAAAGTCAATGTCCTGCCGCCTCGCCGCAGGCCGCGCAGGGCAGACGCCGTGCGCGACGTCCACGAGGTGCGTCCGACATCGAGGACCTTGCCACTTATTACTCTGGGATACAGATTGCCGCCGGAAAGATTCCGGGCGACTGATTCGCGTTCGCGGACCGTCGTTCCGGATTGAAGGACAGGCGCAGACAAGCCTGACACGGAGATTGGGGGGAGAGTATGTTTCGCCAATTGCTGACGCCGGTCGCGGAGAGTCTGCCGCTTTCGTTCATCGTCGCGGCCTTGCCGGTCGTCGTCGTCCTTGTGCTGCTCGGCGTGCTGCGGCGGCCGGCTTGGCAGGCTTCGCTCGCCGGCCTCGTCGTCGGACTGATCGTCGCCGTCCTCGTCTGGAAACTGCCGATGAATCTTGCGGCGGGCGCGGTTCTGAACGGCGTGGTGTTCGCGCTGTGGCCGGTGATGTGGATCGTCGTCAACGCGCTGCTGCTTTACAATGTCGCGGTCGAATCGAAGCGCTTCGACGCTTTCCGCGCCTGGGTCCTCAATCATCTGCCCAACGATCGGCGCATCGTCCTCGTGGTGATCGGCTTCTGCTTCGGCGCCCTGCTCGAGGGCATCTCGGGCTTCGGAACGCCGGTGGCGATCACGTCGTCGCTGCTGATCCTGGTCGGCTTTCCGACGCTGGAAGCGTTGGTGTTCGTCCTGATCTTCAATACGGCGCCGGTCACCTTCGGCGCCCTCGGCGCGCCGGTGACGGTGCTCGGCGCCGTGACCGGACTGCCCTCGAACGTCCTCGGCGCGATGATCGGGCGGCAGCTGCCGATCATCGCGCTGATCCTTCCGTTCTATGTCATGGCCATCTACGGCGGCATGCGCTCGGTCCGCGCGATCTGGCCCGCGCTGCTGATGGCCGGCGGCTCGTTCGCCATATTCCAGTTCGTCTCGTCGAATTACATCAATTACGCGCTGACCGACGTTCTGGCGTCGCTCGGCTCCCTGATTTCGACGCTGCTGTTCCTTCAGGTGTGGAGGCCGGCGGTCGACCCCGAGTTCGCCGTCAACGTCGTCCGGGCGGAAGGGGTCGCGGCCCGCTCCGAAGTGGCGGCTTGGCAGGGATGGCTGCCGTGGCTCATCGTGACGGCGGTGGTCATCCTCTGGACCACGTTCAGCGTGGCGGCGATCGGACAGCAGGCGATCCCGTGGCCGGGCCTCAACAAGGCGATCTCGATCACCCTCTACAACGACAAGCCCTATGCCGCCGTCTGGACGTTCCAGCCGCTGGCGACCGGAACAGCCATTCTCCTTTCTGCGATCGTCACGGCGGCCGTGGTGCGGATGAGCCCTTCGGGCTTCTTCGCCTGCGTCGGCCACACCGTCCGGCAGGCTTGGCTCGCGGTGATCACGGTCTGCCTGATCGTCGGCCTCGCCTATCTCATGAATTATTCCGGCATGGCCTATACGCTCGGCCTCGGCGCGTCCTCCGTAGGCCACGGTTTCGTCCTCCTCTCGCCGTTCCTCGGCTGGCTCGCCGTGTTCCTGTCCGGCAGCGACACGTCCGGCAACGCGCTGTTCGGCAACCTCCAGGTGGTCGCCGCAAAACAGCTCGGCCTCGACCCGGTCCTGTTCGCCGCGACGAACTCGTCGGGCGGCGTGATGGGCAAGATGATCTCGCCGCAGAACATCGCGACGGGGGTCGCCGTCACCAAACTGAGGGGCCAGGAAGGCCAGGTCTTCGCGCGGACCTTCTGGCACAGCATCATCCTGACGCTGGCGCTCGGCGTCCTGGTCGCTCTGCAACAATACGTCTTCCCGGGCGTCATTCCCCGCTGAGCGTCCACGTCGCGTCCGACGCCTGTCGCGGAAGGGAAGGAACTTTCCGGGACGGCGGGCGCTCGAGACCGCCGCCCCGCGGAAGACCCCGGCGCCTTGGCGTCAGAATCGTATCCGGAGGCCGGCCGTCGGGGCGACGTTCTGGGTGAAGGCGTGCTGCGTGGTCACGATGGTCCTCGTGACCGGGTTCTCGATCCACTGGTAGTTCCAGTAGCCGTTGGCGAGGCCGCCGAACACGTTGCTGACCATGACCCCGGCGTAGAGGTCGACCCGCTTGACCGGCTTGTAGTCGGCCAGGAACGAGATGGCGTCCTGACTGCCGGCGCATTTGTTGCTGCTGATGAAGGCGCCGGTCCCGGTGCAGGCCGCGCGCGTGGCGGCGCCGGTCGCGCTCACGCTGAAGTTATAATCGTTCTGCGACTGGTAGTAGAAGCCGGCCGCGAGGTCGAGGTCGTCGCGAATCGACCACCTCGCGCCCAGCCAGATCGTCTGGAGAATCTTGTTGAAGGTGTAGCCGCTCGAGGTGATCGCGGAATTGGCGTAGACGCCCTTGTTCCAGCTTCCCGCGGGCACGAAAATGCCGCTGGCGATCGTCTGGAAACCCGTCAGCTCCGCGTCCGAAGGGTTCATCACCTTGGCGTAGATATAGCCGGCGTAGAACTTGAATCGATCCCACTTGTAGGACGCCATCAGCTCGGTTCCGGCGTTGTTCGACAGCGTCGCCTTGAGGATGGCGTTGGGGTCGTAGCAGGCGTTGTTGACGAGGATCAGGCGATAATCGAGGCCGCAGGTCGTGACCCCGCCGCCGAAGGTCGCCAGCGACACGCCGTCCTTCGCCCAGCCCACGACGCCGTCGAACGAGAGATTGCCCCAGTCGAAACCGGCCTGCCCGTAGTAGGCGCCGTTCGAGCCGTTGCCCAGGCCGTAGCCGCCGATCTGGAACTGGCCGGCGAGGCGGAGCGAATCGAGCGGGCCGACGTTCGGAATCGAGACCCGGTACGTCACGCCCGTGTTGAGGCGGGCGAGCGCAGTGGTCCCGAAGCCGGCGTAAGCCGGCACGCCGATCAGAGAAAACGCCTGCGACGCGACCGGATCGTACTTCGCCTGCGAGTCGAAACTCAGCGAGTTGACGCGGCCGAAGGTCAGCGCGCCCCAGGTCTTGTTGCTGACGCCGACGAAGCCCTGGCCATTGTCCCACTGGCCGGCGCGGCTGGTGTCGAAGTTGGTGGTCTGCCAGGAATTATAGATCGGCAGCTTCTTGCCGTTGATCGTGACGACCGAGACGCCGTTGGCCGAGGCGAGGTTGTTGTTCGCCAGCGACCGCGGGCCGTTGGTCAACTCGCCCGAGAGCGGGTTGAAGCCCGCGTCCGCGACGCCGATCAGCGACCAGCCGTAGGGCAGGACGTCTTCCTTGATCTTCACGCCGAGGGTGGAGATGCTCAGACCGTTGTAGGCAGGCTGCCAGATGTGCTCGTGGCTGCTCTTCGACAGGCCGTAGTTCGCCTTGTACGAGGCCGGCCCCGGCGCGGTTCCCCATTCCTGGTAGCCGTAGCCGAGGTCGAGGGTCCCGTAGAGCGTGACGCCGTAGGCGCCAATGGGGCAGTCGCTGGCCGAGGCGTTCAGCCAGGAGGAAAAGCTCGCCCAGCAGTTCGGCTTGTCGGACACGGGTGGCGCTTGCGTCGCCGCCGGCGCGCCGGCGGCTTGCGCCAGCCCGACCATGCCGGCCGTCGCCAGAAGAACAACGCCAAGCCCCTTCATCGCATCCCCCCCCACGCCCGGCCTGCCGCGGTTCCCGCGCTCCGCGAAAAGTCCCCCGTCGCCGTAGGCGCGCAACCCCACGTCTCCGTCGCGTCGCCGACAGACGATCACGCCCTCGGCACGCCTTTATTTCACCCGCGAATCGCCCGATAGAGGGCTCGTTTGAGCCATGATTGCCGTGTGCGGCGGAGTTTTTCAAGCCGGAAGGGTCGCCGTCCGTGGCCGATGCGAGATCGGGTGGCGTGACCGCTCGCCGGCGCCCGCCCGCGCGGCCGGGTATCCGGGTCTGCGGCGCAGCGCTTCGACCGGGCTGGGTTCTGAGGGGCGCGTCGGCCCCGGGCAGGACCAAGCGGCTCGATCGGAGAAAAAGGCCTATCGCCACTCGCGTCGCCGGGCGGCTCCGCGCAACCGAGGCGGGCGGCGCGGAGACGGCCCCTTTTCCGCTGCGGGCGAGCCCAGGTATCGCGGGCCGCTATCGCAACGCGACCCGCGGCCCGATCTCCAAAACAGGCTGCGACAGGATACCGACAGTCAGAACGGAATGTCGTCGTCGATCGGGCCGCCGCCACTGCCGCCGCCACTGCCGCCGCCGCTTGCGCCGCCCGAGGACAGCGCCGGGCGGCGGTCGCCGCCGCCCGAATTGCGGTTGAAGCTCGGGCGCGCGCCGCCTTCGTCGGGGAAGCTGTCGCGGTCCGCGCCGCTGCCGCCGCTGCGCGAGTCGAGAAGCGTCAGCTCCCCGCGGAAGCGCTGGAGCACGATCTCGGTCGTGTAGCGGTCGGCGCCGCTCTGGTCCTGCCACTTGCGCGTCTGGATCTGGCCTTCGACGTAGACCTTCGTGCCCTTCTTGCAGTACTGCTCCGCGATCTTTCCGAGATTCTCATTGAAGATCACGACGTTGTGCCACTCGGTGCGCTCCTTGCGCTCGCCGCTCGTCTTGTCCCGCCAGCTCTCCGACGTGGCGATGCGGAAGTTCACCACCTGGTCGCCGGAGTTGAGCCGCCGCACTTCCGGGTCGGCGCCCAGATTGCCGATCAGGATGACTTTGTTGACGCTGCCCGCCATCGGAAACTCCTTACGTCTGCCTCTGTAGGCCGGGATCGCCGATCCCGGCCGCGCGCGCTCGACGCGCGCGCCTTAAAATGTCTGTCTTCCATAACCCAAAGCGCCCGGAGCGACGCGCCCAAACGCCCATTCCCGTCACTTGTCCACAAAGGCCGCGCGGCGGACTTGGGAACGCGCGCCGACGCGCTTACATTCACCGTCGATCGGGGCAGGCCGCGCCTTCTCCATGTTCTATTTTTGTTCTAACATCGCCTCCAGGGGCCGCGCAAGCGCGATTCCCGGCAGGGCGAAACTTTATGCTCGAGGACACGATGGCCGGCGCCGGCGACAAGCGCAACAAGAGGGTGGCGCCGGCGAACGGCGCGAACGTCGAATCTCTGTTCGGCGGCCGGGCGATCGTCGTGCGCGGCGCGCGCGAGCACAATCTCAAGAACGTCGACCTCGCCATCCCGCGCGACAAGCTGGTCGTCTTCACCGGGCTTTCGGGTTCCGGCAAATCGTCGCTCGCCTTCGACACGATCTACGCCGAGGGTCAAAGGCGCTACGTCGAGTCGCTTTCGGCCTACGCGCGCCAGTTCCTCGAGATGATGCAGAAGCCGGACGTCGACCAGATCGACGGCCTGTCGCCCGCCATCGCCATCGAGCAGAAGACGACGTCGAAGAATCCGCGCTCGACGGTGGGCACGGTGACGGAGATCCACGACTACATGCGCCTCCTGTGGGCGCGGGTGGGCGTCCCCTATTCCCCCGCGACCGGCCTGCCGATCGAGAGCCAGACCGTGAGCCAGATGGTCGACCGGGTGCTCGCGCTGCCCGAGCGCACGCGGCTCTATCTGCTCGCCCCGGTGGTGCGCGGGCGCAAGGGCGAGTACCGCAAGGAGATCGCCGAGTGGATGAAGCGCGGGTTTCAGCGGCTCGAGGTCGACGGCCAGTTCCACGAGATCGCCGACGCGCCGGCGCTCGACAAGAAGCTCAAGCACGACATCGCGGTGGTGGTCGACCGGATCGTGGTCAGGCCCGACATGGCGGCGCGGCTCGCCGAGAGCTTCGAGACGGCGCTGGAGCTCGCCGACGGGCTCGCGGTGGTGGCGTTCGCCGACGCGCCCGCGTCCCCTCACCCCGACCCTCTCCCGCAGCCCTTGGGTCCGAGCCTAGGGGGAGAGGGGGCCGCGCGGGCGCCGGAGCGCATTCTCTTCTCGTCGAAATTCGCCTGCCCGGTCTCCGGCTTCACCATCGCGGAGATCGAGCCGAGGCTGTTCTCGTTCAACAGCCCGCACGGGGCCTGTCCGGCGTGCGGGGGCCTGGGCGCGGAGCTGCGCGTCGATCCCTCGCTGGTCGTGCCCGACCCGAAGCTGACGCTCAAGCGCGGCGCGGTCGCGCCCTGGGCGAAGTCCAGCTCGCCCTACTATCTTCAGACGCTCGATGCGCTGGGCAAGCACTACAAGTTCCGGCTCGACAAGCCGTGGAGCGAGCTGCCCGAGGCGGGGCGCAACGCCATCCTCTACGGCTCCGGCGCCGAAGACATCCGCTTCGCCTACGACGACGGGCTGCGGGCCTATGAAGTGAAGAAGCCGTTCGAGGGCGTGATCTCCAATCTCGAGCGCCGCTACAAGGAGACCGAGAGCGAGTGGTCGCGCGAGGAGATCCAGCGCTACATGAGCGCCAAGCCCTGCGACGCCTGCAACGGCTTCCGCCTCAAGCCCGAGGCGCTGGCGGTGAAAATCGACGGCCGGCACATCGGCGAGGTGAGCCTCCTGTCGGTCAGGGCGGCGATCGACTGGGCCGAGGGCCTGCCGCAAAAGCTCGACGCCAAGCGCAACGAGATCGCGCACCGCATCCTGAAGGAGATCGGCGACCGGCTGGCGTTCCTGCGCGACGTCGGCCTCGACTATCTGACGCTGGCGCGCGCGTCCGGCACGCTGTCGGGCGGCGAGAGCCAGCGCATCCGCCTCGCCTCGCAGATCGGCTCGGGCCTGACCGGCGTCCTCTACGTGCTCGACGAGCCGTCGATCGGTCTGCACCAGCGCGACAACGCGCGCCTCCTCGATACGCTCAGGCGCTTGAGGGACCTCGACAACACGGTGATCGTGGTCGAGCACGACGAGGATGCGATCTGGGCCGCCGACTACGTGGTCGACGTCGGCCCGGGCGCGGGAGTCCACGGCGGCGAGATCGTCGCCAAGGGGACGCCGCAGGAGATCGCGGCGAGCCCCAATTCGCTCACCGGGCGCTATCTTTCCGGCGAGCAGATGGTGGCGATCCCGGAGAAGCGCCGGGCGCCGGAGCCGGGCCGGGCGCTGAAGATCGTCGGCGCGCGCGGCAACAACCTGAAGAACGTGACGGCCGAGGCGCCCCTCGGCCTGTTCACCTGCGTGACGGGCGTCTCGGGCGGCGGCAAGTCGACGCTGGTGATCGACACGCTCTACAAGGCCGCGGCGCGCCATCTCAACAACGCCAGCGAGCAGCCCGCGCCGCACGACCGCATCGAGGGGCTCGAGGCGATCGACAAGGTGATCGACATCGACCAGTCGCCGATCGGCCGCACCCCGCGCTCCAACCCCGCGACCTACACGGGGGCCTTCACCCCCATCCGCGACTGGTTCGCCGGGCTGCCGGAGGCCAAGGCGCGCGGCTACCTGCCGGGACGGTTCTCGTTCAACGTCAAGGGCGGCCGGTGCGAGGCCTGCCAGGGCGACGGCGTCCTCAAGATCGAGATGCACTTTCTGCCCGACGTCTACGTCACCTGCGACGTCTGCAAAGGAAAGCGCTACGATCGCGAGACGCTGGAGGTGCGCTACCGGGACAAATCGATCGCCGACGTGCTCGACATGACGGTCGAGGAGGCGGCCGAGCTGTTCAAGGCGGTGCCGCCGATCCGCGACAAGATGGAGACGCTGAAGCGCGTCGGCTTGAGCTACGTCAAGGTCGGCCAGCAGGCGACCACGCTCTCGGGGGGCGAAGCGCAGCGGGTGAAGCTCGCCAAGGAGCTGGCGCGCCGCTCGACCGGCCGCACGCTCTACATCCTCGACGAGCCGACCACCGGCCTGCACTTCCACGACGTGGCGCAACTGCTCGACGTGCTGCACGAGCTGGTCGACCAGGGCAACACGATGATCGTGATCGAGCACAATCTGGAAGTCGTGAAGACGGCCGACTGGATCCTCGACATGGGGCCGGAAGGGGGCGACGGCGGCGGCGAGCTGGTGGCCGCCGGCACGCCCGAGCAGATCGCGCGCAATGCGCGCAGCTACACGGGGGCGTACCTGAAGCCGGTGCTGGCGAAGAAGGGGAAGGCGCGGAAGAGCGCGGCGGAGTAGCGGGCTACGCTGCCGACTCCACCTCCGCTCGAATCCTCGCCCCATGCCGCTGCTCAGCCCGCGCCAGATCGTACTGGCTCTGGAGGTTCAGCCAGAAGGCTGCGCTGGGGCCGAGACAACGGCTGAGGCGGAGCGCCGTGTCGGGGGAGATTCCGCGCTTGCCGTTGAGAATCTCCGTCAGACGGTTGGCGGGAACCCGCAGCTTCAGCGCCAGCGCGTTCGCCGTCAGGCCACGCGCGGCCAACTCCTCCTCCAACACCTCGCCCGGATGAACCGGCTCCAGGGAGAAACCGTCGGGCGGCGCGAGAAAAACGTCGTCTGCAACCATTGTACTGCCCTCTAATGATAATCGACGATTTCGACCTCGAAGGCGTCGCCGGCGTCGAAGCGGAACACGATGCGCCAGGGGCCGTTGACCCGGATCGCCCAATAGCCCGATCGATCGCCGCTCAGCTTGTGAAGTCCCACGCTGCGCAAGCGCGACAGATCGTCCAGCTTTCGCGCTACGTTCAGGGCCGACAGGCGCCGGCGCGCGAGACGGTCGTCGAGGCCCGAGAATTTGGACTTCCCGGATTCGATGAACTGCCGCGTCGCCGCGCCCCTGACGGACCGTATCATCTGCGGAGCATAATACGGAGCACAGATCATTGCAAATTTATTGCATGCGTCTGTGAATTCCAGGATGCCGCGTGCGTCAGCCTTGGCCCGGCAGCGCCGCCAGCCCCTCTGCGAGGGCAGCCGGCATCCAGGCGTCGGCCGGCGCCAGCCGCCCTTCGTCCCACAGCCGATTCGCGATCGCGCCCGCCCGCGTCAGCATATCCTGCGCGTCGTCCGGCGACGCCTCCGCGATCTTGACGCAGGAAACAATCAGGTCGCGCTGCCAGTCGGCATTGCCCGCGTCGGTCCCCGCCAGACGCTCTCTGATCGCCATGCCCGCCCGATAGGAGGCGAGCGCCTCGGGCAGGTTTCCCTGACGGACCAGCACGTCGCCGATCTTGTTTCTGGAAACCGACAGGTCGCGCCGCCACTCGGAATTGCCCGCGTCGGTCCCCGCCAGACGCTCGGCAATCGCCATGCCCGCCCGATAGGAGGCGAGCGCCTCGGGCAGGTTTCCCTGACGGACCAGCACGTCGCCGATCTTGATTCGGGAAACCGACAGGTCGCGGTCGTCTCCTGTGCGCTCCGCGACCGCGGCGGCCAACTGGTAATACCTCAGCGCCTCGCCGAGCGAGCCCGTGGTCAGCCAGAGGTCGCCCAACGCTCCACATGCCCAAACCGAATCGGGGTCGATGGCGAGAAGTCTGCGAAGGGTCCGCTTCGCCCCCTCATGATTGTAGGTGAGGCGCTGAACCGCCGCTTTCTCGGCAAGAAGGGGAACCTGCCGCCGCCGGAAATTCGCTTCCTCCTCGGCGATGTGATCGTCGAGGATCGATTCGGCGCCCGCCGTGTCGATGGCCGCCAACTTGGCGCGCGCCGCGCCGATGATGGCGTCGATGTCGCCGCCGAGATTCGAGGGCGCAACCCGTTCGGTCGCCTTGGCGAGGATCGCCGCGATGGCCTTTTCGGCTTCTTCCCGCATCTGAAAGACGGTGAGGCCCAGCATTCCCAGATGCTCGAACAACGGTCGAAGCACGTCCGCCGGTACGCCTTTCTCGCGGGCGATTTCGAGCCGCAGATTTTCGTTCGCGGCTTCGTTCGCGGCGATGATCTCCCGTTGCCGCCGGTCGGCGGCCTGCTCGGCCTCGCGATTTCTCCGCTCGGCTTCGGTCTCGTGGCGGTCGCCCTTGGCTTCGATACGGCCGAGCCGCGCAAGCGCCTCGCCCCAGTTTGCGCCTTCGAGCGCCGCCATGAAGCTCGGCTCGCCGCGCAGCGCGCGATAGGCGCCGCTCACCAGGGTGACGAGGATCTTCCGCGCCTCCCCGTGCGGGTCGGCGAAAATCTCCATCCGGATCGCGAGCGCCTTCTCGACCACGGCCGCCGCGATCCGGTCGGGATCGTGCTCGAGGCGGGCGAGGTCCTCGCCGCCCGGCAGGCAGCGCGCGATCACCTCGGCCAGATTGGCGAAGGCGACGCGGACGCCGTCCTCGAAGCCGGGGCTGTGGCTCCTCCGCAGCGATTCCGCGTACAGCGCCTCGAGCTTTTTCGCCGCCGCGTTCAGAGCCTGCGCGAAAATCTTCCGGTCTCGTTCCCGAAAGCCTTCGACCGCCTCGCCGCCCGTCATCACCCCTTCGAGCGTCGAGGCGACCGTCTCGAACGACACGCCCTCCCCGCCGCCGAGCTTCTGGCCGACCGCGATCAGGGTCGCTGCGGACGCGACGGTCTTCATGGCGCAAACGGCGAGGCTCAACAATTCAGGCACGACCGGACTCGTAAGAACGGCGTGAGCTTGTCATCTCCTTTCCGCGGCGGCAAAGGAAAAATTGACGCTGTTCGCCGAGAGCCACCCGACGATTATCAGCGCGGGACACGAAGTTGGCGGATCGCAACGTTCGCCCTCGAGTTTCGCTTGCTTGGCCGGCAAGGCGAAATTCGCAGTGGTCAGGCGGGTTTCGTGAGTCGGATGCGAGGCAGCCTCCTGAAGAAACGGGACGCCTGGACGATGCGATCGACGCATCGTCCGTCATGGCGAACGGCGGCCTGCCGCCCGGCTTTTCGCCGGTCGAGAGTCCTATCGGGTCGGCGAGCAATCTTCCCACCGCTGCTCCGCGCAGATTGGCCGACCTCGCGCCCGAGCTGTCGGCCGGCGCCGATCGCGCTACCGGCTTGCGTCGAAGCCTTCGGATGCGACCACTGCGCCGTCGTTGGTGACGAACACGGCTCGCAGGCCGAGACGGCCGGCGAGGCGCGCGCCGCGTTCGCAGCCCAGCGCCATGAGCGCGGTCGCCCAGCCGTCCGCGGCCATGGCGGTCGGGGCGAGCACGGTGACGGAGGCGAGATCGTTGTCGAGCGGCGCTCGGCGGCGCGGGTCCATCGTATGCGAGACCGTGCGGCCTCCGGCCTCGACGACATGCCGGTAGTTTCCCGATGTCGCGACCGCGCAATCGCGAAGCTCGAGGACGCCCATGAGGGCGCGCGCCTCCCGGCTCGGCCGCTCGTGCCCGACCGACCACGGCCGGCCGTCGGGCTTCGCGCCGGCTGCGCGCAGCTCGCCGTCGACGCCGACCAGCCAGGAGGACAGGCCGAACGCCGTCATCACGCGCGCCAGCTCATCGACGCCGAAGCCTTTGGCGATGGCGGAGAGGTCGACGCGGAGCGGCGCGAGCCGCCGCGCGCGGCCGGCCGCCGGGTCGAGCTGCAGGGCCTTCGGCGGCAGGACCGACGCGCGGCCGGTCAGGGTCGCGATGGCGGCCGGGTTCGGTGTGCGGGAGCCCGCGCCGAGGCCCCAGGCCTCGACGAGATCGCCGACGCCGACGTCGAACGCCCCGCCCGACAGGTCGCCGATCTCGAGCGCCGCCTCGAGCACCCGGAAGAGGTTGCGGGGCAGGGGGGTCCAAACCCCGACGGCCACGCGGTTGAGGCGCTCGACGTCGGAGTCTCGCCGCCAGGGCGACATTTCCGCTTCGACCGCGTCGACGGCGTCCTGAAGGCGGCGGGCGAGCGCGGCTTCGTCGAGGCCGTCGCCGGCGTAGAAAACCGCCGACCAGCGCGCGCCCATCGCCGGGCCGTTGAGCGCGCGGCGGGCGGGCGCGGAGGAGAAGGCGAGGGCTTCAGTAGACATCTTCGAGATACCGTCCGTTGGACTTGAGGGTCGCGAGGTCGAGACCGAGCGGCCCGACGACCTTTTCCAGCGCCTCGGCGACCGAGCGCGCCATGTCGCGCCCGCCGCATACGAGGATCTGGGCCTCCTGCCGGATCAGATCGCGCAGCCTGGGGGCGTCGGCGGCGACGCGGTCCTGCACGTAGGCGCCGCCGCCCGGCTGGCGCGAGAAGGCGGTGCTGAGCCTCGTCAGGCGCCGTTGCGCGATCTGCTCGGCGAGCTCGTGCTCGTAGAGGAAGTCCGAGGATTGCGACCGTCCGCCCCAGTAGAGGTGGACCGGGCGGCCGGCGTCGTTGGCGCGCACGAAGCCGGCGAGGGGCGCGATCCCCGCCCCGGCGCCGATGAGAATGAGCGGCGCCCGGCCGGCGACGGGCCGGAACGCGGGGTTCTCGCGCACGAACGCCTCGATCCGGTCGCCGATCGCGAGATCGTGCAGGAAGGTCGAGCAGAGCCCGCCCGGCCGCAGGCGGACGCAGATTTCGATCGCGCCGTCGCGCGTGGACGAGGCGAGCGAGTAGAAGCGCGGCAGGTCGTCGCCCGGCGGCAGGACGCCGAGGAGATCGCCGGCCTCGAACCGCGGCAGCCTCGAGCCCCGCGCGCGGCGGGCGTCTCCGGCCGCGTCGAAGCGCAGGATCGCGACCGGCGCGCCGATCGCCTCGCCATAGGTTTCCCGTCCGATGAGCGCGAGCGGGG
>CAIZGR010000323.1 GCA_903932535.1 uncultured Hyphomicrobiales bacterium | reverse complement strand
CCAATGCCCGATCTTCTCGACCTCGTCCCGACGGAAGTCGTCACCAGCCAGCAGCCGCGGGGCCTGAGTCCCGGACAGGTTGCGCAGCCGTATCAGGAACTCGGGCAGGCGCTCGACAAGATGGGCGCAGGGCTGGAGGACGTGGCGACGCCGTTGGCGGAGCGCCAGGGCGCAAAGGACGCGCAGTCGATTACGCGCGACGCGCAGGGCAACCTCGTCGTCGCTCCGCCGCCGGCGATCTTCGGGCCGGCCGGGCACGCCTATGTGCGAGCGCTGCACGTCGGCGCGCTGGCGCAGGCGGACGGCGACGCCAAGCGGGCAGACCTGCAATTGCGTCAGCAGTTCCGCGACAATCCCGGCGCCTATGACCAATATGGCCAGCCGACGGGCGGCTACCTCGCGGCGGCAGACGCCTACAAGAAGAAGACCGTCGAGCAATATTCAGACGCGCTTGGGCCGGCGGTCGGCAACGCGGTCGGCCAGACTATCGACGCGACGACGACGCAGACCTACCGCGGGCTGTTGAACGAAAAGGAACGCCTCGATCTGGAGCGCGCCGACTCGTCCATGACCGCGCGCATGACCTCGGCGCGCGACGATGCGATGGCGCTCGCCCGCCAAGGCGTTGGGACAGACAACCCCGCGATGGTGCAGGCGCTCGACGCCTATAGCGGCGTGCTCGACGAGCGCGCCAACAACCCCCGCCTCGCCTATTCCAAGGATCAGCGCGCCCTCGATCTGCAAACGTTTCAAGGCGACCTCGCGGCGAATCGTTTCCTCTATCACACCAATGAGGCTTACAAGAGCGGCGGCGCGCAGGCGGCGGAACAGAGCGCGCAAGACATCCTTTCCAATCCCGACTACAAACTGACGCCCGCCGAGCGCGACCGCTACTATCACGAGGCGATTGGCGAGGTCCGCGCCAATGAGGCGATCCGCCATCAGAGCGTCGGCGAGGCGCGCGCCGCGTGGTCTGAGATCAAGATGTCGAGTCTGTACGGCCAGCCAATCGATCCAGAGGCGGTCGACTCAGCGATCAACGCCTTCAAGGCGGCGGGCGACTATGCTGGCGCCGCTGCCGCCGGCGCCTACGCCACGCACATGAAGCTCAACGATCAGTTTGGGCTCCAGCCGCTCGGCGATCAGGTGACGCAATTGAAGGGGCTCGTCGGCGGGACGAACGACGCCAGCTACAACCAAGCGCTCGGGAAGGGCGACGTTCAAGGTGCGCTGAGAGCGTCCGAAGGACTGCGCACCAATGCCTATTGGGACGTCAACCACTGGCGAACCGGCTACGGCTCCGACACGGTAACGCGCGCTGATGGAACGGTCGAAGAAGTGACGGCGATGACGCAGATCACGCCGGCCGACGCCGAGCGCGACTTGATCCGCAGGACCGGGCTCGCGGCAGACCAGGCGCAGAAACAGATCGGTGGCGCGTGGGACCAGATGTCGGCGGCGACCCGCGCCGCGTTGACGAGCGTCGTCTACAACTACGGCCATCTACCGAATGATGTCGCCGCAGCAGCAGCGAGCGGAAGTCCAGAGGCGCTGGCTGGAGCGATTGCGTCGCACGCGGCGGACAACGCCGGCGCCAACGCCGCGCGCCGCCAGGCGGAAGCCGCTGCCGTGACGGGGAAGTTTGGATTGACCGGCGTCGAGGGACAGGCGCCGACGCCCGCCTCGTCCGCGTGGCTCCAGCGCAATCGCGAACTGACGCTCAACAAGGACCTTTGGGACGGCTGGAAATCCGTCATGAAGGACTACGACGAGAAGCAAACGCAGCCGGCGAACGACGTCGTCGACACAATCATGACCGGCGCGCGGCAGGCCGGTAACGGCGCGCTGCTTGCGCAAATCTCGCACGACATGAGCCGCATCGGCTACGCGCAGACCGAGGCCGGCAAGCCGCTCGGCCAGCAGTCGGCCGACATCACGAAGATGGAAGCGATGGCGCAGGCGGGCAAACTCCAGCCCGGCCAAGCCGACCTCTTGAAGGACTTGCAGGCGCGCTACAACTCGATCTCGACCGGCCTCGAAGACAACCCGGTGAAGACGGCCGTCACGAACTTCGCCGACAAGCTCCCGACTCCGGGCCCGCTCGACCTGTCCAATCCGCAGAACCTCGTCGCGGGATTGAAGGCTCGCGCGAGCATTGTCCAGGTAGCGGCGAACAATTGGGGCACTGGCCCGCTCGCCGCGCTCGACAAGCAGGACTTGATCCAGGTCAAATCGGCGCTAGCCAATCCCGACCCGGCGGTCAAAGCCGGCATCTATGGCGCAATCGCCACGCTGCCCGAAGACGTGCGCAACGCCACGCTCAAGAAGATCGGCGGCGGCGAGCCGGCCGGCATGGCGGAGGCCGCTGCGGGTTCGATGATGGCGGACGCACCGGCGATTGGCATGTCGATCTTCCGCGGTCAGGCGGCAATGAAGGCCGACAAGCGCTACGATCCCGAGACGGAGAACGAAGGGAAGGCGAACTATTTGTCCGATCTTGACAAGGCGTTGCCGGCGACGGCGTTCTCGCTCCAAGGGCGAACCGACCCCGGCGGCCCTTACTCGACTATCGCGACGATGGTAAAGGGCCGCTATGCCGATCTCGCCGCCCAAGCAGGCCAGACGACTTACGCGCCTGCCATGCTGAAACAGGCCGTGACCGATGTCACCGGCGGTATTCTATCGCACAACGGAGCGCCTTTCATCGCGCCGGCGCGCGGGATGGATCAGCAGACGTTCGACGGTGTGCTGCGCGGCGTCACCGACAACGACATGGGCGGCGCGGTGACGCTCGGCGGCCAGCGCATCACGGCCGATTATCTACGCTCCAACGGCCAACTCGAAAGCGCAGGCGATGGCCGCTACTTCGTCCGGCTTGGTCGCGATCCGATGAAGCCGATCTATGCCTACAGCCCGGCGCAGGCGCCGCCGCAAGGAAACGGCCAGTGGAGCAAGTTTACGCTCGACCTGCGCAACCGCGCGCCAATGCCGCGCGAACCCGTTGATGAAAGCCGACCTGACTGGATGACCGGACAGTGATGCTTGACCTCTGGCAGAACGATCAGTCCGCCGCGGCGCGCCCGTCTCCGCAGGAAGGGACCGACTTGCCAGCGACCGCCGCCGACACGTTCGACGCCGCGTGGTCAGAGTCGCGGCTGTTCAGCCAATCGCTCGCCGGGACCAACTCGCGAATGCAGGCGATGGAGGAATATGCGCAGAAGATCAGGGACGCGGGCGGCAACCTGATCGGCGGCCTGTACGGGCCGAACGCGCTCGACCTCGCCAACAACACCCTTGCCGGCTTGAAAGCCAAGAACCAGGCGCTGACGCTCCAGCCGATGACCGAGGATGATATAGCGCGCCGCGGCGTCGAACTTCGTCAGGGCGCGGTTGCGAACGCCGCCGACGTGGCGCAGCGCGAACAAAGCTTCGCCAGCCGGCTCGGCGGGATAGCTGGCGGCGTGGCCGGCGCGGCGGCCGACCCAGTCAACATCGTCGCGGCGGCGGCGGCGCCAGAAGCCAAGCTCGGCTTGCTCGGCACGACCCTCCTGTGGGGAGGCTTGGGCGGCGGTTCGCAATTGATCAACGAAGCGCTGCAAGGGAAAGAGCGCGAGCAAGTCCAGCCCGGCTACGAGACGAGCGGCGCGCCGGAGCAAAACGTCGCCGAGGCGGCCTTCGGCGGCGCGGCGCTCGGCGCAACGTTCAAGGCGCTCGGCGGCCTGTGGACGCGCGTCAAGACGGGATCGTGGCCGACCTCAGTCCGCGACGCCGGCAACATCGTCGAGAGCGAAGCCAACATCCAGGGCTCAAACATCCTGCCCGGCGTCGAGGGCGAGGCCGCGCATCGCGAGGCGCTAGGGCGCTCGATCGACCAAATTCTCAACAACCAGCCGGTCGACGCGCAAGTCGGGGCGGCGTCGCGCGCGCTGATGGCGCGGCTGGAAAGCGAGCGCCAGTTCGCCGTCCCCGTCGTCGACATGAACGCGGTCCGGCTCACGTCCGAAGAAGCCGCGCTGCGCGAACAGCATGGGACGCTCCAGGCGACGATCGACGCCCTGCCATCTGGAGATCAGACCGCGGCCGACCGGCTCAATCGATTGCAGGCGGTCGAAGCCCAATTGGCGGAGGCGACCAACGCGACGGACCGCCGCGCGCTGAGTGAGCGCCGCGATCAAATCCTCGTCGACACGACGCCAGAAGCCTTGAAAGAGGCGGGCGCCCCAATCGAACAGCGGCGCGTCGCCGCAGCGCAACAGGCGGCGATCGAAGCGCGGCTCAATGACATCGCCGCCGAGCGCGGCAAGCTGACGCCGGCCGAACCGACGACGCCCGTCAATCTCGGTCAAACCTCGCAAGTCCCGCCGACCCTGTTCGACCTGCACGAACAGCGCATAGACAACATGATGGAGATGCGGACGCAGGCGGCGAGCGCCGAAGCAGAGATGCGCCCGACGTGGCGCAATGGCCTTGAGGGAAGCGTCCGCCGACTCGCCAATGTCGGCGGCTACGATATGCCTCGTGACGAGGCTGCGCGGCTCACCGACAGGCTCATGGACGCGCGATCCGACGATGAGGCGCGCGCCATCATGAACGAACTCCCGGCGCGCCCACGCACGCTTTTGGATACCCTGCCGAGCGCGGCGGAGATCGCGCGGGCTGAGCGCGCCAATGTTCCGCCAGAGCCGCTTGGCCGCGCCGCCGTCGAGGCGACAACGCCAGAGGCTATCGCGCAAATCGTCGGCTCGGCGCAGCATGACGTAGCGCTGCAAAGCGCGGTCGAACGCGCGATCGACGACGCGGCGAAGGTCGGCAAGAAGGCAATGATCCCAATCGGGGTCGACGCGCAGGGCGAGCCTATCTATGGATCGCTGGCCTCGGCGCTTGACGACATCGGCAGAGACCGCAACGCCGCCGAGCAACTTGAGTCCTGCATCAATCTCTCCGCCAACATAGGTGAAGAATGAGCATCGCGTCATGCGTCGCCAAACTGGTTGAGGCTGGGACGCTCGACCGCAAGACGGCCGACCAGGCGCTCGACATGCACAAGCGCATGAAGGGCGAGTTCACCCGCGAGTTGCCGCCGGCGAGCGCCGAGGCCGCGGCGGCGCTGGCAACCGCCAAAGCGCTCCGGGACGGCGCCGCGCAGAAGCTGCGCAACGTCGCCGCGATGGCCGAGACGTTTCAGCAGGGCGAGACGCGGCTCGCTGAGCATCCGATGGGCCGCATGGCTGGACTCGCCGGCATGATCACTCGCGACCTCTGGCGCGACGCGCCGGCGTTCCGCGACCTGCCGGCCGAATCGCTGGTCAAGCAAGGGGCAAACGTCGAAGGCAAATACAAGGCCGTCGTCGGCCAACTCTACCAGAAATTTGCCCTAGCTATGAAGGAATTCCGTCCTGGCTTCACCGGCGCGAACTCGGCGCAAATGACCGGCGTCGACAATTTGATCCGCGAGAACTTCGGTCAGGCGACCGGCGACTCGGTGGCGAAGGATGCTTCGACCGGGTGGATGGCCGCTGCAAAATATGCGGAGGAACGCGCCAAGCAGGGCGGCAAGATTTTCAGCCCAATCGATGATTGGCGCCAGCCGCAGTTCTGGCGCGGGACGCGCGTCAAATCAATTGGTCAGGATCAGTTCACCAAAGACATCGGCGAATGGGAACAGAAGGGCGGCTTCACGATTTGGGACCGCGACACCGGAAAGCCTGTCGCCGCGAAGGATCGCGACTTCGTCGTCAAGCGCGCCTACGAAGACATGACGCAGGCCGGCGGCGCGAGCGCGCCATTCTCCAAGGAACAGCGCACATTCCAATTTGCGCAGGGGAAGGCCGGAGCCGACGCCTATTCGGCGCTGATGAAAAAGTACGGGCCGGGCACAAACATCATGCAAATGCTGGTCGGCCATCTCGACCGCATGTCGCGCGAGATCGCTTTGACCGAGACGTTTGGGCCTAACTACGAGGCGAACTTCCGCGCCCTGTTCAAGCAGGCGCGGGCGAACCCGACAATCCCCGCCGTCGCCGGCGCCGAGAAATGGAACCCCGCGCGGCTGCTG
>CAIZGR010000322.1 GCA_903932535.1 uncultured Hyphomicrobiales bacterium | reverse complement strand
GATGCGGCGTGTCGTCGAAACGCGACCTCCAAAGCCGCCGGGTCGACGCCCAGGATGATCAGCCGCAACCCGGTGTAGGAGGGCGAATACGGCAGCCGCAGGCCGAACGCCTCGTTCAGCCGCTGCAAATGAATGCGAATGAATTCATGCATTTGCCGATATGAGTTGGCCCCGGCGACCATGCCGAGAATGGCGTAGAGCAACACGGTGGCCAGATCGAACCGCTTGCCCTCGGCGCGCCGATGATCGGGAATCGACCGCAGAGACTCCAGCAACGTTACGGACATTCGACAACCTCTGATTCGGGTTGTCGCCGATAGATTCACACATTTCCGCCCTTGGGAATCGCCCGGAGCCCCAAAGTTCACGGAACTGAACAGCCCTGCGCGTCCACCGCAGCGCGCAGTCGGCGGCGTCGAAGGCTAAGAGGTGGAAGCGCTTAGTGTCGCCGGCGGTCACCGCCAGCACAAGCTTGCCGTCGTCTGACATCGCCAGCGCAGACGGAGCTTTCAACACTTTAGCCGAGACGCACAAGGGAGCCGGATCTGGGCCGACGCGACGCAAGACCAGCGGCTTGCCGTCCTGCGCATGTCCGATGACGGGCCGCTTGCGGTCACCAACCGCAAGGCCCGCGTCCGCTGACGCTGTCTCGGCGCCGGTCACGGCGTCGAGCAGGCTGAAGCCGCCGAGGTCCTGCCGGCTGAAGAGAACCATGCGGCCTCGATCGACGAAGGCGACGCCTAGCAGCTTGCGCCCGAGATCCCGGTCCCAAGAGCAGGCCGTCGCGCCAACGCGGCATATGGCGCCACGGCCGGCGAAGGTGGCGATGGCGATGAGATCCTGCGTCGGATGCGCGTCCAGGCCCACTATGGCGTCGCCGGTCCATTCGCGGGTCCAAGGCGGGGCGCTGGAGGGAATTTCTGTTGCCCGCACCGTACCGTCCCAGCCCGCGCTCGCGAGCCGACCGTCGGCCAGAATGGCGAACAGGACGTGGCCGCCCGGATGGTGGACGCCCTGCTCGCGCGGCTGGCGGGTCGCGACATCGAAGATGGCAACCCGGCCCTCGATCGTGGCGACCGCCACCGTCCCCTCGTCGAGGAACATGACGGTCTGCGCCGATCCTTCGACGTTGAGCCGGCTAATCTCGTCGGGCTTTCGGCGGTCGATCACGACCACTTCGCGCGCGCCCGGCAACGCCAGCGCCTCGCCCGAAGGGCTGAACGCCGGGGCGGCATGCAGCGAAAACGGGAGCGGCGGAAGCAGCAGCCGGTGGGTCGCGCTATCGCGCAATTCGACGACATCGGTGCCATTTCCGCTAGTCACCGCAAACCAGTCGCCATTCGGCGACGGCCATACGCCATGCGAGGTCAGTCCGTAGGCGGCGGACAGATCGAGGAGCGAGCGTCCTGACAGCAGGTCGACCGCCTCGACATGGCCTTCTTTGGTGATGTGATAGAGACGGTCGCCGACCGCGTCGCGTAAGGGGTACAAACCCAGCGGGGCCGTCAGCCGGACCGGCCCGACTGGGGCAAGGGAGAAGCCGTCGAATATGCGCTCCTCGTAGACCCCGGCGCCCGCGCGACCGAGCACGACCAACCGGCTGGGCCCAGGCAGCCATTCCGCCTGTTCCAGCGGGCCGATCTCGCTGGACGGTATTGGGCGCTCCGTTCCCGCGACGAGATCGAGCAAACTGAGGCGGCCCGCGCGATCGCGTCGGACCAGCATCCCGGCCCCGGCGACGGGAACAACCTTCTCGCCTGCGCCGAATGTCCTGTTCAGCCGGACCGATCCGTCCCGATCCAGCAGCAATACATGCGGCGGATCGTCACTAAAAAGCATGATCTGCTTGTCGAGCGCCGATAGGGTCACGAAAGCGTCGGCCTCTGGCAGATCGCGGGAAAACCGCTGCGTTAGGGCGGCGGCGTCAAAATCCACGAGCTTCCCCCGCTCCGTAACCAGCACGAGATCTCGCTTGTCGGGTGAAAGCTGCATGGCGGCAGGGCGTCCGCCGAGCCAGCGAATGTCGCTGGTGGGAAGCCGCACAGCGCCCAAGATCTCGCGGGCCCGCCGCCGGTCGCGATCGAGGAAGGGTGCCAGCAACCACGACCGAGTGGTTGCGGCGAGAGCGCGCGCGGCGAGCAGCGCTGCCTCGTCGGGATGTTCGATCGCGCGTTCCAGGCTGGCGCTCAAATCCGCCGCGGCCGCTGCTCTCGTCGCCGTGACGCCGTAATTCAGCGCGGCGACCCCGCCCAGTATCGCCAGCGTCAAGAGCAGCAGAAGGGCGGCGGCAAGTTTTTGAAACAGCCGTAGCCGCGAAATGTCCCGGCGGCGCGAACCGAGATTGGCCCGTATAGCCGCAAGGACGGCGACGGACGGGGCCGCGTCGAGGGCCGAGGCGGGCTCGTCCACGCGCAGGAATGGAGCGAGACGGTCAAAGAACCCTGGCAGGTCCGGCGCTGGCTGCGCGCTCGCGACCACGCCGCCGAAGTCAATCAAGAGAAGGTTGGCGGCCTTCAGCGGCGACGCCTCGGCGTCACCGGTGGCCGCGCCGTCCGGGCGCCTGCGAAGAAAGGCCTCGATCTCCTTTTCAACCCAGTCCGTTGGCTTGCGCGCCGTAAGTAATTCGGGCGAACCGATGAGTAACAACATGGTCGATCTGGCGATATGCCTTTCAGTCGCCATCAGCAGCGAATTGCCGGGAACGTAGAATTCACGATCGATGAAGCTCTCGATACCCTCGACCTTCAGCCCGGCACGCAAAGCGGCAGCGTAGGGAGCGGCGTCGGCGCGCCGATGGGCGATGAAAACGTCGTATCCCCAAACGGCGTCGATCCATCGGGCGAGGCTGGTCCAGCTGCGCCTCAATGCGCTTGCGACGGCCACGAGGAGACAAGGAGGCGGAGCCGCTGTCACGTCGATGGTGCCGGCCGCAGGATCAGGCGTCCCCGCGCCGGATAAGCCGGTTGCCTTCAGTGATCTTGCCGCTGAGCGCTGCACTTTGGCCTTGGCCCGCATTTCAAACCACTTCTAAATTGCTGACGGTTTCTTTGGAAGGCGCGCAGCGTCTGTATGATAGACGAGACTGTGCGATGCGCTAGCTGCGCGGTTTTGTCGGGGGTCCCGCTCTCTCGGATGGGAGGCTACGAAGCCAGCTGCCGGATGGCGATGTCGTGCCCGTTGTGTGGTGAAGCTCTTGAGCAATCCGCGCGGCTCCGAAGTCGCTTCTCCGTTCCTCAAATATCGGCAAGCTGCGCTTTATGGCGAGCGACTACTCGATGCCAAAGCAGAGCGCGGCAAGTGGACCTGGGCCTCCCCCGTCGGCATCGCGCGCGCTTGCTTCTGATGCGTCGCGTGCCGAGGCCTCCGCCTGACGGGCGAGAGTTGTGGCGGTTCAGAGTGCTCGGCGCAATTATCCCAGAGTTCGATGGCCTGGTCGCCGCGTCAGCTTGCCAACGGCCGGACTCCGATCGAAGCGCGCGCGCAATTGACTCTCGCATCGTCGTCTGGCTGAAATAAGCTGTGAGGACCAAGCGATCTCGTCGACAAAACGTTTGTCGGTCACTCGGGAGGCTGCACCAATCCATCATTTTGGAGCGGACTGCGGGCAGGCGCCGCTCTCGTGCTATGACGAGGCAGTGGGCGTGGGCGGACGTCCTCCAGAGGGTCTGAAATGGGCGCTGCGCTTCGCATCCAGGTGCTGTTCCACTGGGAGTCGGAGGCGGCGCGGGCGTTGGCAGGCCGCCTCTACAGCGTCTTCTCGGTCCGCCCGCTCGGCGATGGCCCGCGCATCCCTATGCGGTACGGTCCGAGGCGCGCGGACGGTGGGCCGCCGATGGTCGACCTTAGTGCTGACCGCGAGATCGTCGTCGTGCTCGTCGACGGGCGCATGGCGCGGCGCGCGCTCGCTAAGGACCGTCCCATCGCCGACGCCTGGGCCGCGCTCGTCGCGTCGCTGCTGCGCGACCATCCGCCGACGGGCGCAAGCCCGCATCGCGTGCTCCCCGTCGCCCTCGACGCTGGGGCGCTGGGCCTTTCGCCAACGCTCGACCAGACGAGTTTCGTCCGGCTTGACGCGCCCCAAGCGGAGGCGGAACGGGACCGCCATCTCGTGCTGCACATCGCCATCCGCGCCCTACGCGCTTTGCGGGACTTGCCGCAGGCCGGCGCGCGGCCGGCCGACAGGCTGCCCGACATTCCGATCTCCATGTTCATCAGCCATGCCAAGGCGGACCTCCCTAAGAACTCCTCACAAGTCGCCGAGGGACCGGTCAAGGCGATCTTGGCGACGCTGGAACAACTGCCGGTCGAGCCCTGGTACGACGCACGCAAGATTCCTGCAGGCGGCCGCTTTCCCGAGGAGATTGCGAGTGGCGTCCTGAGATCCAGCGCGCTGATCGCGGTGTTGACGGACCATTATTCAAGCCGCGAGTGGTGCCGTCGTGAGATCCTCGACGCCAAGCTCGTCGCGCGTCCCATGGTCGTCGTCGACGCCATCGAGGCGCGGGTGATCAGGCTTTTTCCCTACCTCGGCAACTCGGTGACGATGCGCTGGCGCGCCGCCCTCGCCGCCGCGGCGGGCGATGGCGCCGCCTGGACCCAACGCAAGAGCGCCTGGGAGACCGAGGACGCGGCGCTCGTCATCGAGGCCGCGCTCCTGGAGGCGCTGCGCTTTCAACACGACCACAAGCGCTTGCAAAATTTCGTCAGGCCGGGCGAGATCGCGCTCGGCGCGCCGCCCGAGGCT
>CAIZGR010000321.1 GCA_903932535.1 uncultured Hyphomicrobiales bacterium | reverse complement strand
CTGCGGCCTCCGCGCCTTGCCGGCGGAATGAACGGCTCGACGCACGACCACTCCTCGTCCGTCAGGTCGCTCGGGTAGCGCAAATGGTCTCGCTTGTACTTGGCTCGGTTGTCCTTCGTCCACATCGGCGGCCCCACAAATCTGTCCGCCCTCCTTGAATCACAACCGATTCGTGAAACTCAACAACTTTCGGAACCGACACTCAGCTCTTCTCGATCGGCTTCGAGCGCGATAGCGCGACCGTCTCCCGCTGCGCGCGCCGGCAGGAGAGCGGCGGGAGGCCGCGCAGGATCAGCTCCGCGTCGGCGACGGTCTGGCGGCCGATCTCGAGGAGCGAATCGGTCATCGCGCCCGCCCGGTGCGGCGACAGCACCAGGCCCTCGACCTTGCGCGCCGGGTCGCCGGGTGGGGCGGGCTCGACCGGGAACACGTCGGTCGCGGCGCGGAACCGGCCGCTCTCGATCGCGCGCAGGAATTCGGGAAAATCCACCACCCCGGCGCGGCTCATGAGCAGCATCACGGAGCCGGGGGTGACGAGATCGAATTCGCGCTTGCCCAAAAAACCCTGGCTCTCGCTGGTGACGGCGGCGAAGACGACGATCACCTGCGATCCGCTCAGGATCGCGTCGAGCGGGGCGGCCTCGACCCCGAAGCCGTCCATGAAATGCGCGGACACCCAGGGATCGTAGGCCTTCACCGGACAGCCGAACGGGCGGACGAGCGGAACGAAGGCGCGCGCGAGGTCGCCGAAGCCGACGAGGCCGACCCGCGCCCCATAGAGCGAGAAGCAGCCCTCCGCGCCCTCGAGCAGCCATTTCTCGTCGCCCCTGCGCATCGCGCGGTCGGCTGTGGTGATGCCGCGGCAGAGATCGATCGCGAGCCCGAGCGTCATCTCGGCGACGGGCTTGGCAAAGGCGGAACTCGGCGCGAGCACGTGGATCCCGCGCGCAAAGCAGGTCTCGTAGTCGACGTTTTGAAGGAAGTTGGTCTCGACGTTGATGATCGCCCGCAGCTTTGCCGCCCGGTCGAGGCGCGCCTTCGGCATGTCGCTCTGGCCGATGAGCAGGACCATCTCGGGCAGGACCGTTTCGAACGTTTCGGCCGGCATGCGGCCCGGCCCTTCGTGGACGACCAGATCCCCCATCTCGCGCAATCGGCGCCGCAGGTCTTCGTCGAAAATCTCGGTGAGTCCTCTCGGCTGAGGATCGATCACGATCAGCGGTCTCGCCATGCTTCTCCTCCCGAAGACTGTCGGCCGAGACTTAGATCGTTATAGACGCGTAATCAATATCCACCGGCGCGCTTTGCAGAGCGCCGGCGCCCGATCCTGTCAAGCGGCCTTGCGTTCGACCGGGCCGATCCATACCCGCTTCTGCTCCGAGCGTCGTAGAAAGTCGACGCTGACCGTGCGGTTGATGGCGCCCGCGTCGAGCGCGCGCAGGAGCGCGCCGACGCTCGTCACCGGCTTGCCGTCAAGCGCGATGACGATGTCGCCGGTCAGCAGGCCCGCATGCGCTGCGGGGCCGGCTTGATCGATGGCGATGAGGCGGGCGCCGGTCGCCTGATCAATGCCGAGGCGGAGCGCGATGCGCCTCGGGATCTCGGTCGAGGCGGCGCCGACCCCAATGTAGGCGCGTCGCACCCGGCCGTGCCGGGCGATCTCGCCGGCGACGAAATTGGCGGTGTTGGCGGCGACCGCGAAGCAGATGCCCTGAGCGCCCATGATGACGGCGGTGTTGATGCCGACGACCTCGCCGGCCGACGAGACGAGCGGTCCGCCGGAATTGCCCGGATTGAGTGCGGCGTCGGTCTGCACGACATCCTCGATCATCCGCCCGGTGCGCGACTGGAGCGAGCGGCCGAGCGCGGAGATGACGCCGGCCGTGACCGTCGCGTCGAAGCCGAGCGGGTTGCCGATGGCGATGGCGATCTGGCCGCGCTTCAGCTTGGCGCTGTCGCCGAGCTTCGCCGCCGGCAGCGACACGTCCGCTTCGACCCGCAGCAGCGCGAGGTCGGTGTCGGGGTCGTCGCCGAGCACGCGCGCCTGCAACTCGCGGCCTTCGAGCGTGGTCAGCGAGACGACCTTTGCGCCCTGGACGACATGCGAATTCGTCATCACGAGCCCGTCGGACGAAACGATCACGCCCGAGCCGGCGCCCGCATTGCGGCCGGCGCGCATGACGTCGATGCGCACCACGCTCGGGCCGACGCGCTCCACCGCTTCGGTGACGACCCGCGAGTAGGCGTCGAGCGCTCCGGCGTCGGTTGCGGACGTCACGCCCGGCCCTTGCGACGCGGCTTCGTCGTCGAGGGTGAACGCCGCTTCGGGCGGCTGAAGGAGATCGAACATGGACGGCGATATGGGCATGGCGCAAGCCCCCCGCAAGCCTCGGGGCTCAGCCTCCCGGAGACTTCACGACGGTCCTGCGTCGGTCCGCGACGGCCGAGGCGTCGTTTCGACGTACGCTGACATCGGGAGCCATGCGTCGTTGGTCGTAGTCCAGGGGAATGTAATCCACTAAAACGAAGGGAATATGCAATCTTGATGACCGCAACGCCGCCATGGAGTCCCTTAAGACGGGCGTCTTTCGCTACCGAAAGGCTGATTGTGGTGACGGCGTATACTTCGATCGGACCAATGCAGACTTGAGCAGACTTAGTATTTACGTAGTTTCCCTAATTGCGCGTCCGGGCGCCATTTGGAAATGTCTGCGCGACCGGAAGGGGGTCGGACCGCTCGGCGAGCTTTCAAACGCTCAGGCAAGCGACCGGCATGCCGACAGGATCGAGGTGGTCCGGCGCCTGCGGCGAATGAAGGGGTGTGTCGACGGTTGCCGTAAGCGAACGCTGCGTTTGCCGGAATGCCGACCGCTCGCTTTGCGAGTCCTCAAATCGATTTCGTCGCCTCGCGACGAGACGGACGGCTGTGATGACCGCGGCGGCTGATCCTTGGAATGATTCGGTCGATAGAGTCGGATGATCATGAACAAGGGTAAGGATTTCTGGACACCGCGCAGGCATGGGTTCGACGACGACGGGCCGATGCCCTACGAGTCCCGCCGCGACCTCTCGCGCGGACGCGCCCGGCCCGACAGCGCCCTGGACGACGCGTTCTCGAACGGCGGCGCCGCCGCCCAGGCGAACGCGCCGTCGGTCGAAGCCACTGTGAAGTGGTTCAAGGACGACAAGGGCTTTGGCTTCGTGGAGCTGGAGAACGGACAGGGCGACGCGTTCCTGCATGCGACCGCCTTGCATTCGGCGGGACACGACACGGTTCCGCCCGGCTCGAAAATGCGCGTCGTCGTCGCCGCGGGCGCCAAGGGGCCTCAGGTCGCGCGCGTTCTGTCGGTGGATACGTCGACGGCGGTCGAACGGCCGCGCCGCTTCCCCGATGCGCCGCGCACGCCCCGGCGCGCGCCTCCCGATCCGTCGGCGGGCATGCCGATCGGGGGCAAGGTCAAGTGGTTCAACGAGACCAAGGGCTTCGGCTTCGTCGCGGTGGACGACGGCGGCAAGGACATCTTCGTCCACATCTCGGCGCTCAACGCCGCCGGCATCGCCCATCTGAACGAGGGGCAGCCGGTCAACATGCGGGTGATCGACACGCCGCGCGGTCGTGAGGCGATCTCGATCACCGTCTGAACGAACCGGAGGGCTTGGGTCCCTCCGCCCGCGACGCGCGCGCCCGGCAGCGCCGTCCCCTTCCAGAGATGGAAGGATCGCACGACATTCCAGAGGGGCGGCGTCTCGCCGCCCCGAGCGCCTTCATGCAACGCCGCCTCCTCGGAAGCGCCTGAGTGAGGGCGCTACATCCGTCCCTTGGCCAGCGCCGCGAGGATCGCGCGGGCGCGCGGGCTCGCGAAAACGGCGGCGACGTCGCCGCCTGTCCGGATGCGCCAGTTGGGCCGCTCGCGGTCGGTCCCCGGGAGGTTGGTCGCCACGGCTTCGTCTGCAAGATCGTCGATCTGGGCGCTGGCGAAGAGCGAGCCTGCGCCGCCGATGAAGGCGTGGACGGCCGCCGCCGTCGCATCGTCGAGCGGGGCGTCCTCGCCGGGAGCGGCCTCGATCATGCCCGCGGCCAGGAGCGCCGCGACGAGGCCGCGCTTGTCCGCCCGCCGCGCTGCGATCTCGTCGCCGGCCTGGGCGAGCGATCGGAGGCCGAGCGCCAGCAGTTCGGCGATGTCCGCGCCGCGCCACCAGCCGGCGAGCGTCGCAAGATCATGCGTGGCGACGCAGGCCACCGACAGCCGCGGATAGCCGGCCGGCGGCGAGAAGCCGGCGCCCGAGCGCTCGAACCACAGGACGCGCATCCCCAGAATGTTGGCCCGGGCCATCCGGCTTCGGAAGCCTTCGGCGACGGTGCCGAGATCCTCGCCGACCACCATGCATCGCGCGCGCTGGCTTTCGAGCGCGATATGGCCGACGAGGTCGTCGAGCGGATAAGACAAGTAGGCGCCGTCGGCCGGGCGTGCGCCGTCCGGGATCAGGAAGAGGCGTTGCAGGCCCATCGCGTGGTCGATGCGCAGCAGGCCGGCGTGCCGCATGTTGGCGGCGTAGAGCGCGCTGAGGTCGCTCCAACCCTGCCGCGCGCCGATGAGCGGGTTCGGCGCGGGCAGGCACCAGTTCTGACCCTGAAGGGAGAACGGATCAGGAGGCGCGCCGACCGTCGCGCCGCGCGTCAGCGCCGCGCCATGCGCCCAGGCCTCGGCCCCGTCCGGCGCCGCGCCGACTGCGAGATCGCGATAGAAGCCGATCCCGAGGCCGCCGCGGCGCGCCCGGTCCGCCGCGCGCGCGAGTTGCCGGTCGGCGACCCACTGGCAGAAGAGCGCGAGATCGAAGTTTTGCCGATGGCTGTCGATCGCCGCCGCGAGCGCTTTCGCGTCGCCGTCGCGTAAGAGTTCCGGCCACTGGCGCCAGTTCTCGCCTGCTTCTGAGGCCGCGATCGCCTGGAAGGCGGCGAACCGGCGCAGCCGCTCGCCGCCCTCGGCGACGAAGGCGCGATAATCGGCGACGAGCGCGTCGCGAGGCCGCGCCGCGGCGGCGCGGGCGAAGGCGGCGTGAAGCGCCTCGAGCGCCGTCCGCTTGACCCGCCAGACCTCCGAGTAGTCGACGAGCCGGGTCGCCGACGCCGACGCGGCCGGCGGCGCGAGCGCCGTCAGCGCCGCTTCCGCGTCGGCGTCGCGCGGCAGGCCGGCGTCGAAAACGTCGATCAGGATCGGATCGAGGAAGCGCCGGTCGGACGGGTAATACGGGCTCGCCTTCTCGCGGTCGCGCGGGAAGAGCATGTGCATCGGGCTGACGCCGAGATAGGCCGCTCCGGCGCCGCCGGCCGCTTCGCCGGTTTCCGCCAGCGTCGAGAAGTCGCCGATCCCCTGATCGCCCGCGCGCCGGAGGGCGTAGAGCTGCGCGGTGACGCCGAAGCGTTTGCTCGGATTGTCCTCCGCGCCCCAGCAGGCGGGCGGAGCGACGGTGAGCGCGCAATCGACGCCGTCGACGACGAGGCGATGGCGGCCGATCGGCAGCTCCGGCAGGGCGAGAGTCTGCTCGGCGACGGTCCGCCCGTCGGCGAGCGTCCGCTCGACGGCGACGCCGGCAGGCGCCCGCCATTCGACGACGCTTCCGTCTTCGCGCTCGATGCGCGCCTCGCACGTTCCCAGAGCGGCGCGCACGGGCGCGGACGCGGTCTCGCCCCGGCGCACGAGCAGGGACGGCGGGACGCGGCGCAGGCGCGTTTCGTCGAGCACGCGCCCGAGGCTGTCGCGGGCTTCGTCCTCGCTCGCCGCCGCGAGGCCGAGCGCCTTCAGAAGCGCGATCTTGCTTTCGGGCGAGACGATGGTCCGCTTGCCGCCGAGGTCCCACCAGTCGGCGGCGACCCCGGCCGCGCCGGCGAGCGCGTCGATCGTCGCTGCGGAGGGCGCTCGGCTGCGGGCGCCGCCGGGGGTCTCGCCCTCGGCCAGGATGAGGCAGGCGCGCGCCGCGATCCGGCAGCGGTCGGCGATGGCGAGCGGGCGCTCTGGCGCGTCCGGCGCGTCGGTGTCGACGATCACGCGCCACGCCATGCCGGCGCGCGGCGGCGGAAGCGCAAGCTCCGCGCTGGCGCCGGCGCGGTTCAACGCCGCAGCGACCCGGTCGACCCCGCCCTCGCGCGGCGCGGCGAAGACCGCGACGAGGAGCGACCCCGACGAATCGCTCCAGGCCGCCGGGGACATCGGTCCATCGGCGTCGCGCCATTCGACGTCGGCGAGCCCGGTCGCGTCGAACGGCTTGCCGGTCAGAAAGGCGTCGCGCGACAGCGCGGGATGGTCGCGGCGGGCGCGAACGAGCCGGCTCACGAAGCGCGTGAGCCCCGCGTCGGCGCGGTCCCAGCGGATCGCCGTGGTCGCGTTGTCCTGGGCGTAGGCGTTGTTGTTGCCGGCCTGGGTGAAGCCGAGCTCGCACCCCATCGCCAGCATCGGCGCGCCGCGCGCGACGAGCAGAAGGGTCAGCAGGTTGCGCTGATCGCGCGCCCGCGCCGCCACGACGGCCGGATCGGCGCTCGGGCCTTCGACGCCGTGGTTCCATGAAGAGTTGGCGTCGGTCCCGTCGCGGTTGCGCTCGCCGTTGGCCTCGTTGTGCTTGCGGGCGTAGGCGACGAGGTCGGCGAGGGTGAAGCCGTCGTGGGCGACCACGAAGTTGACGCTCTTCGACGGCGTGGCGGCGCTGGAGAACACGTCGCGCGAGCCGGCGAGCCGGGTGGCGATCTCCCCCCGCATGCCGGCGTCGCCGCGCCAGAAGCGCCGCGCGGCGTCGCGAAAATGGTCGTTCCATTCGGCCCAGTCGGGTCCGAAGCGGCCGAGCTGGTAGCCGCCGGGGCCGATGTCCCAGGGCTCGGCGATCAGCCGGGCCTTCGACACGATCGGATCTTCGTCGAGCGCCTGGAAGAAGGGCGCGCGGGCGTCGAAGCCTTTCGGCCCGCGTCCGAGCGCGGTCGCGAGATCGAAACGGAAGCCGTCGATTCCGCCGTGAACCATCCACCGCCTCAGCGCGCCGATCGTCATCGCGATGACGAGGGGATGGTCGAGCGCCACGCAATTGCCGGTGCCCGCGTCGTTGACGTATTGCGCCGGATCAGCGGGATCGAGGCGGAAGAAGGTCGCGTTGTCGAGGCCGCGGAACGACAGGGTCGGGCCGAACGCGTCGCTCTCGCCGTTGTGGTTGAACACGACGTCGAGGATCGCCTCCATGCCGGCTTCGTGCAGGGCGTCGGTGGCGGCGCGCACCTCGGCCCAGCCGCCGGGCGCGAGGCGCGGATCTGGCGCGCCGAACACGACGGCGTTGTAGCCCCAGGCGTTGGCGAGACCGAGCGGCGGCAGGTGGCGCTCGTCGACGAAGGCGTCGGCGGGCATGATCTCGACCGCGGTGACGCCGAGCGCGGAAAGGTGGACGATCGAGGCCTTGTCGGCGAGACCCGCGAAGGTTCCGCGCGCACGCTCCGCGACCCCCGGATTGAGGCGGGAGAAGCCGCGCAGGTTCAGCTCGTAGATGACGAGCGCCTCGGGCGCGACGCGCCTGCGGCCCGGCTCGCCCTTCGGGGGGGCGCCCGCGATCGCTTTGGGCGCGTGCGGGCCGCTGTCCTCGCCGAAGGCGAACATCGAGGGGTGCAGTTGGAACGGACGATCGAACGCGAAGGCGTAAGGGTCCGCCAGCAGCTTCGAGGCGTCGAAGCGATGGCCGCGGTTCGGGTCGAACGGCCCGTGGACGCGAAACCCGTAGCGCGCTCCGGCGGCAAAGCCGGGGGCGAGGCCGCGGAAAATCCGGTCGGGTCCCCGCGACAGGGGGAAGCGCGAAACCTCGCGGTCGCCGTCGAAAAGGCACAGCGCGACGCCTTCGGCGTTGGGCAGGTCGAGCGCGGCCTCTAGCCCCCGCGGCGTGACGACGACACCGAGATCCGTCGCCTTCGCGCTCATGCGGCGGTCCGCGCGACGGACCGATAGAGCTCGGCGTAGCGCTTGGCCGGACCCCTCCAGGAGACGTCCGCCCGCATGCCGTTGAGCCGCATGCGCCGCATCGCCGCGCGATCGCCGTAGATCTCGAACGCCCGGTCGATCGCGTTGGCGAGCGCCTCGACCGACGGCGGGGCGAACTGAAAGCCCGTCGCGACGCCGGCGGCGAGCGCGGCGTCGTTGCCGTCGATCACGGTGTCGGCGAGTCCGCCGACGCGCGAGACGATCGGCGTCGCCCCGTAGCGCAGCGCGCACAGTTGCGTCAGCCCGCACGGCTCGAAGCGCGAGGGCACCAAGATGAAGTCTGCGCCGGACTGGAAGAGATGCGCCAGCTTCTCGTCGTAGTCGAAGACGCAACTCACCGACCCCGGACGGCTGGCGGCGGCGTCGCCGAAGCCCGATTCGAGCCAGCGCTCGCCCGATCCGAGCAGCCCCAGTTGCCCCCCCTGCTCGACGATCCGGGGCAGGACATGCAGGAGCAGATCGAGGCCCTTTTGATGGGACAGGCGCGACACCACGCCGAACAGCGGCCGGTCGACGCTGTGGGCGAGTCCCAGCCGGCTCTGCAGGGCCGCCTTGTTGCGCGCGCGCATGTCGATGCGCAGCGGATTGTAGGTCTGCGCCAGCGCCGGGTCGGTCGCCGGATTCCACACCGCTTCGTCGACGCCGTTGAGGATGCCGTGCACCGCGCCGCCGCGCGCGCGCAGCAGGCCATCGAGGGCCATGCCGAATTCGGGCGTCTGGATCTCTCGCGCGTAGGTCGGCGAGACCGTGGTGACGACGTCGGCGAGCCGGAGGCCGGCCTTCAGGTAGCCGACGCCGCCGAAGTACTCGACGCCTTCGAAGCTGAGGGCGCGGTCGGGCAGCCCGAGCTCCCAGAATATGGAAACCGGGAAGTGGCCCTGAAAGGCGAGGTTGTGAACCGTGATGAGCGAGCCGGGCGCGGGCTGGCCGGCGTACGCGAGATAGGCGGGCGCGAGGCCGGCCTGCCAGTCGTGCGCATGCACGACGTCCGGCTGGAACCCGAGGATCGCGCCGAGCCCGATGTCGGCGCCGACCCGCGCGAGCGCGGCGAAGCGGCGCCCGTTGTCGGGCCAGTCGGTTCCGTCCGGGCCGAGATAAGGGTTGCCGGGACGGTCGAAGAGGTGCGGCGCGTCGAGGGCGAAAATATCCAGCCCCGCCGCGCGGCCGGCGAGAACTTGCGCGGGGCCGCCGAAGAGATCGGGGTATTCGTGCGCGACCTCCGCGCCGCCGAGCTTGTCCTTGACCGCGGGGTAGCCGGGAATGAGCGTCCGCATGTCGACGTCTTCGCCGGCGAGCGCGCCGGGCAGGGCGCCGGCGACGTCGGCGAGACCGCCGGTCTTGACGAGCGGAAAGACCTCGGAGGCGACGGAAAGAACCTTCAAGCCGCTCATGCCTTGAGCTTTTCGATCATCGGGCCGGTGACGAGGGTGACGCCGTTCTCGGTGCGCCGGAACCGCTTGGCGTCGAGCACCGGGTCCTCGCCGATGACGAGGCCGTCGGGAATCTTCACCTCGCTGTCGATCACCACTTTGTTGAGCCGGACGTGCCGCCCGATCTGGGCGTAGGGCAGGATGACCGCCTCGTGGATCGTCGAGTAGGAATGGACGTGGACGCCGGTGAAGGCCAGCGAGCGGCTGATCGAGGCGCCCGAGACGATGCATCCGCCAGACAGCAGCGACTGGATCGCGAGGCCTCGGCGGCCGTCGACGTCGTGGACGAACTTGGCCGGCGGGGTGATCTCGCCGTAGGTCCAGATCGGCCAGCCGCGGTCGTAGAGGTCGAGGTCGGGCACGACGTCGGTGAGGTCGACGTTGGCCTCCCAGTAGGCGTCGACGGTTCCGACGTCGCGCCAGTAGTGCTTGGCCTCCTCCGTGGAGCGCACGCAGGAGTGGGAGAAGTGGTGGGCGACGGCTTTGCCGTGCTTGACGATGTAGGGAATGATGTCCTTGCCGAAGTCGTGGCTCGAGGCCGGATCGGCGGCGTCCTGCTTGAGGAGGTCGAGCAGGAACGAAACCTCGAACACGTAGATGCCCATGCTGCACAGCGCCATATCCGGGTTGCCCGGCATGTGCGGCGGATTCTTGGGCTTCTCGAGGAATTCGATGATCGTGTTCTCGTCGTCGACGTGCATGACGCCGAAGCCCTTCGCCTCCTCGAGCGAGGCTTCGAGACAGCCGACCGTGACGTCCGCGCCCGAGTCGACGTGCTGCTGCAGCATCTTCTCGTAGTCCATCTTGTACACGTGGTCGCCGGCCAGCACGACCATGAACTGCGGGTTGTAGCTCTCGATGATATCGATGTTCTGATAGACCGCGTCGGCGGTGCCGAGATACCACATGGTCTCCGAGACGCGCTGCGAGGCCGGCAGGATGTCGAAGCTCTCGTTGCGCTCGGGCCTGAGAAAGTTCCAGCCGCGCTGGAGGTGACGAATGAGGCTGTGAGCCTTGTATTGCGTCGCCACCGCGATGCGGCGGATGCCGGAATTGAGCGCGTTGGAAAGCGCGAAGTCGATGATCCGCGACTTGCCGGCGAAATAGACCGCGGGCTTGGCCCGCCGGTCGGTCAGCTCCAGCAAGCGGCTGCCCCGCCCTCCGGCGAGGACGTAGGCCATGGCGTGGCGGGAGTAGGGCGGGGCAAGGCCCATCTCCTTGGCGGTGCGTGTCCTGGGCATTTCGGAGTCCTCCTCAGGCGGGGGGCTGCTCGGCGCCTGGCGGCGTGAAGACGAGGTACACCGTGGCGAGCGGCGGCAGAACCACCGTCGCCGAGCAGGGGAAACCATGCGACGGCTTCGGCTCCGCGATGACGCCGCCCAGATTCCCCAGGTTCGAGCCGCCGTAGGCGCCCGCGTCGCTGTTGAGCGCCTCGCGCCAGTGGCCTTCGTACGGCAGGCCGAGGCGGTAGTTCATGCGCGGCTCGGGCGTGAAGTTGCACACCACCGCGACCGGCGGATCGCTCTGCGCGCCGCGGCGCAGGAAGGCGAGCACCGACTGGGTGTCGTCGTTGACCACGATCCAGCGGAAGCCCTCGGGCTCGCAGTCGCGGGCGTAGAGCGCCGGCGTCTCGCGATAGATACGGTTGAGGTCGCGCACGAGCGCCTGAACGCCCTGATGCGGCCAGTGGTCGAGCAGCCACCAGGGCAGGGACTCCGACGCGTTCCATTCCATCGTCTGCCCGAATTCCTGGCCCATGAACAGGAGCTTCTTGCCGGGATGCCCCCACATGAATCCGTAGAAGGCGCGGGCGTTGGCGAAGCGCTGCCACTCGTCGCCGGGCATCTTGCTCACCACCGAGCCTTTGCCGTGGACGACCTCGTCGTGGGAGATCGGCAGGACGAAGTTCTCGCTGAAGGCGTAGAGGAGCCCGAACGTCATCTTGTCGTGGCTCCAGCGGCGATAGATCGGATCGTGCGTCATGTACTCGAGCGTGTCGTGCATCCAGCCCATGTTCCATTTGAAGCCGAAGCCGAGCCCTCCATGGTCGGTCGGCGCCGACACGCCGGTGAACGCGGTCGATTCCTCGGCGATGGTGATCGCGCCGGGGAAGCCTCCGTAGACCAGCTCGTTGGCGTGGCGCAGGAAGGCGATCGCCTCGCGGTTCTCCTTGCTGCCGTCTGCGTTGGGCAGCCACTCGCCCTCGCGCCGCGAATAGTCGAGGTAGAGCATCGAGGCGACGGCGTCGACGCGCAGACCGTCGATATGGAAGCGGTCGACCCAATAGAGCGCATTGCAATAAAGGAAGTTCGCGACCTCGTGCCGGCCGAAATTGTAGATCGCGGTGTTCCAGTCGGGATGGAAGCCCTTGCGCGGGTCGGCGTGCTCGTAAAGGGCGGTGCCGTCGAAATGCGCGAGCCCGTGCTCGTCGGTCGGGAAATGCGCCGGGACCCAGTCGACGATCACGCCGAGGCCGGCGGCGTGGGCCTTGTCGACGAAGCGGGCGAAACCCGCCGGCTCGCCGTGGCGTCGCGTCGGCGCGAACAGGCCCAGCGGCTGGTAGCCCCAGGATTCGTCGAGCGGGTGCTCGCTGATCGGAAGCAGCTCGACATGCGTGTAGCCCATGCCGGCGACATAGGGGATGAGCTCGTCGGCGAGCTCGTCGTAGGAGAGGAACGAGCCGTCGAGATGCCGCTTCCACGATCCGAGATGGGCCTCGTAGACCGTCATCGGCTTGCGGCGCGGCTCGCCCTCGGCGCGGGTGCGCATGTATTCGGCGTCGTTCCAGACGAAATCGGCGCTGTCGGCGACAACGGACGCGGTCGAGGGCCTGAGCTCCGCCGCGAAGCCGAAGGGATCGGCCTTGAGCGGCAGCAAGGCGCCGTCCGGCCCGTTCAGCTCGAACTTGTAGACCGTCCCGGCCCCGATGTGCGGGACGAAAATCTCCCACAGGCCGCTGTCGAAGCGCTTGCGCATCTGGCAGCGCCGTCCGTCCCAGTGATTGAAGTCGCCGACCACCGAAGCGCGCGACGCGTTGGGCGCCCAGAGGGCGAACAGCACGCCGTCGACGCCCTCGTGCGTGATGAACTGGGCGCCGAGGCGGCGGTAGAGCTGCCGGTGCGATCCCTCGCGCAGGAGATAGTCGTCCATCGGCCCGAGCGCCGGACCGAAAGCGTAGGAATCGATGTAGGACGACGTCCCATGGGCCGTCTCCACCTCGACCCGGTAGAGGGGGCGCTCCTTCGCCGACGGAATCAGCGCCTCGAAGAAGTCGTCCTTGCGCCGATCGAGCTCCGCGAGCAGTTCTCCCTCGCGGGTCAGCGTCCGCACGCTCAGCGCGTCGGGCGCGAACACTCTGATGACCCAACCGGCGCTGGTCAGATGCGGACCGAGCACCGCGAACGGATTGCCGCAGCGTGCGGCATGGATCGCCTCGATGTCGGCGTCCCGCGCTCTCCAAACCTCCATTTTAGCCCTCCCGGCTCCGTCCTCAGCCGACCGGCTTGAACGGCGCGTTCCAAATGTCTTTAGCGTATTCCGCGATCGTGCGATCGGACGAGAACCAGCCGACGTTGGCGGTGTTGATGATGCTCGATCGCATCCACCGCGAGCGGTCGCGCCAGACCTCGTCGACGCGCTTCTGCGCCTGCCAGTAGGCGTCGAAGTCGGCGCACAGCATGAAGTAGTCGTAATGCGTGAGCGTATCGACCAAGCCGCGATAGCGTCCGGTGTCGTCGATGGAGAAGACGCCCGAGGCGATCTCGTCGAGCGCCTCGCGCAGCGCCGGCGACGCCGCGATGCGCGCCGAGGCGTCGATGCCCTGCGCCCGCGCCGCTTCGATCTCGGACGCGGTCAGGCCGAAGATGAAGATGTTGTCGTCGCCGACGAGGTCGCGCATCTCGACGTTGGCGCCGTCGAGCGTGCCGATCGTCAGCGCGCCGTTGAGCGCCATCTTCATGTTGCCGGTGCCGGAGGCTTCCATGCCGGCGGTCGAGATCTGCTCCGACAGGTCGACCGCGGGAATGATCGTCTCGGCGAGCGAGACGTTGTAGTTCGGCAGGAACACCACCTTGAGAAGCCCGCGCACCGTGGGATCGGAATTGACGACCTTGGCGACGTCGATGGCGAGCTTGATGATCAGCTTGGCCTGGGTGTAGCTCGCCGCCGCCTTGCCGGCGAAGATCTTCACCCGCGGCGCGAAGTCGAGGGTCGGATTGGCGCGGATGGCGTTGTAGCGCGCGACCGTCTCGAGAATGTTGAGAAGCTGGCGCTTGTATTCGTGGATTCGCTTGATCTGGACGTCGAACATCGAGTCCGGATCGATGCGCTGCCCGAGCTGGACGGCGACATGGCGGGCGAGCGCCGTCTTGGCCGCGCGCCGCGCCGCGGCGACCTCGGCCTGCATCGCCGGGTCGTTGGCGAAGGCGGCGAACGTCTTGAGCGCCTCGGCGTTCTCGAGCGCCCTTTCGCCGACCGCCGAGGTGATGATCCGGGCGAGCCCCGGATTGCACTCGATCAGCCAGCGGCGGAAGGTGATTCCGTTCGTCTTGTTGACGATGCGGTTGGGATAAATGGCGTTGAGGTTGTGGAAGACGGTCTTGCGCATCAGATCGGTGTGCAGGCCCGAGACGCCGTTGATCTTGTGCGAGCCGATGAAGGCGAGGTTGCCCATGCGCACGCGCCGGCCCGCGTGCTCGTCGATCAGCGAGATCGACGCCAGCAGGCCGGAATCCTGAAAGCCGCGCCGGCGCGCGCTGTCGAGGTGCGCGGCGTTGATCAGGTAGATGATCTGCATGTGGCGCGGCAGCAGCCGCTCCATCAGCGGAACCGGCCAGCTCTCCAGCGCCTCGGGCAGAAGCGTGTGGTTGGTGTAGGAAATGGTCGCCTGCGTGACGGTCCAGGCGTCGTCCCAGTCGAGGCCGTTCAGGTCGACGAGGATGCGCATCAGCTCGGCGACCGCGATGGCGGGATGGGTGTCGTTGAGCTGGACGGCGGCATGGTCGCCGAGCGTGCGGATGTCGCCGTGCTGCCGGATATGGCGGCGGACGAGATCGAGCAGCGAAGCGGCGGCGAAGAAATATTCCTGCCTCAGGCGCAGCTCCTGGCCGGCCGGCGTCGCGTCGCTCGGATAGAGGACCTTGGAGATGGATTCCGCGCGGACGGCGTTCGAGAGCGCGCCGACGAAATCGCCGGCGTTGAAGGCGTCGAGCTTGAACGGATCGGGAGCGCGCGCCGACCACAGCCGCAAAGTGTTGACGTGCTTGCCGCGCCAGCCGACGATCGGCGTGTCGAAGCCGACCGCCTCGACCGTCTCTCCCGGATGCCAGACGTGGCCGGTGCGCTCGTCTTCGCCCTGGATCATCTCGACCCATCCGCCGAAGCCGATGGCGTAGGTGTATTCGAGGCGCTCGAACTCCCAGGGATTGCCGTTGGTCAGCCAGTCCTCGGGGGTCTCCTGCTGCCAACCGCTGCGGATGATCTGGCGGAAGAGCCCGTTGTCGTAGCGGATGCCGTAGCCGTGGGCGGCGATCTGGAGGGTCGCCATGCTGTCCATGAAGCAGGCGGCGAGGCGCCCGAGGCCGCCGTTGCCGAGCGCCGCGTCCGGCTCGACCCGTCTCAGCTCGGTCAGATTGACGCCGAGTTCCTGCAAAGCCTCCGCCATCGGCTCGGCGACGCCGAGGTTGGTCATGGCGTCGAACAGCAGCCGGCCGATCAGGAATTCGAGGGACAGGTAGTAAACCCGTTTGCGCCCGTCGGCGTAGACCTCGGCGGTCGAATGCAGCCAGCGGTCGACGACGAGGTCGCGGGTGGCGAAGGCCACGGCGAGAAACCAGTCGCGGGGGCTCGCGACCTCGGGAACCTTGCCGACGGAATAGGTCAGCTTGGCCAGCACCGAGGCCTTGAGCTCGGCGACGGTGGGGCTCCGCGCGACGTCAGCTCGCGTCGCCCTGGCGTTGTCTAGGGTGAGATCGACCATCTAACTTCGCTCCCGAGCGCAAAACCCCGGCCACCGGACCCCGGCGCGCCCTCTGATACAGGTTCTAACACGCCCGGCGCGGCGGGCAACGCGACCCGGCGTCGTCGTGTGGGCATTGATCGCTGCGCTCATCCCGCCCCCGTCAATGCGCCGGGCCGGCGGCGCGGCGGCCGTCGTGGATTTGCCGCTGATACGCGGTCAACTCGGCGTTCGCCGCGCTGATCTGGCTCTGCAGCGTCTGGAGCTGTTTCTGCGCCGCGCCGGACTGGTTTTGCGCCTCGGCCAGGGCGGCGCGGGCGTCCTCGATCTGGCCCTGGAGCCGCGTCTGTTCGGTCGCGAGGCCCTGATTCTGGCTTTGCAGCGCGCCCAGCCGGTCGGTTTCTTCCTTGAGGCGGGCGTCGACCGACCGGAGTTCGCCCGATTTCGCGCTCGCCTCCTCCTGCGATCCGGAGATGGCGAGCTTGGCGTCGTTGATCTGCTTGGTGAGATCGGCGAGTTCGTTCTGCGCCGAAGCGCGCGCCGCCGACGCCTCGGACAGGGCCTTCTCCGCCTCGGTCGCCTGGACCTCGAGGCGGGCCGCGGTCCCGGCCGCCTTCTGAAGGTTCTGGAGATCGGCCGCCAGGGTTTCGCGCGCCTTTTCAGCGGCGTGCAACGACACCGTCATTTCGCTCCGGGCGCGGGAAGCCTCGGTCCAGAGCCAGGCGGCGAGGAGCCAGCCGATCAGCACGAGGGCTGAGAGCGCGAGTGTGACAGGCCGTCGAAAGTCTTCGCCTGCACCCAACGCCATGACGATTCTCCTCGGGGGTCCTCCCGCGCATTCGCGAGGACGTTCGCGGTTCGACGACCGACCCCGTTATAGAGCGCGCCGGGCGCCATACGCCAAGCGGAAAAAAGACTCACGCCGTCCGGACCAGCTCGTCGAGCAGGGCAGCCGTGCGGGGCGCCGCGCGCACGGCCGCGCGCCGCCGCGTGCCATGCAGCCGCATCCTCGGCGGCGATTCGCCCGCGATGCGCCGGGTGACGCATGGCGGGCCAGACAAAAGAGTCGGGCGTCGTCGCGGAAATCGGCTTAGCGCGATTTCGAAATACGGTTGTCAATCGTCTGCCCTGCGATGTAATGTCGCATGAAACAAGAAACGGCTGGCGGGCGTTCGAACTGTGTCAGGCGCGACAGCGCGCCGATGTGGGGGGCTGAGCGGAGGCCGTCAGTGCAGGAACGCGCATCGATCCCGTTTCGGACCGGGCTCGCCACGGGATTGGCGATTGTCGCCGCAGGTCCCTCTCGAGCGGCGCTGCTCGGCGCGCCCGAGCAGGGCCAGGTCGGCTTCCTGCCGGCCAACAGCCCCGTCGCCAGCGACATCCAGTGGCTGCACAACGCCATCCTGCTGCCGGTGACGGTCGGCATCTCCCTGCTGGTGCTGTTTCTGCTCGCCTATGTCGTGTTCCGCTTCAACGAGAACGCGCATCCGACGCCCACGCGCACCACGCACAACGGACCGCTCGAGATCGCCTGGACCGTACTGCCGGCGCTCGTGCTGGTGATCGTCGCCGTTCCGTCCTTTCGGCTCCTGACCCAGCAACTGGTCATCCCGGAGCCCGAGCTGACGATCAAGGCGACCGCCTCGCAGTGGCACTGGACCTACGCGTATCCCAAGACGGCCGGCGGCTTTTCCTACGATTCGATCGTCAAGGAGGACAAGGACCTCGCGCCCGGCGACATCCGCCTGCTGTCGGTCGACAACGCCGCTTACGTCCCGGTCGGCAAGGTGGTCGAGATCGACGTCGTCTCGCAGGACGTCATCCACTCGTTCTCGATCCCCTCGTTCGGGGTGAAGATCGACGCGGTCCCGGGCCGGCTGAACAAGGCGTGGTTCAAGGCCGGGCAGGAGGGCGTCTTCTACGGCCAGTGCTCCAACATCTGCGGCATCGACCATGCGTTCATGCCGATCGAGTTCCATGTCGTGAGCCAGCAGGTCTACGACGCTTGGCTGGAGAAGGCCAAAAAAGCCTTCGCCTCGGCCGGCGGCGCCGACCTCGCCGCCGCGGCGCCGAGCGCGCGCGCGCCCCTGAAACCCTGAGCAGGACTCGAGACCATGGCGTCCTTCACCAGCATCGCGGACCACGAGGCCCACGCCCTTCCGGGCCATGAACACCAGCTTCCGACCGGGTGGCGGCGCTACCTGTTCTCGACCAACCACAAGGACATCGGCACGATGTACCTCGTGCTCGCGGTCTGCGGCGGCGTTCTCGGGACGCTGCTCTCGGTCGCGATCCGCGCCGAATTGATGACGCCGGGAATCCAGGTCTTCCCGGCCATTTCCGCGATCATGACCGGCGACGGCTCGCTCGACGCCGCAAAAAACATGTATAACGTGTTTTTCACCAGCCACGCCGTCATCATGATCTTCTTCATGGTGATGCCGGCGCTGATGGGCGGCTTCGGCAACTGGTTCGTGCCGCTGATGATCGGCGCGCCCGACATGGCCTTCCCGAGGCTCAACAACATGTCGTTCTGGATGCTCGCCGCCTCGTTCTGCCTCCTGTTCACCTCCCTGTTCGTCGAGGGCTCGCCGGGGTTCCACGGGTTCGGCGGCGGCTGGGTGCTCTATCCGCCGATGTCGTCGAACGTGGGCGCGCCCGGGCCGGCGATGGATTTCGTCATCCTGGCGATGCATCTGGCCGGCGTCTCGTCGATCCTGGGCTCGATCAACTTCATCGCCACCATCTTCAACATGCGCGCGCCCGGCATGACGATGATGCGCATGCCGCTCTTCCCGTGGTCGGTGCTGGTGACGGCGTTCCTGCTCCTGCTCGCGCTGCCGGTGCTGGCCGGGGCGCTGACCATGCTGCTCACCGACCGCAACTTCCACACCACGTTCTTCGACCCGGCGGGCGGCGGCGATCCGATCCTCTACCAGCACCTCTTCTGGTTCTTCGGCCACCCCGAGGTCTACATCCTGATCATTCCGGGCTTCGGGATCATCAGCCAAGTCGTCGCCACTTTCTCCAGAAAGCCGGTGTTCGGCTACGCCGGCATGGTCTACGCCATGTGCGCGATCGGCCTCCTGGGCTTCGTCGTGTGGGCGCACCACATGTTCACCACCGGCCTCTCGCTCGGCGCGCAGCGCTATTTCGTGTTCGCCACCATGGTGATCGCGATCCCTACGGGCGTGAAGATCTTCTCCTGGATCGCCACCATGTGGGGCGGCTCGCTGTCGCTGAGGCCCCCGATGCTGTGGGCGATCGGCTTCATCTTCGTCTTCACGGTCGGGGGCGTCACCGGGGTCGTGCTCGCCAACGCCTCCGTCGACCGCTACCTGCACGACACCTATTACGTCGTCGCGCATTTCCACTACACGATGTCGCTCGGGGCGGTGTTCTCGATCTTCGCCGGCTTCTACTACTGGTTCCCCAAGATGACCGGCTATATGTACGACGAACGGCTGGCGAAGTGGCATTTCTGGCTGATGTTCGCCGGCATCAACATCACGTTCTTCCCGCAGCATTTCCTGGGCTTCGCCGGCATGGAGCGGCGCCTCGTCGACTATACCGACGCTTATACGACCTGGAATTTCGTCTCCTCGATCGGGGCTTACATTTCGGGGGCGGCGACGCTCGTGTTCCTGTATCTCGTCTACGAGGCGTTCGCGGCCAAGCGGGCGGCGGGGGCCAATCCGTGGGGGCCGGGGGCGACCACGCTCGAATGGACGCTGCCCTCGCCGCCGCCGTTCCATACTTTCGAGACGCCGCCGCGCATTCCGGGCCTGGACGACCACGTGGAACCGGTGCTCGCCGGCCATGCGGGGCGCCCGTGAGCGACGGCGGCGCGCAGGGAACCCGGCGCTATGCGCTCGGCACCGCTTCGCTCGCGCTCGCCATGATCGGCCTCTCCTATGCGGCCGTGCCATTCTACGCCCTGTTCTGCCGGGCGACCGGCTACGAGGGCACGCCGCAGAGGGCGGCCGGCGACGACGGGCGGGAGGGCCGCCGCGTCCTTCGCGTCGCCTTCGACGCCAACGTCGCGCCGGGCCTGCCATGGCGCTTCGCGCCCGAGACCGATGCGATCCACGTCCGCACAGGCAAGGCCGCGACCGTGTTCTTTCGCGCAGAGAACCGCAGCGACCGGGAGATGGCTGCGCGCGCGGTCTTCAACGTGACCCCGGAGATCTCCGGCGCCTGGTTCGACAAGGTGCAGTG
>CAIZGR010000320.1 GCA_903932535.1 uncultured Hyphomicrobiales bacterium | reverse complement strand
CGGCTCGCCGGCGCGGCGTTTCTGAAGGTCGAGGCGACCAAGTTCACCGAGGTCGGCTATGTCGGGCGCGACGTCGAGCAGATCGTGCGCGACCTCGTCGAAGTCGGCATCGCGCTGACCAAGAGCCGCAAGCGCAAGGACATCGAGGCCAAGGCCGAGCTCGCCGCCGAGGAGAGGCTGCTCGACGCGCTCGTGGGCGCCGGCTCGTCCTCGGCGACCCGCGAAGCGTTTCGGCGTAAACTTCACGCGGGCGAGCTCGACGACAAGGATGTCGAGATCGAGCTGCCGCAGACCGGCTCGGGCATGCCGATGTTCGAATTGCCCAACATGCCCGGCGCCTCGATCGGCGCGATCAACATCGCCGACATTTTCGGCAAGGGCCAGCGGACGAAGCCGAAGCGCATGACGGTGGCCGAGGCGCGCGAGCCGCTGGTGGCGGCGGAGGCCGACAAGCTGCTCGACCAGGACGCGATCGTGCGCGACGCGATCGCCGAGGTCGAGAGCAACGGCATCGTGTTCCTCGACGAGATCGACAAGATCTGCGCGCGAGAAGGCAGGGGCGGGGCCGACGTCTCCCGCGAAGGCGTTCAGCGCGACCTTTTGCCGCTGATCGAGGGGACGACGGTCGCCACCAAGCACGGCACGGTCAAGACGGATCATATCCTGTTCATCGCCTCCGGCGCCTTCCACATCGCCCGGCCCTCCGACCTGCTGCCCGAGCTTCAGGGCCGCCTGCCGATCCGGGTCGAGCTGAAATCGCTGACCGAGGAGGACTTCAAGCGCATTCTCACCGACACCGAGGCGAGCCTGATCAAGCAGTATGTGGCCTTGATGCAGACCGAAGGCGTGAAGCTCGAATTCTCGGAAGGGGCGATCGCCGCGATCGCGCGCATCGCCGCCAAGGTCAACGGCTCGGTCGAGAACATCGGCGCCCGCCGGCTCCAGACGGTGATGGAGCGCGCGCTCGACGACGTGAGCTTCACCGCCGCCGACCGGTCCGGCGAGACGGTGCCGATCGACGAGGCGTTCATCGAGAAGCATGTCGGCGATCTCGCGGGCGACGCCGACCTGAGCCGGTTCATTCTGTGAGGCGGGGCGTTGCGCCGGGCTGGTCTTGCGCTCCGGCCCGAGCGGCGGAGAGCGGGCGCCTTTCCGGTATCGCGCGACCGGAGAGACGCCCGCCTTTCGCACGCCGGCTAGACGGCGGGCCTCGTGCGGCTCGCCAGACGCCGGCGGTAGCCGGCTATGCCGAGGCTCGCGAAGCCGGCGAGCATCGTCGCCCAGGTGGACGGCTCGGGGACGCTCGTCACGAGGGTCTGATTGTTCGTCGACGCATTGGTGTAGAGCACCTTGAACCCGGAGTATTCGCCCCAGGGATTGCCCGGGCCGACGTTGGCCAGAAATTGCGCAACCAAGCCGGCGGGGCTCGGCGGCGCCGTGTCGATCGGCGAGCCCAAGGTGGGGCTGTATGTGAAGCCGGTGTGGGCGGTCGCGCCGTATTCGACCTCCCATATGCTGATCTGGATCGCAGCCGCGACCTGATCCGAGGTGTAGGCGCCGGGGTTATGGACCAAGGACGCGCCATGCCTGGCGAGGGCGCCGATCTCGCCGATCTGGTCCGCCGTCAGCGCCGGCGCGCCGGGCGACCCGTTCAAGGCCGCAGACGAACCGACATTGTAGGTTCCCCCCGCCTGAGCAAGCGCGTCGGGCAGGTCGACGCACCAAGCTTCGACGGTCCCGCTCGCAGTGGTGAGATGGATCAGGCCGGCCATGGATGGACCAGCAACCGGCGTAACAAGCGTCAACTCCGGCCCGGTGATTGTGGCGAGCGTGTAGGTCAGAGTCCCCGCGCCAGCAGGGTAGGTCGTTGCGAGCAACATTGCGGCTGATGATACTGTAAACAGATGAGACAGCGTATTCTTTGAAACTTCAAACCTTGACATAATCCGACTACCTTGTTTTTTACAAGCATTGAGGCAAGCGCCATTCGGTCTGCCTCATCCGGAATTGCGTTCTAGCAATCCCGAATTCTCAACTGCGTTTCAGCGCGTCCGGGTCTAGGGGTCTGCGCCGATCAATTTGAGGGCGTTGTCCTTTCTCGCATGGCCCGTCGAACGGCGGGCGGGTCTCGACGTCCTATGGTGGGGGAAGGCAGGGATGGGGCGCGCGCGGACCCAGGGAACTTCGGGACTCGCGCTTCACGATGAGAAGGCGGCGCGACGCCCCATTCCAACCCTCGCCCACAAGAGCCTGCGCCCGCGCGCGCGCAAGCGCGACCAGGGTGGCGGAGGAAATACCGCCGCCTTTCAATCTTCATGACGCATGACCACTAGAACTGAACCCCGAGGCCGATCCTGCCGCCCGCGCTCCAGCCCCGGTCGCCGTCGATCGAATGGTCGTAGAAGGCGGAGCCGTAGACCCTGACGGACTTCGTGAGGGCCGCGTCGACGCCTGCGTCGACCTCGCCCCACGTCCCACCGAACCTTCCCTCCAGCGTCCCGGGACTCGGCCACGAAAGCGAGGCGAAAGTCGCAGCAGGCGCGCTGCCGGCGAAGTCGCGCCAGAGATTGACGCGGCCCCAGAGCGTCAGGGGAAAGCCGTTTCCGATCGCGCCGCCGGGGCCGCCCGGGACGACGTAGGAGAGTTTCGCTCCGATCCGCCCGCGCAGGTCGTCGGCGCCTCCGAAGCTGGTCGATCCGAAAAAATCGGCGCCCGAGCCCATGTCCGTGTACTGGTCGATCAGTTGCGCCTGCGGTTCGAGGATCCAGGACGGGGCGAGACGGAACGGATACCCCCCTTCCAGCGAGGCCGTGATCGCCCAGCCGGAAACGGTCATGCCGGCGAGGTTGGTGACGCCCTTCACGTCGCTGAACCACGTGCCCTGAAGCACGCCGTCCAGATACCAGCCCTGCGGTCCGAAATGCGTCCAGTAGGCGCCGAGGGAATCCGCGTTCATGCTGACTCTGCCGGCGCCGGCCGCCCAATAGACTTGATCGACATCGGCCTTCGCGTAGAGGTGGCCGACATAAAGACCGGCGTCGTCATGTGATCCGTCCGGGCCGGTCCGCCGCCAGAGATCGACGCCCGCCTGTATGCCGCCGTAGCTCGCGTGGTATTGCCCGCCCTGGGCGTCGAGGAACGGCGTCGCGAGCGAGACGACTGCGCCGCCGCCCGTCTGCTGCTCGCCGGTCCCTCCCAGGACGCGTCCCCACATCAGGTATCTTCTGACAGTGCAGCGCGACAATTATGATGGCCGCTTAGCGACAATTAAACTGGCCAAATTGAGCGGCCATCGAGTAGCGATTGGAACGCTACTCGTATTAGTGTCG
>CAIZGR010000319.1 GCA_903932535.1 uncultured Hyphomicrobiales bacterium | reverse complement strand
TGCCCCGGCCACGCCGACTACGTCAAGAACATGATCACCGGCGCCGCACAGATGGACGGCGCGATCCTCGTCGTCTCGGCCGCCGACGGCCCGATGCCGCAGACCCGCGAGCACATCCTGCTCGCCCGCCAGGTCGGCGTTCCGGCGCTCGTGGTGTTCATGAACAAGGTCGACATGGTCGACGATCCGGAGCTGCTCGAGCTTGTCGAGCTCGAAGTGCGCGAGCTCCTGTCGCGCTACGAGTTTCCCGGCGACGACATCCCGATCGTCAAGGGCTCGGCGCTGATGGCGCTCGAGAACAAGTCGCCCGAGATCGGCCACGACGCCATTCTCAAGCTGATGCAGGCGGTCGACGACTACATTCCTCAGCCGGAGCGTCCGAAGGACCAGCCGTTCCTGATGCCGGTCGAAGACGTGTTCTCGATCTCGGGCCGCGGCACCGTCGTGACCGGCCGCATCGAGCGCGGCATCATCAAGGTCGGCGAGGAAGTCGAGATCGTCGGCCTGCGTCCGACGCTCAAGACCACCGTGACCGGCGTCGAAATGTTCCGCAAGCTGCTCGACCAGGGCGAGGCGGGCGACAACGTCGGCTGCCTGCTGCGCGGCACGAAGCGCGAGGACGTCGAGCGCGGCCAAGTGCTCTGCAAGCCCGGCTCGGTCAAGCCGCACACCAAGTTCAAGGCGGAAGCCTACATCCTCACCAAGGAAGAGGGCGGTCGTCACACGCCGTTCTTCACCAACTACCGCCCGCAGTTCTACTTCCGCACGACCGACGTGACCGGAATCGTGCAGCTGCCGGACGGGACCGAAATGGTGATGCCGGGCGACAACGTGACGATCAGCGTGGCGCTCATCGTGCCGATCGCGATGGAGGAGAAGCTGCGCTTCGCCATTCGCGAGGGCGGCCGCACGGTCGGCTCGGGCGTGGTCGTGTCGATCACCGAGTAAGGCTCACGACCAGCGAACCACGGCGGGGCGGTCGACGCCCCGTCCGCGCCGGCAAGGATTGAAAGAATGAACACGACAAACATCCGGATCCGTCTCAAGGCGTTCGATCACCGTGTGCTCGACGCTTCGACGAAGGAGATCGTGTCCACGGCCAAGCGCACCGGCGCCAGGGTTCGCGGGCCGATTCCCCTGCCGACGCGGATCGAGAAGTTCACGGTGAACCGGTCGCCGCACGTCGACAAGAAGTCACGCGAGCAGTTCGAGATTCGCACGCACAAGCGGGTGCTGGACATCGTCGATCCGACGCCGCAGACGGTGGACGCGTTGATGAAGCTCGATCTCGCCGCCGGCGTCGACGTCGAGATCAAGCTCTGAGGATTTGCCGGGCGCCTCCGCGGTTCCGCCCGCATGCGCCCACGAAGGATAAACGCCAATGCGTTCAGGCATCATCGCAAAGAAGCTGGGCATGTCCCGCGTCTTCACCGACGCCGGCGAGCACGTTCCGGTCACGGTTCTCCAGGTCGAGGGCTGTCAGGTCGTCGCGCACCGCACGCAGGACAAGAACGGCTACACCGCCCTCCAGCTCGGCATCGGCAAGGCCAAGGTCAAGAACGTCTCCAAGGCCGAGCGCGGGCGTTTCGCCGTCGCGCACGTCGAGCCGAAGATGCGCCTGGCCGAGTTCCGCGTCGCCGAGGACAAGCTCATTCCAGTCGGGGCCGAGATCACCGCTGATCATTTCACCGTTGGACAATATGTCGATGTCACCGGTGTGACGATCGGCAAGGGTTTTGCCGGCCCGATGAAGCGCTGGAACTTCGGCGGCCTTCGGGCGACCCACGGCGTCTCGGTCTCGCACCGTTCGCACGGTTCGACCGGCGGCCGTCAGGACCCCGGCAAGACTTGGAAGAACAAGAAGATGGCGGGCCACATGGGCGTCGATCAGGTCACGACCCAGAACCTGCGCGTCGTGCAGACCGATGTCGAGCGCGGCCTGATCCTGGTTCAGGGAGCGGTGCCGGGCAACGCGGGCGGCTGGATCGCCGTGCGCGACGCGGTGAAGAAGCCGCTGCCGAAGGACGCGCCGGTTCCAGGCAAGTTCCGGATTCACGAGGCGGCTCACGACGCCGCGCCGGCCGAAGCGCCGAAGGGAGAATGACGGTCATGAAATTCGACATGACGTCGATGGACGGCGGCGAGGCGGGCTCGGTCGAGCTCGACGACGCGATCTTCGGTCTCGAGCCGCGCGCCGATCTCATCGCCCGCATGGTGCGCTGGCAGCTCGCCAAGCGCCAGTCGGGCGACCACAAGACGCTGGGCCGCGCCGATATCCATCGCACCGGCAAGAAGATGTACAAGCAGAAGGGCACCGGCGGCGCCCGTCACGGCTCCGCGCGCGTGCCGCAGTTCCGCGGCGGCGGGCGCGCGATGGGTCCGGTGGTGCGCAGCCACGAGCATGACCTGCCCAAGAAGGTGCGCGCGCTCGCTCTGCGCCACGCCCTGTCGGCGAAGTTTCGCGCCGGCGGCCTCGTGGTCTGGGAGAACGCGGAGCTCGCCGAGGGCAAGACCAAGGTTCTGCGCGAGTCCTTCGCCAAGGCTGCGATCGCCAACGCGCTGATCATCGACGGCGCGCAGGTGCAGGAGAAGTTCGCGGTCGCCGCGCGCAACCTGCCCCAGATCGACGTGCTGCCGATCCAGGGACTCAACGTCTACGACATCATGCGCCGGGAGAAGCTCGTGCTGACCAAGGGCGCGATCGAAGCGCTGGAGGCGCGGTTCAAATGACCAAGGACGCTCGCCACTACGACACGATCGTCGCGCCCGTGATCACGGAGAAGGCGACGATCGCGTCCGAAAACAACCAGTTCGTGTTCAAGGTGGCGCGCAACGCCACCAAGCCGCAGATCAAGGCCGCGATCGAGAAACTGTTCGACGTCAAGGTGACCGCGGTCAACACCCTTCTGCGCAAGGGCAAGAACAAGGTGTTCCGCGGCGTCCGCGGCCGCCAGCAGGACATGAAGAAGGCGATCGTCACGCTTGCGGACGGCGACCGCATCGACGTGACCACCGGCCTCTAAGGGGTTCAGGACCATGGCACTCAAGACCTACAAGCCGACGACGCCGGGCCTGCGCCAGCTGGCCATCGTCGATCGCAGCGAGCTTCACAAGGGGAAGCCCGTCAAGGCGTTGACCGTCGGCAAGTCGGAGAAGGGCGGCCGCAACAACCACGGTCGCATCACCGTGCGGTTCCGCGGCGGCGGACACAAGCAGACGTATCGCATCGTCGACTTCAAGCGGCGCAAGCTCGACGTCGTGGGAAAGGTCGAGCGGCTGGAATACGACCCCAACCGCACGAGCTTCATCGCGCTGATCAACTACGCCGACGGCGAGCAGGCCTACATCATCGCGCCGCAGCGCCTCTCGGCCGGCGACGAGGTGATCGCGGGCCTGCAGGTCGACGTGAAGCCGGGCAACGCGATGCCGCTCGGCGCCATTCCGGTCGGCACGATCGTGCACAACGTCGAGATGAAGATCGGCAAGGGCGGCGCCATCGCGCGCTCCGCCGGCGCCTACGCGCAGATCGTCGGCCGCGACCAGGGCTATGTGTCGCTTCGCCTCAGTTCGGGCGAGCAGCGGCTCATCCATGGCCAGTGCTTCGCCTCGATCGGCGCGGTGTCGAACCCCGACCACATGAACGCCTCGCTCGGCAAGGCCGGCCGCAACCGCTGGCTCGGCCGCCGCCCGCACAACCGCGGCGTCACCATGAACCCGGTCGACCATCCGCACGGCGGCGGCGAAGGCCGCACCTCGGGCGGCCGTCATCCCGTCTCGCCGTGGGGCAAGCCGACCAAGGGCAGCAAGACCCGCAGCAACAAGTCTACCGACAAGTTCATCGTCGCTTCCCGGCACGCGCGGAAGAAGAAAGGCTGAGCCATGACGCGCTCGATTTGGAAGGGGCCGTTCGTGGACGGCTATCTGTTGAAGAAGGCTGACGCCACGCGCGGATCGGGCCGCTCCGAGATCATCAAGATCTGGAGCCGCCGCTCGACGATCCTGCCGCAGTTCGTCGGCCTGACCTTCGGCGTCTACAACGGTCACAAGCACATTCCGGTGATGGTGTCCGAAGAGATGATC
>CAIZGR010000318.1 GCA_903932535.1 uncultured Hyphomicrobiales bacterium | reverse complement strand
GACGCCGCCGCGGAGGCCGCGGCCTGCGCGGAGGAGGCGGAGCGGATCGAGCGGTTCCTCGAGCGCCTGCACGCCCGCTGGAACCCGCCCGCGGCCAACGTCGTGCGGTTCCGGCCGCGGCCGGCGGCGCGCGGCTGGGAGGGCGGCGGCGATGATTGCGCTTGAGACCCTGCTCGACGTGACCGCCCGGGCGCACGGCCTCGACGCCGGCCGCCTGCGCAACCCGCACGACGGCGGCGCCCGCGAGGCGCGCGAGGCGTTCTGCTGGCTGGCGCGCGGCCTGATCGGGCTCGAGCCGGCGGCGGCCGGCCTCGCGGTCGGCCTGACCGCCGAGGCCGCCGAGGCGGCGTCCGAGAGCGTCGCCGGCCGCCTCAACGACGGGCGCGACCTCGCCGACCGGCTGTTCCTGATCGAGGTCGAGGTCCGGGCGCTGGAGCGGCTCTCGGACCGCATCGCGATGAAGAGGGTCGAGGCGATCCATCCGTTCGAGGTCGCCAAGACGCTGTGCCGGTCGAAGCGCGACGCGATGACGGTCACGGTCGACGAGCTGATGGCGGTCGGCGCGGCGCTGATCGCCCTCCAGGCGGCCCGCCCGCGCGGCGACGTGGTGGCGGCCGCGACGCGCCTGATCGCGGCCGAAGCCGCCGCGGCCGAGGCGCGCTTCACGATCGAGGAGAAGCCGGCGGCGCGATCCCGCGCCGCCGCGATGAACGATTTGAAAGCCCTGATAGGAGCCTGAGAACCATGGCCAGAGCGAAGATGAAGACCAGAGGCGTCAACGTCCCGACGCCGCAGACCCGGGACGAAGCGGCGGCGATGCTGCGCGCCATCGGCGACAATGCCCGCGCCATCGCGCGGATCGAGGCCGACATGAACGACAGGCTGGCGAAGATCAAGGAGGACGCGGAGCGCGACGCCGGCCCGTTCCGCTCGCTCGCCGACCAGATGATGGAAGGCCTCAAGACCTGGTGCGAGGCCAACCGCGAGGCGCTGACCGACGGTTACAAGCGCCAGACCGCCGACCTGGGAACCGGCCTCGTGTCGTGGCGGCGCCGGCCGGCGAGGGTGACGATCAAGAAAGTCGAGGACGTGATCGCCGCGATCAAGACGCTCGGCCTGCTCACGTTCCTGCGGACGACCGAGGAAGTCGACAAGGAGGCGATGCTGAAGGAGCCGGAGAAGGCCCGGCTCCTCGCCGGCGTCACCATCGGCTCCGAGGGCGAGACGTTCGCGGTCGAGCCGTTCGAAGCGCAAATCCACGGAGCCGCGGCATGATCCCGCTCGTCCTCATGCTGACCGAGGCCGCCCTGTTCGCCGGGGCCGGCGCCTGCTGGCACGCCGGCGGCCTGTGGCTGCTCGGCATGGTCATGCTGTTCGGCTGGGGCCTCGTCGTCCTCGTCGTGCGCGACTTCGACACCGCCGAAGCTGCGGCCGAAGGCGTCCGCAAGAGCGAAGGGAGGCTGTCATGACCAGCCCCGCGCAGACCCGCGCGATCCACGCGATGCGCAAGGCGGGCCAGATGGACGACCGGGAATACCGGGCGCTCCTCGCCGCCCGGTTCGGCAAAACCTCGTCCGCCGATCTCACCGGCGCCGAGGCGAGTGTCTTGATCGACGAGCTGCGCGCGGTCACCGGCGTGACGCCGGCGGCGGGGCGCTCCGCTGCGCGCACCGCGACCGGCAAGTTCGCCCCGGTGCTGCGCGCGCTGTGGATCTGCGCGTGGCGTCTCGGCCTCGCCCGCTCGCGCGACGACGCGGCGCTGCTGGCGTTCGTCGAGCGCCAGACGGGGCTCACGCACAGCCGGTTCTTGACCGACGCGGCGGACGCGACCCGGGCGATCGAGGGCCTCAAGGCCTGGATCGCCCGCGATGGCGGCGTGATCTGGCCGGCCCATGCGGACGCGCGCGCGACCGGGCGCCCGCTCTCCTGGCTGCGGAAGCAGGCGGTCGCCGAGGCGGCGATCGGCAAGCTCTCCGGCGGGGGCGACCCGGCGATCGGCGGCTCGAGGGAGGCCGAGGCGTTCGGCGCCGGCCGCGGCCTGCCGGCCGCCTTCGCCGCTTACAGCGAAGCCGACTGGGACACGTTCGCCGCCTTCCTGGGCGAGCGGCTCCAGCAGCTCGGCGACAGCACCAAGGCGAAAAACGGGAAGAGGAGGTCGGCATGAAAATGAACGTCGTCACCGACAGCGACGACCGGACCGTCGTCGTGTCGTTCACGCT
>CAIZGR010000317.1 GCA_903932535.1 uncultured Hyphomicrobiales bacterium | reverse complement strand
TCGGGCGAGGCGGAGCCGCCCTTGAACTCGTGGAAGATGACGCGGTGCGGCTTGCCCATGACTTGCGACAGCACGTTGAGACGGCCGCGATGGGCCATGCCGACGCAGATTTCCCGCAAGCCCAACTGGCCGCCACGCTTGATGATCTGCTCGAGCGCCGGGATCATCGCCTCGCCGCCGTCGAGGCCGAAGCGCTTGGCGCCCGAGTACTTGATGTCGAAGAAGTTCTCGAAGCCTTCCGCCTCGACCAGCTTCGACAGGATGGCGCGCTTGCCTTCGCGGGTAAAATGGATCTCCTTGTCCGGACCCTCGATGCGCTCCTGGATCCAGGCCTTCTCCGCGGGATCGGAAATGTGCAGGAACTCGAAGCCGATCGTGCCGCAATAGGTGCGGCGCAGGATCGCCAGCATCTCGCGCACGGTCGCGTATTCGAGGCCGAGCACGTGGTCGATGAAGATCTTGCGGTCGTAGTCGGCCTCGACGAAGCCGTAGGACGCGGGATGCAGCTCCTCGTGGTCCTTCTGCGGCTCGAGGCCGAGCGGGTCGAGATTGGCGTGCAGATGGCCGCGCATGCGGAAGGCGCGGATCATCATGATCGCCCGCACCGAGTCGCGGGTGGCGCGCTGGATCTCGCCCTCGGTCGCCGGGGCGGCCGGCGCCGCTTCGGCCGCCTTGGCGCGGATCTTGTCGCCGAGCGCCTTCTCGGTCGCCGGCCAGTCGCCGTCGAGGGCGTTGATCAGGTCGCCCTTCGGCGTCTGCGGCCAATTCGGCTTCTTCCACGACGCGCCGGACGCCGTCTTGGTCACGCTCGCCGGGTCGTCCCCGAGGGCCGCGAAAAAGTCCCTCCAGCCGGGTTCGACCGACATCGGGTCTTTTTCGTACTTGGCCTGCAGCGCCTCGATGTAGGCGCTGTTGGCGCCATACAGGAACGAAGTCTGCAGCAACGCCTGGTTGACGTCCTGGCGGGTCATGGAGGGCGTTCCCTTTTTTGGTCTTTACTTGCCGTTCAACACGTCGACGAGCGTCTTGCCGAGGCGGGCGGGCGAAGGCGAAACGCGGATTCCGGCCTCCTCCATCGCCGCGATCTTGTCCTCGGCGCCCCCCTTGCCGCCGGCGATGATCGCGCCGGCATGGCCCATGCGCCGGCCGGGAGGCGCGGTGCGGCCCGCGATGAAGCCGACGATGGGCTTCTTGCGGCCCTTCTTGGCCTCGTCCTTGAGGAACTGGGCCGCGTCCTCCTCGGCTTGGCCGCCGATCTCGCCGATCATCACGATCGAATGGGTCTCCGGGTCGGCGAGGAACATCTCGAGCGCGGCGATGAACTCCAGGCCCTTGATCGGGTCGCCGCCGAGGCCGAGCGCGGTCGTCTGGCCGAGACCCTCGCGGGTGGTCTGGAACACCGCCTCGTAGGTCAGCGTCCCCGAGCGCGAGAGGATGCCCACGCTGCCCTTGCTGAAGATGTTGCCCGGCATGATGCCGATCTTGCATTCGCCGGCCGTCATCACGCCGGGGCAGTTGGGGCCGACGAGCGTCGACTTCGAGCCCGTCAGGGCGCGCTTGACCCGCATCATGTCGAGCACCGGGATGCCCTCGGTGATGCAGACAATCAGCGGGATTTCGGCGTCGATCGCCTCGCAGATCGCGTCGGCCGCGCCCGGCGGGGGCACGTAGATGGCGCTGGCGTCGGCGCCGGTCTTCTCCCGCGCCTCCTTGACCGTGTCGAAGACCGGCAGGCCGAGATGGACGCCGCCGCCCTTGCCGGGGCTGACGCCGCCGACGACCTTGGTGCCGTAGGCGATCGCCTGCTCGGAATGGAACGTGCCGTTCTTGCCGGTGAAGCCCTGGGTGATGACCTTGGTGTTTGCATTGACGAGAATGGACATGTCGGACTTTCGGTGTTTGCAGGGTCAGTGTTCAACAAAGGGATTTTCGCAGCGCAAGCCGCCGTACTTCTGCTTGTGGCCAAGGTCCTCGCTCAAAAGAACGTCGGCCCCAAACCTTTCCGCGGAGGCGATGATCTGGCTGTCCCAATAACCGATCTGGTAGCGGCGCTGAATAAAGAGCGCGCTTTCCACGATCTGCCGGTCGATCTCGATGAGCGGGAAGACGAACAGCTGCTCCACCCATCGCGTTGTTTCGTCCGGGGTCAGGGCGCGCCGCATCGCCTTCGGCTTCTGCACGGCGTTCACGAACTCCCCGACCACCTGCGTCGACACGCCAATCTCGCCGGCCGCCACGATCTCGCGAGCGCGCCTGAACTTGTCCGGATACGCCTCGCGACCGGCCGCGGCGTAAATCCAGATGTTCGTGTCGAGAAACACCCTATCGCTCATGGGCGTCGTCCCGATCGAAAGTCCAGCCCGGAGTCATGCGGCCTTCGGACGTGTCCATGAGGTGGAGCAACTGTCGTCGCGCCTCCGCCACCTTGTCCTCGCGTTCGCCGACTTCGGCAAGAAACTCGCGAACCATGGCGTTGACAGTCGTACGCCTCCGAGCCGCCACGAGCCGCGCGCGGTCGAGAACCCCGTCGTCGATAGCCAACGTGATGTTCTTCATGTCCAACCTCCACAGTCACACGGGATATGTGCGATTGTGTGCCGAGGATCAAGGCCGCGCGCCCCGGTTTCACCACTAGGCAGCCGCCCTCACCGCGTTGACGATCTTCTGCGCCGCGTCGTCGAGATCGTCGGCCGGAATGACGTTGAGGCCCGATTCGCGGATGATCTTCTTGCCGAGGTCGACGTTGGTGCCCTCGAGGCGCACCACCAGCGGCACCTGGAGCCCGACTTCCTTGACCGCGGCGATCACGCCCTCGGCGATCACGTCGCAGCGCATGATGCCGCCGAAGATGTTGATCAGGATTCCCTTCACGTTCGGATCGGCGGTGAGGATCTTGAACGCGGCAGTGACCTTTTCCTTCGAGGCGCCGCCGCCGACGTCGAGGAAGTTCGCCGGGCTCTCGCCGTAGAGCTTGATGATGTCCATCGTCGCCATGGCGAGGCCGGCGCCGTTGACCATGCAGCCGATCGTGCCGTCGAGCGTGACGTAGTTGAGGTCGTGCTTGGACGCCTCGATCTCCTTGGCGTCCTCCTCCGACTCGTCGCGCAGCGCGAAGATGTCGGGATGGCGGTAGAGCGCGTTCCCGTCGAACGACACCTTGGCGTCGAGCACGCGAATCTGGCCGTTGGTCATGACAATCAGCGGATTGATCTCCAGCATCGACATGTCTTTACTGACGAAGGCTGTGTAGAGCCGCGCCACCAAGCTCTCGATCTGCTTGGCGCCCTCGCCGGTGAGGCCGAGCGCCTTAGCCGCCGCGCGGCCGTGATGCGGCATGATGCCGGTCGCGGGATCGACCGAGAAGCTGTGGATTTTCTCCGGCGTGTTGTGCGCCACGTCCTCGATGTTGACGCCGCCCTCGGTCGAGAGGACGAAGGAGATGCGGCTCGTCGTGCGGTCGACCAATGCCGACAGGTAGAACTCCTTGTCGATGCTCGCGCCGTCCTCGATGTAGAGGCGGTTGACCTGCTTGCCGGCTGGACCGGTCTGCACCGTGACCAGGGTCGCGCCGAGCATCTGCTTGGCGAAGGTCTCGACCTCCTCGATCGATTTGGCGAGCCGGACGCCGCCCTTCTCGCCGGCCGTCGCTTCCTTGAACTTGCCTTTGCCGCGCCCGCCGGCGTGGATCTGGCTCTTCACCACCCAGAGCGGCCCGCCGAGTTTCTTGGCCGCGTCGACCGCTTCCTCGGGCGTGAAAGCGGGAAACCCGTTGGCGATCGGGGCGCTGAAGGCGCGCAGGACGGCTTTGGCCTGATATTCATGGATGTTCATGGCGACGACCTCGAGAAAGTGCGAACGCCCGCGGTTCCCGCGGGCGTTCTAAGAAGCGATCAGGCGGCGAGCGCGGGATTGATGCCCTTGCAGGCTTCGATCAGGGTGTGGACCGAAGCGACCGACTTCTCGAACATCGCCTTCTCGGCCTCGTCCAGCGTGATCTCCACGATGCGCTCGACGCCGCCCGCGCCGATCACCACCGGCACGCCGACATAGGTGTCCCTGACGCCGTACTGGCCGGAGAGATGCGCCGCGACCGGCAGAACGCGGCGCTGGTCCTTGAGGTAGGCCTCGGCCATCGCGATGCCGGAAGTCGCCGGGGCGTAATAGGCCGAGCCGGTCTTGAGCAGGGCGACGATCTCGCCGCCGCCCTTGCGGGTGCGCTCCACGATCGCGTCGAGCTTGGCCTGGGTCGTCCAGCCCATCTTGATCAGGTCGGGCAGCGGAACGCCGGCGACGGTGGAGTAGCGCACCGAGGGCACCATGTCGTCGCCGTGGCCGCCGAGCACGAAGGCCGTCACGTCCTCGACCGAGACGTTGAACTCCTCGGCGAGGAAAAAGCGGAACCGGGCGGAGTCGAGCACGCCCGCCATCCCGACCACCTTCTGCGGCGGCAGGCCGGAGAACTTCTGCAGCGCCCAGACCATCGCGTCGAGCGGATTGGTGATGCAGATGACGAAGGCGTTGGGCGCATGGGTCCTGAGGCCGGTCCCGACCGCCTCCATGACCTTCAGGTTGATGCCGAGCAGATCGTCGCGGCTCATGCCGGGCTTGCGCGGCACGCCGGCGGTTACGATGACGACGTCGGCCCCGGCGATGGCGGAATAGTCGCTCGCCCCGGCGATCTTGGCGTTGAAGCCGTCGACCGGACCGGACTCCGAAAGGTCGAGCGCCTTGCCCTGCGGAATCCCGTCGACGATGTCGAACAGCACGATGTCGCCGAGTTCTTTCAACGCGGCCAGATGGGCGAGCGTGCCGCCGATCTGACCGGCGCCGATCAAAGCAATCTTCTTGCGCGCCATGGGATTTCTTCCGCTCTCGTCCGCTGTTTGAGACAGTCGCGCGTCACAATGCCGCGCGACCCCGGATGTTCGCCGGGTGCTATCCGCTGATCATCAGAAGCGATCAAGCCGAACTTTTGGCGCACGCGCAGAAAATTCGTTCAGCCAGCCTGTGGGGTGCTGAAATTATCTCTATGGACCAATATCTTGCGGTCCGGCGGCGGGCGCGGCGCGGCGCTGAGGGCGGGAGAATTTAGGCCGCGAACTGACAATTTTTGTCATCTGTAAGGCCGCGGAACAAGGGCGAAAGGGCTTGTATTCAACATTCTTTATCTTGTGATAATGCACTTGATCCTCCGGGGCGCCTCAATACACCTGCCGCCCGAACAGGCTCGCTGCGAGGTCGACCAGCAGCAGCGCGCTTCTGCCCCGCTCGTCGAGAAACGGATTGAGCTCGACGAGGTCGAGCGACGGGGCGAGGCCGGACTCGTAGAGAAGCTCCATCACCAGATGCGCTTCGCGGTAGCTCGCCCCGCCGGGAACCGCCGTGCCGACCCCGGGCGCGATGCTCGGGTCGAGGAAGTCGACGTCGAGGCTGACGTGCAGGAGCCCGTCGGCCGCGGCGACCCGGTCGATGATCCGCCGGATCGACAGGGCGAACCCGTCCTCGTCGAGCCGGCGCATGTCGACGACGTCCACGCCCCGCGCCTTGAGAAGGCGACGCTCGTCGGCGTCGATCGAGCGAATGCCGAAGAGATGCACGTGGGAAGGGTCGACCCGTCCGCGCGGCTCGTCGCCGAAGAGCGCCTCGAAGCCGGGCTCGCCGCTCAGCATCGCCACCGGCATGCCGTGCATGTTGCCCGAAGGCGAGGTTTTCGGCGTGTTGTAGTCCGAATGGGCGTCGAGCCACAGGACGAAAAGTTCTCGCCCCGCCTCGGCGGCCCAGCGCGCCGCCCCGCTGATCGACCCCATCGCCACGCTGTGATCGCCGCCGAGCACGAGCGGCAGGCGCCCCTCGCGCAGGATTGCGTAAGTTTCGCGCGACAAGACGCGCGTCCAGGCCGCGATCTCCGTGAAATGGCGCGCCCTGCCTTCGGGCGGATGCGGCGGAGCGAGCGGCTGGCCGAGCGCGCAATCGCCGCGATCGACCACGTCGTGGCCGAGATCCCCGAGCATCCGGGCGATCCCCGCGGTGCGCAGCATCGCCGGCCCCATCGCGCAGCCGGGAACGCCTGCGCCGGCTTCGACGGGGGCGCCGAGGAGGGTGATCCCCTGCCGGCGGGGACGTCTGACGGCCCCGGCCGCGCCGGCGTCGGCTTCGTCTGCTTGCGTCATGTTTCCATCCTCTTTGCGCCTCGAGGCCCGCGACACTTTAGCCGACTTTCCTCTCGGCGCCTTGACAACAGCGGCCCCCTGCCCGATGGAGACGGCCATGACGCTTACCCTCGGCAACGCCCGGATTATCATCATTACCTGCCAGCTCTGAAGCTGGCCGGTTCGCGTCTCCATTTCTCGCAAAGAAACCATCGAGAAGCGATCATCCGGCCCGCGCCCGGACGGCCCTCTTGCGCCGTCGCCCCCAGACGAGACGTTCGATGACGCTGCGCCTGTACAACACCCTGACCCGCCGCAAGGAGCCGTTCGCGCCGATCGACCCGGCCGCGGTGCGCGTCTATGTCTGCGGCCCCACCGTCTACGACTTCGCCCATATCGGCAACGCGAGGCCGGTGATCATTTTCGACATGCTCTACCGCCTGCTTCGCCATGTCTACGGGGCGGAGCATGTGATCTACGCCCGCAACATCACCGACGTCGACGACAAGATCAACGCCCGCGCGAAGCGCGACTATCCCGACCTGCCGTTCAACGAAGCGATCGCAAGAGTCACCGAAACCACCGCGCGTCAGTTCCATGAGGACGTCGGGGCGCTCGGCGCGCTGCCGCCGAGCGTCGAACCGCGCGCCACCGACCACATCGAAAAGATGCGGGCGCTGATCGACCGCCTCGTCGCCCGCGGCGTCGCCTATGTCGCCGAGGACCACGCGTTGTTCTCGCCTGCCGCGATGGACGCGCTGCCGGGCGCGCCGCGCTACGGCGCGCTCGCCCGCCGCTCGCTCGACGAGATGCTGGCCGGCGCCCGCGTCGACGTCGCGCCCTACAAGCGCGACCCGATGGATTTCGTGCTGTGGAAGCCCTCGAAGCCGAACGAGCCGAGCTGGCCGAGCCCGGCCGGGATCGCCGCGGCCGGGCGCCCCGGCTGGCACATCGAGTGCTCGGCCATGTCGATGGCGAAGCTGCTCGAGCCGTTCGGCGGCGGCCTGCAATGCGACGACCCTGCCCTCAACACGTTCGACATCCACGGCGGCGGCGTCGACCTCGTCTTCCCGCACCACGAGAACGAGATCGCCCAGTCCTGCTGCGCCTTCGGCGCCCCGCGCATGGCCAATGTCTGGATGCACAACGGATTTCTGCAGGTGGAAGGCGAGAAGATGTCGAAGAGCCTCGGCAACTTCGTCACCATCCGCGAGCTGCTGGCGAGCGACAAGTTCGGCGGACGCGCCTGGCCGGGCGCGGTCCTGCGGCTCGCGATGCTGCGCACCCATTATCGGCAGCCGATCGACTGGACGGCGAGGGCGCTGGAGGAGAGCGAGAAGGCGCTGCAACGCTTCGCCGAGACGAATGACCTCTCCGCTCCTGCCGCGCCCCGGCCGTCGCCGGCGCTGGTCGAGGCGCTCGCCGACGACCTCAACACGCCGGCGGGAATCGCGCATCTGCACGCCCTGCACGGCGAAGCGCGAACACGGCCCGAGGCTGCGGCGCAACTCCACGCCGACGCCGCGTTTCTCGGCCTCGACCTCGCGACTTTCGCCGCACGCCCCGCGGCGCCGCCGGAAACGGTGGCCGAGATCGAGCGGCTCATGCTAGTGCGCGACGAAGCGCGCCAGCGGCGCGACTGGGCGGAATCGGACCGGCTGCGCGATGCGCTCGCCGCCCTCGGCGTTGCGGTGAAGGACGGCAAGGCGGGCGCGACCTGGGAATTCAAGCGATGAGCGCCGTCGCCTTCCGCCCCTATCTCCCTGCCGACGCCGCGCGCTGCGCCGCCATCTTCCGCGACGCCGTCGAATTCTCGGCGGCCGACGACTACGACGACGACCAGCGCGCCGCCTGGGCCGCGCGCGCCGGCGACGAAGCCGCCTTCGGCGCGAAGCTCACTGCGCAACTCACCATCGTCGCCGCGATCGACGGCTTCGTCGTCGCCTTCGCCAGCCTCGAGGGCGCGGACAAGCTCGACATGCTCTACGTCGATCCGGCCGCCGGCCGGCAGGGCGTCGGCGCGGCGCTGATCGACGCGCTCGTCCGCCTTGCCGGGGCGCGCGGCGCGAAACGCCTCACCGCAGAGGCGAGCGACGTCGCCAAGCCGCTGTTCGATCGCCTGGGGTTCGTGGCCGAGCGCCGCAGCCTCGTGCAGCTCGACGACCAGTGGCTCGCCCACACCACGATGACCAAGCCGCTCGGCGACCCCGCGCCGCAAACCCGACACTGACGAGCCCCCGAATGTCCCGCGAACGCCTTTATCTCTTCGACACGACGCTGCGCGACGGCGCCCTCACCACCGGCGTCGACTTCTCGCTCGACGACAAGCAGAACATCGCGATCATGCTCGACCGGCTCGGCGTCGACTACGTCGAGGGCGGCTATCCGGGCGCGAACCCGCTCGACACCGAGTTCTTCTCGAAGAAGCGCACCAAGCGCGCGAAATTCTGCGCCTTCGGCATGACCAAGCGCCCCGGCCGATCGGTCGGCAACGACCCGGGCGTGGCGGCCCTTCTGGCGTCCGACACCGACGCCATCGTCTATGTCGCGAAAGCCTGGGACTACCACGTTCATGTCGCCCTGGGCTGCACGCTCGAGGAGAACCTCGAATGCATCGCCGAGAGCGTGCGCGCGGCGGTCGATTCGGGGCGCGAGGCGATGGTCGACCTCGAGCATTTCTTCGACGGCTACAAGGCCAACCCCGAGTATGCGCTGGCGTGCGCCAAGACGGCGATCAAGTCGGGCGCGCGCTGGGCGGTCTTGTGCGACACCAACGGCGGCACGCTGCCCCACGAGGTCGAGCGGATCGTCGCCGAGGTCGCCCGCGTCATCCCCGGCGCGAAGCTCGCCATCCACGCCCACAACGACACCGGCAACGCGGTCGCCAATTCGCTCGCCGCCATCCGCGCCGGCGCCCGGCAGGTGCAGGGGACTTTGAACGGGCTCGGCGAGCGCTGCGGCAATGCCAATCTCGTCACCCTCATCCCGACCCTGGCGCTGAAGGAGAGTTTCGCGGAAAAATTCGAGATCGGCGTCACGCCGGAGGCGCTCGAGCAGGTCACCGCGATCTCGCGCGCCTTCGACGAGCTTCTGAACCGCTCGCCGAATCGGCACGCCCCTTATGTCGGAGCCTCGGCTTTCGCCACCAAGGCGGGCATCCACGCTTCCGCCCTCGCCAAGGACCCGCGCACCTACGAGCACGTCACGCCCGAGAGCGTCGGCAACAAGCGCGCCATCCTCGTTTCCGACCAGGCCGGCCGCTCGAACCTGCTTTCGGAGCTGAAGAGGCTCGGGATCGAGGCCGACCCGGCGGACGCGCGCCTAAACCGCCTGCTCGACATCGTCAAGGAGCGCGAGTCGCAGGGCTTCGCCTACGAGGCGGCCGACGCCTCGTTCGAGCTTCTGGCCCGCAGCGTGCTCGGCGGCGTGCCGGACTTTTTCGAGGTCGAGAGCTTCCACGTCGGCGTCGAGCGCAAGGTGGTCGCGCCGGGCGTGCTCTATTCCGCTTCGCAGGCGGTGGTGAAGATCCGCATCGGCGACGACCGGTTCATCTCGGCCGCCGAGGGCAACGGCCCGGTGAACGCGCTCGACCTCGCGCTGCGCAAGGACCTCGGCGTCTACCAGAAGCACATCGAGAACCTCGTCCTGCGCGACTACCGGGTGCGGGTGTTCCAGGGCGGCACCGACGCGGTGACGCGGGTGCTGATCGAATTCGGCGACGGCGGCCGCGACACGTGGTCGACCGTCGGCGTCTCCGGCAACGTCATCGACGCCTCGTTCCAGGCGCTGGTCGAGGGGATCGTCTATCGGCTCGTGAAGCTAGGCGTGCCGGCGCAATAGCGGGGCTGGGCGATCCGAGCCAAAGTCGTCACGCTCGAGCGCGACGCCATCGGCGCGCAAGCCTGCCCTCACCCTGCGGCCTTTGGCCGCTGCCCTCTTCCGATGGAAGAGCGACCTCTTCCCCCTCTTGGGGGAAGAGGGTCCTCTCAATTCATCCCGCTCCAGCGCGCGTCCTTCTTCGGCGCACCGGGAGCGGGCGCCTGCGGCCCCGGCCGTAGGTCCGCGGGCCTCTTGATCTTCAACATCCGCCGGAAGAACTCCGCGTCCGACATCTCGTCGTTGGTTGGGCCGTCCGGCTCCGACGGCGTCGAGCTTGGCTCCGACGGCGCCGAGCTCGGCTCGGTCGACTTCTGGTCGGTTCCTCCACGGCTCATTTCTTGGCGTCCTTCACCCTGACACGGGGCGGCGCGGCGCCCGCCACATAGATACGAAGAAGAGGCTCCACCAGATCCGGAACCGCCCTCTCGCTTATCCCCGACAACCGCGCCGCTTCGATCCGCCCTTCCGAAACCTCGTTCTCGCGGACGAGCGCCGACGTTGCGTTGACGGCGGCCGGCGCGTCGCCATAAATCTATCCCGGCTGGCCTCAAATTCGAAATGCCGTGTTGTCGCAGCACGTTATTGCTGCGCACATAGCGGCGCCGGCGCGACTGCGGCGATTCGGCCGGACGTCCTGCGCTTCGACGGAACGAGGCGCCGCCGGACAAGCGCCGTCCGCCCGCCCGCCGTCGCCACAATCCGTAAAGCGCGGTCCGGGAGCGCGATGCGTCCGGCTGAAACGCGGAGCGCCCGCGCGTCTTCGCCGGAAGGCTTCGAACACGGCAGAAGCCGAGCGCCTTGAAAAGGTAGAGCGGCCCCTAAACGGCCCCGACGGCGACCACCGCCGACCAGACGTCTCGCCGGTCCGGCGCGGGTTTCTCGGCGGCGGCCATGGGACGGACGGACGACTGACCATCGTTCCTCTCCCGTTGCTGATGATGCCCGGGCTCAAACGCGCAAGCGTCCGTGTGGTTCCCGGCGTTCGCGCTCCGGTTCGAGGACGCAAGCGGCGCGCAGGGCCGACGAGGCCATGTTGGAGATCGTCGCGTGAAAGCGCCGGCGCACTTGCCGGCTCGGCCGGGCCGACCGCGCCGCCTGACCGGGACTTTTCGCGCACGCGCCGGCCGAGTATCCTTGCGCGACGGCGGGACGCTTGCGCGCCAATCGCCGTCCAGCAGGGAGTCGTCATGTCGTCGATCGGCGCGCAATTGCTCGAAAGCCTGGGCTCGGTCGAGCGTCCAGGAGACTTCTGCTTCGGCGGCGTTCGCGAAGTGTTCATGCCTGCGATCGATGTCGACGGGGTCGGCAGGATCGCCTTTCCGATCCTGCCCGCCCAGGCCGCGCAGCTCGTCGCCGTCGCCGAGGCGGCGCCGTATGGCCGGGGCGAGGAGACGGTGGTCGATCGCGACGTCCGCAGAACCTGGCAGATCGATTCCGCGAAAGCCCGGATTGGCGGGCGGCAATGGGAGAAGACCCTTGCCGAGTTCGTCGACGCCGTGGCCGTCGGACTGGGCGTGAGCGGGCCGATCGAAGCCGAATTCTACAAGCTTCTCGTCTACGACGCGGGCGGGTTCTTCGTCGGCCACCGGGACACCGAGAAGGTTCCCGGCATGTTCGCGACCATGGTTCTCGTGCTGCCCTCGAACCACGGCGGCGGCGAACTGGTGGTCAGGCACGCCGGCCGGGAGGCGGCGCTCGACCTGCATCCGGAAGAGCCGTCGGAGATCGGCTTTGCCGGCTTCTACGCCGACTGCGTGCATGAGGTGCGGCCCGTCACGACCGGATTTCGCATCAACCTCGTCTATAACTTGCGTTTCATCGACAAGAGCCGGCCGCTGAACGCGCCTGATTATCGCGCTGAGCAAGCGCGGGCGGCGGGGGCGCTGCGGGGCTGGGCTGGCGCAGCGGACGAGCCGGACAAGCTGATCCTGCCGCTCGAGCATGCCTACACGCCGGCGGAGCTGTCGTTCGGCGCGCTCAAGGGCGCGGACGCGGGCGCAGCGTCCGTGCTGCTCGAGGCCGCCGCGGAGGCGGATTGCGATCTCCACCTCGCCCTGGTGTCGATCGAGGAGACCGGCACGGCCGAGCATACCGCCTATTTCGGTCACGGCAGCCGGAACCGAGACCGGGGAGAGGAATCGTTCGAAGTCTCGGAGGTCTACGACCGGGCGCTGATTTTGTCCGAATGGCGGCGTCCGGACGGCGGCTCGGCCGGGTTCGGCGATTTCCCGTTTACCGAGGACGAACTGTGCCCGCCCGACGCCTTCGGCGATCTGGAGCCGGACGAGGTGCATTTTCACGAGGCGACGGGCAACGAGGGCGCGTCCTTCGAGCGCACCTATCGCCGCGCGGGCTTCGTGCTGTGGCCCGTCGCGCGCAGGCTCGCGGTGCTGAATCAGGCCGGCCTCGGCACGACGCTGCCTTACCTCGAAGGTCTGACGGCGCGCTGGGAGGCGAGCGGCGCATCGATGGACTCGCCGTTGTGGCGGGAGGCCGACACGCTTGCGGGGCACATGCTGCGCTCCTGGCCGCGCGCGTCCTGGCGATCGAAGGACGACGAGCAGGCCGGCCGGACGCTCGATTTGCTGGCCCGGCTGAGGAATGGGAAGCGCATCGACGCCTTTCTCGCGGAACTGTCGGCCGAGGGCCATTACGCCGCGTCGGATAATGGCGCGATCGTGCGGGCCGCCGCCCTTCTTCCGTCCGAGCGCGCAACCGAGCTGCTGGTCAAAATCGTCGAACGCAACGCCCCGGCTCATGCCGGCGCCTGCGGCGATCTGCTGCTGCGCGCCGTTTCAGCGCCGGCGGGCGCGATGGGCGACCTCCCGCGGATCGGCGCCGCCCTGATCGACGCCATGCCGGGCGACGGGGCCAAGCGGCAGGAGCCCGGCGACTGGACGCGGCCGGCGCCGGCCGGTCCGCGCTTCGTCGTCGATCTTCTTGCGGCTGCGAGCCGGATCGACGCGGGCCTCGCCCTGCATGCGGTCGAGCGCCTTCTGGCTTCGCCGAAGACATACGGGGCGGACGACGCGCTGACGCCCGCTGCGCTCGCGCTCGCCAAGCTGCCGGAAAGCGCCTCCTGGCCGGCGGCGGCCCGGCTCCGGGAGGCGTCGCTCGGCCATTTGCGCCGACGCATCGCTCTGCCGCTCGAGCCGCCGCGGGACTGGACCCGCGCCAATCCTCTCCAATGCGCGTGCGCCGACTGCCTTGCGCTCGGCGCCTTCCTGGTCGCGCCGGATCAACAGCAATGGCGGCTGAAGGCCGCCCAGGATCGAAGGAGCCATGTCGAGCACACCGTCCGGAACGCGCCGTGCGACATCGACCTCTCGACCGAAAGGCGCGGCAGCCCCCATGTCCTCGTCGCCGTCAAGAACGACGCCAGCTACCAACGGCGCGCAAGGCAGCGCCGTGAGGATCTCGAACATTTGGCGGCGCTCGGCGGCTGAGCCGGCGTTCGCGCGCAAAAGCGGGACCAAATTGTGGGATGAGCCGGAAGAATAAGGCTCGACTTTCCGAGCGGGTCGAGCGGGCGGCGGAAGCGGCGCTCGCCGCCAAGCGCTTCGTCAGCGCCATCGACATTCTCGTCGGGATCGGGTGGCTCGATGCGGGCGCGGTGGAGCGCTGGCGCCGCGGGCAGGTCGATTACCTGGAGCGTGTTGTCCAGTCCAATCTGTCGCGGATCTCCGAAGCGCTGCGGCTGTTCCGGGCTTGGGCGACCGCGAAAGGGTTGTTCACGAGCACGACGGACTATGTCGCCCGGACGCCGCGGCGCGAGACGCTGCGCTTCAGCCGAAGCGGCGAGGGCGCCATCGAGGCGGCCTATCGCACCCATTGGGTGTCGCCGGAGCTTTCCGAGAAGAAACGCGAGCGTTTGGCCGAGAAGGCGAGCCGCGCCCCGGAACTCGTCGTCGTCCAGCCGCTGAACAGGGAGTGGAAGTGTCATCGCTGCGGCGGCTCCGGCGATCTCCTGATGATGGAGGATCCCGGTCCGGCGTGCCTGCGCTGCGCCGGCCTCGACGATCTCGCGTTTCTGCCGGCCGGCGACGCCCTGCTCACGCGGCGCGCGAAAGCCGGGAGCGCCCGGCATGCAGTCGTGGTTCGCTTCAGCCGGAGCCGCGGCCGCTACGAGCGGCAAGGCCGCTTGGTCGAGCCGCAGGCCTTGGCGGATGCGGAGAAAAGTCTCGACCGACGGTCCTAGCCCGGCTTCGCGCGATCCCCGCTCGCGCGCCAAGCCCGCCGCACGGCCCTCAAACGGCACGGTAAAGACGGACCGCCAGCCGCGCCGGGCTCACTCCTGCGGGATGGCCATCGGCTGCGAGGGTACCGCCGAAGCGAGCGGGCCGGCGCCGGCGCCGTCGCGCTGGTAGACGTCGGGGCGGAACTGGACGACGCCGCCGGGCGTCGCCCACGCGGTGATGTAGACCCAGTAGACGTTGACCGGTTGCGCCAGCTTGACGTCGATGCGCTGCCCGGAGCGGATCACCTCGTCGATCTGGTCGCGGCTCCAGCCCGGATTGTCCTTGAGCAGCCACGCGACGTAGTCGCGCACGTCCTGCACGCGGATGCAGCCGGAGGAGACGAAGCGGAAGTCGTCGCCGAAAATGCCCTTCGACGGCGTGTCGTGCATGTAGACGCCGTAGGGGTTCGGGATGTTGATGCGGACGATTCCGAGCGAGTTGAGGTCGGCCCCGGTGTCCTGGCGATACTTGAAGCGGGTGGCCTCGTCGGTGTTCCAGTTGATCGACGACGGCGACACCTCTTCGCCCTTGGCGTTGAAGATGCGGATCTTCTCGTCGGTCAGATAGTGCGGGTCGGCCTTCATCTTGGGGATGAGGTCCTTCTTGATCAAGGACGGCGGCACCGTCCAGAACGGGTTGAAGTTGATCTCGGTGGCGCGCGTCTGCATGATCGGCGACTGGCGGTCGATCTTGCCGACGCCGGCGGCATGGTGGGAATAGACCACGCCGCTCTGGACCGTCTCGACCTCGGCCGCGGGAATGTTGGCGACGACATAGCGCTGGCCGAGATCGCCGGAAAAGGCCTTGAGCCGCACGATGTTGGTCTCGAGCTGCTGCAGGCGCGCCGCGGCGGACACGTTCAGCTCGGCGAACGTCCCCGCGTTGACGACGCCGGTCTGGCTGAGGCCGTGGCGGGCCTGGAAGCGCTTGACCGCCGCCTCGACGAACGAGTCGTAGACGGCTCCGGCGCCCGCGATCGGCGCGAGGTCGCCCGAGGCGACCAGCCGGTCGCGCAAAGCCTGGACGCGCGGGCCCCTGGAGCCGATCCGAAGGTCCCCGCCCGCGGGCACGCTGTTCCATCCGCCGCGGGCAACGATGTCCTGGTACTTCTGGATCGCCGCCTGGGTCGCGTCGACCGTGGCCGGCGAAAGGATCGGCGTCGATTCGCGCTCGACCGCCATTTGCGGCGAAGACTCGTAGCTCTGTGGCCATTCCGCCTGATCGCCGGCGTCCCCCGCGCGGGCCGGGAACGGAGCGAGCCCCGCGAACGCGAGCGCGCCAACAGCCGCGCCGACCAGAGCGCGGCGCGAGAGCCGCGAAACCATCATGTCACGCATCCGCTTCGAAACTCCCCCAAAGACCCCAGGCCATCCCCGGCGGTCGTCAGCCCGTTCGCGTCAGCAGAACGCCGCGCGGCTTCCCTGTGTAAAGATGGGTATAGGCGCGAAATTGGGTCTCAGTCGGGCGATTTCAAGGCCGTCCGGACGACAGGACGCAAAAGGGGCGTTCCACGATCGAACGTCCCCGAGAAAGCCGTGCTTTGGGTTAACAACCGGTTATCAAAGCCGATACTTGATCTGGTCGGTCCAGTATCGCTCCAGACGTTGCAGCGAGACGTTGATCCGGGCGAGCTCGTCGCCTGCGACGCCGCCGATCTGCTCGAGCGTGCGGGCGTGCTTGGCGTAGACGCCGGCCACGATCTGATGAACGTCCTTTCCCTTCCCGGTGAGGCTGATGCGCACCGCCCGGCGGTCGATGCGGGACCGCGCGTGGTGAAGGAAGCCTTGCTCGACCAGCTTCTTCACGTTGTAGGAAACGTTCGATCCGAGATAGTAGCCCTTGGTGCGCAACTCCCCGGCGGTGAGTTCCTTGTCTCCGATGTTGAAGAGCAGAAGCGCCTGAACAGCGTTCACGTCGGAACGTTCGCGCCGGTCGAATTCGTCCTTGATCACGTCGAGCAGGCGGCGATGCAGCCGCTCCACCATCGTCAGCGTTTCCAAGTATAGATTGGCGACGGGCAGCTCGGCTTGCCCCAAACGGGCGGTTTCTTGAATCTCGATCGAACTCAACATGACACGCTCGCCTGCTCGTCTCTTCCCGGCCGAAGGTCAATTCGGCCGGCTCAGGCTTTTTTGGTAACGGCCGGCCGTGAAGACAGGGCTAAGAATCAAGATGAATCGTTGGTTTTCGCCGGCTGGTAAACGTCTACTGAAGACGCGTCTTCCGTAGCGGCGAACACGACCCCGGAACCGCCACAGGCCCGACCCATCGCCGGCCGACCCTCTCGGTATCGCCGTCAGCCGCGCCCGCGGACCGCGCGCCAGCTCAAGAGCAGGTAGCCGGCGACAAGAACGACGTTGAGCGCCGCAGCGAAGTAGCCGATCGAAGCGGCCCTCGGGCTCAACACGGGCGAAGCGGCCTCGACCACGGCGCACAGAAGCCAGATGGCGCCGCCCCACGGCGCTGCGAGCCAGAGCCCGACCGCAGCCAGAAGGTCGAAGCAGGCAAACGCGACGATCATGGCCTGCAACGGCAGCGCCATGGTGGTGAAGCTGCCGAGGCCGGGAAGCGCTCCCAGAATGATCGCCCAATTGAACAGACCCTTGCTCAGCCAGACCCAGGCCAGCGTCCGCATATACCAGAGGAGCGCGGTGTCCCAGCCGATCGCGGCGATCGCCGACCGGAGCTTTCCGTCCGGAGGGTGGACGGCCACGCCGCCGACGAGTTCGATGGCGCCGTCGCGGCTCTGACGCAGGCGTTGGGTCATGGACGCGGGGCTGGAAAAGTCAGCTCGTCATCGCCGAGGGGGACGAAATAGGCGTCGACCTCCGCTCTCGATGGCGGCGCGCTCCAGACCGGCCGGTTGTCCTTGTCGACGATCACCGCCCGCACGCCCTCGTAGAAGTCGTGGCCGCGACAGACCCGCGACACGATCCGGTACTCGATCCGCAGCGCCTCGTCGAAGTCGACGAGCGGCCCGAGCGCCATCTGGCGGAGCGCCAGCGCTTGGCTGGTCGGCGATTTGGTAAGCATCGCAGCACGGGCCGGCGCGGCGAAGGCGAGCCCCCTGCCCTCGGCCGCCTCGAGCGAAGCCAGGATCGCGTCGCGATCGCCCAGGGAAAAGCAGGCTTCGAGCGCGTCCGCCTCGTCCATCAGCGCGGAGGGCGGCGGAGTCGCGGCGAAGCGGGCGAGCGTCGCGCCGACCTCGTCGCCGCTTTCGAGCGCCGCCGTGAGCGCGCCGAAGGCGCCGCTCCGGACGAAGGTCTGCGCCAGCCCGAAAGCCACCGCGTCGCCCGCATTGGCGCGCAGCCCCGTGAGGGCGAGATAGACCCCGGCATGACGCTCGAGCCGCGGCAGGAAGTACGTGCCGCCGACGTCGGGGAAGAAACCGATGCCGACTTCAGGCATGGCGAAGGAAAATCGCTCGCCTGCGACGCGGTGCGAAGCGTTGATCGAGACGCCGACGCCCCCGCCCATCACGATGCCGTCGATCATGGCGACGATCGGCTTCGGATAGGTCCGGATGCGCTCGTCGAGCTGATACTCCTCGCGCCAGAACGTCAATTGCTGGTCGTGGTCGCCCGCCCGCCCGAGTTCGTAGAGCAGACGGATGTCGCCTCCGGCGCAGAAGGCCTTCTCGCCCGCGCCGCCGATGACGACCCGCGTGACCAAGGGATCGTCCTGCCATGCGTCGAGCGCCGCCGTCATCAGCCGCACCATCGCCAGCGTCAGGGCGTTCAGCGCCTTCGGCCGATTGAGGACGATCCGGCCTGCCGCGCCGCGCCGCCCGATCAGCGCCTCGGCCTCCCGAGCGGCGTCGCTCACGCGGCTTTGACTGCTTTCAGGACCGCGTCGAGGGCGGCCGTGACGGCGTCGATCGGCGCCATGCCGTCGACCTCCTTCAGGAGGCCATGCCCGCGATAGAAGGGCGTGACCGCCGCGGTGTCGCGCTCATACGCGGCGAGGCGCGACTTGAACACTTCCGGATCGTCGTCCTTGCGCACCGGCTGGCCGGCCGCCTTGGCCTCGTTGGCGCGATTGACGATACGATCGACCAGTTTGCCGGCATCGACCGTCAGCTCGATCGCGGCGTCGAGCTTCTGTCCTTTTTCCGCGAGCATGACGTCCAGCGCCTCGGCCTGTTTGACCGTGCGCGGGAAGCCGTCGAGGATGAAGCCGTTCTCAGCGTCCGGCTGGCTGATGCGGTCGGCGATGATTCCGACCACGATCTCGTCAGAGACCAGCCCGCCCGATTCCATCACCGCTTTCGCCTTGAGACCGATCGGCGTTCCGGCGGCGACCGCGGCGCGCAGCATGTCGCCGGTCGAAAGCTGGGGAATGCCATGCTTCTGCACGAGTCGGGCCGCCTGCGTGCCCTTGCCGGCGCCGGGTGGCCCGAGCAGAATCAACCTCATCGCTTCCGTCCCTTCAGTCTTGCCCTGCGGATCAGCCCTTCGTACTGGTGCGCCTGCAGATGCCCGTGGATCTGCGCCACCGTGTCCATCGTCACGTTGACGACGATCAGCAGCGACGTGCCGCCGAAATAGAACGGAAGCGACGCATAGGAAATCAACCATTCGGGTAACAGGCAGATCAGCGCCAGATAGCCGGCCCCGAGCACTGTGACGCGGGTGAGAATGTAGTCGATGTATTGCGCCGTGCGCTCGCCCGGCCGGACGCCGGGGACGAAGCCGCCGTGCTTCTTCAGGTTCTCGGCGGTGTCGGCCGGATTGAAGACCGTCGCCGTGTAGAAGAAGGCGAAGAACACGATCAGCGCGACGTAGATGGTGAGGTAGAGCGGGCTGCCGCGCCCGAGCAGGTTGTTGATCGTCGTGAAGACGCCGCCGGCGGTCCCCTGTGCGAAGTTCGCCACCGTCGTCGGCAGCAGCAGC
>CAIZGR010000316.1 GCA_903932535.1 uncultured Hyphomicrobiales bacterium | reverse complement strand
GGCCGGGGCAAAGGCGGCGCTTCATGCGCCGGGATCCGGACCGCCCAGCGAAGCGGCGGGACGGACCCACCCTTTGCGGCGGACGGGCGTCCCGTGCTCGGAGTGCGCGTGCTGGCCCCTCAGCCTTCAAGGCGAGCCTGCTTGCGTCTCAGTCGCCCCGGCCTCGCGCGCTTTTTTTTGCGCGGACGCTCGAGCGGCGCGATCCACCAGTCGGCGTCGAGCCTGCCGTCGTGGTCGGCCCTTTCGATTGCGGATGCGGAGTTCGGGAAAAGCCCGATGAAGTTCGAGCCGTCGACCGGATTGCCGGTCACGATGACGCGCGGTTGGCGCGCGTCGTATGTCTCTTTGCTCACCATGATCTCCCGTGGCTCAAGGGTTCGAGGCGTCACGCCTCGCGGCGCCGGCGGGTTACGCCCGCCGGCGCGGGGACGGTCACGCTGACGCGTCGACGGTCTGCTCGAACTGGTCGGCGAGCGTGTCGAGAAAGTCCCGCTGCTCAGGATCGCTCTCGACGATGAGTCGCTGGGTGATGGCTCCGCGGAGCCAATCGACCTGCACGGTAGTCAGGCGAACAAGATTTGCTCTTCCATCGCGTCAGCCTCCCATGAACTCTTCGTCGGCGCGGTCCGACGCGAACTCGCGCGCCGCCTTCTCCGCGGCCTCGCCGGCGACGATCGTCTTCGTCAGCGGATAGTAGAAGACCCGGTCGCCCTTCTTGTATTCGGCGCCATCCCGGTCCTTGCCGGGCCACTTCGCGGTGATCCACCGCGGGTCGCTTCGATACGACGGCATGGTTTGCTCCTTCTGCGTAATGGTCGTGGGCCCATCGTGGGGCCGGCAGCGTGCGTCGGGCCGGCGACGGGTCCTCAGGCGGCGTCGGCGAGGTCCAGGATCACGGATCACGCCTCGGCGCGATCCGGATCCGGCGCGTCGGTGGCGGCCGCGAGCGAAGCGTCGAGCCCGGCCATTTCGGCGAGCTTCTCCTCGAGCTCCGCTTCATGCGGGAAGGCGTCGCCGAGCCTCGCCTTGAAGCCTGGGAGCCAGCCGGAGACCTCGGCCGCGGTGCGGCGTTCTTCGGCGAGCTCGAGATCGAACCGGGCGAGCGCGGACTCGAGGCGGGAGACGAGGCCGAGCGGGGTCGCGTCCTTGTCGAGAGGGATGGCGTCGGTCCAGGCGGCGGCACGGTCGAGCCTGAGTTCGATGTCGTCGAAATAGCCCGTCCTGACGACGACCGCGAAGCCGCCGATTGCGGCGATCGGCATGACGGCCCCCGGTTTCGTCGGCTTCATTGTTCGTGCGAGCGCGATCAGCGCCTCGCCCGCGCGCTTGCGTTCGGCGAAGGGCCGGTCGCCGATCGTCATGACGAAAGCCTCGCCCCGCGTCGGGATGCGCCGGGCGAGATCCTGCGTGATCGCCTCGATTCTGCGGGTCGCCTCCGCGAGCCGCTTTTCGCCGAAGCCGATCTTGCGCCGGATGGCGAACTGATCGTCGAAATGGCTGTCACGCAGGCGCTCGAGCCGGGCGATTTCGGACGCGAGCCCGGCCTTGCGCATGAGCCGTTCGTCGCCCGAGGCGATGGCCTTGGCGAGAGCGAACTGGTTCGCCTGCGAGCCGGCGTCCTCGATCCGTCGAACCGAGCGGTCGCCGGACATGGCGGCGTCGATGAAGCGGGCCTTGCGTTCGAGGATCTGCCATCCGGTCGCGTCGACGCTACGCTTGGTGGCGTAGGCGTAGAGCTCGATCTCCTCGTTCTCGTTGCCCTGGCGCTCGATCCGGCCCTCGCGCTGCTCGATCTGCGAGGGAAGCCACGGAACGTCGAGATGGTGGAGCGCCTTGAGGCGGCGCTGTGCGTTGACCCCGGTCCCCATGGTTTCGGACGATCCGATCAGCACGCGGACCTGGCCGGCGTTCACGGCGTTGAAGAGCTGCTGCTTCGCCGAGGACTTCTTGTAGTCCTGCATGAACGCGATCTGGCTCGCCGGCACGCCGCGCGCGATCAGCGAATCCTTGATCCAGCGATAGGCGGAGAACCCGCGCGTCTCCTCGGCGGCCAGCGTGCCGAGATCGGAGAAGATCATCTGGGCCGCGCCGGGGAGGGCGTAGGGGACGCCGTCGAGGCGGGTATAGCGAATGTTCGCTGTTTGTTCCCAAATGCGATGAACGGTGTCGATCAGCGCGTTCAACTTGTTCGAAGGATCGTTGTCGTTCTCGGCGCCAACGAAGCGCAGGTCGATCGCGGCGTGCCGGCCGTCGGTGATGACGGAGAGCAGGATGTCGTCGCCCTTGACCGGCTTGCCGGTCCGCGCCTCGATCGCCTTGATCCGGTCTGCGAGACGGCGCTGGTAGGCGAGGAAGCCGTCGCTCGCCGGGGCGGCGACGATCTGCCTGCGCCCGCCGGCGATCGCCGGGAGCTTCAGATACTGGCGAAGGTCGGACTTGAGCACGACGTCTGTCGCCATGCGATAAATCGCCATGAGGTCCGGCACATTGACGAACTCGCAGAAGCGCGTGACGGGCTTGTAGAGGCCGGAGGGCTGCAATTCGAGCTCGGTCCTGGTCTCGCCGAAACTCGCCGCCCAGGCGTCGAACTCCTGGATGCCGCGCTCGGCGAGAGCGTCCGGCTGGATGAAGCGCTGGAGCGTGAAGAGCTCGGCGAGCGAATTCGTGATCGGCGTGCCGGAGGCCGCGATCAGCGCCCGGCCGGGGTTCACGGTCATGTCGATGAAGCGGACCTTGACGTAGAGGTCCCAGGCCCGTTGCGAGCCGTCCGGATCGATGCCCTTCAGGGTCGTCTGGTTGGTCGCGAACGAGAGCTTCCGGAACTCCTGCATCTCGTCGACGATCAGCTGGTCGACGCCGAGCTCGGCGATCGTGATCATGTCGTCCTTGCGCGATTTCAGCCGCTCTAGATCCTCCTCGAGGCCTTCCTTCATGCGCTCGATGCGCTTTCGCGAAAGCCGGTCGGCCCCGTCGATCCGCTCGAGGAGATCGGAATAGGATTGCATCTGCCGTGTGATCAGCGCGCGCTCGAATTCGGCCGGGGCGGGGATGAACTTGAACGCGGAGTGGGTGATGATGATGCAGTCCCATTGCGCGGTCGCGGCGCGGGCGAGGAAGCGCTGGCGTTTGTCCTTGACGAAATTGGTCTCGTCGGCGACCAGGATGCGCGCCGTCGGGTAGAGCTGCAGGAACTCGCGCGACGCCTGGGCGAGGCAATGGCCGGGGACG
>CAIZGR010000315.1 GCA_903932535.1 uncultured Hyphomicrobiales bacterium | reverse complement strand
TCCACCATGACCAGCCTCGCGATCTTCCCCGCCTGGCCCGACCTCCTCGAAGCCCTCGCCACCTTCACCATCCCGCCTCACCTGCTCTCCGGCCAAAAAAATGAATGAGGACCCAGCTGCGAGGGACTTTTAGAATTGCTGGTGTAATCTGCAATTGATAAATCATTTTGATGCTTGACAGAATACGAAAAGGCGCGCTGTCCGTACGCTTCACCGTATTGCGGGTCTATCTCGATTGCTTTCGAGAAGTCATTGATCGCCGATTCGTTTGCTTTCATAAAGTCAGCGTTGGCCGAAACGTCGTCATATTCCCAAAAATATGCTTTGCCGCGCCTGACGAGTGATTTCGCAATCAATTCGGTGCAAGCTTTGATGACAACATTACTACTGCGTCCTTTACTGCGTCCTTCTAAGCAGTCGTCTGGGGCGTCAGCCAGCGCTGGCGTTACTCCAAGTAGCGTCGCAAAACTAGCTTGAAAAAATTGTCTCAACACTTTCGTATTGTCTCCACTTATACTACTTACTGTCACATACGTTTGTAGCCATTTACTTGACGCACGCATTCGGTTTCTACTTGAGACCGCACGCTGTTAGAGTGTTGCTGAGTGCATCGGCTGCGCGAACGAAGCCAAACACCTGAAGGTGCTGATCGACGCGCACAGCGATCCTATTTTTCGCCGTAATTATGGAGGATGCAAAATCCAAAGCCGTTTGGTCGTTTTTCCGATACGCTGCTATGATCTTGGCCTCGGCTGGATCCTCGGCAGAAAACGATCTTAGAATTTCAGTCTTTGGCATAGTCATAAAAGACAAGTGGCCCTTGTCGTCATGGGTTGCATCGACGAATACCTCTACGGGTAGTGCGTTATCAACTCGCAATTCCATATTGTGCCGCGAGTCATCTGCTTTAAATACTTGAGTCGGCTTGCCATCAATGTTGTAGATTTTGGAAGGCAATTCCTCAGTAGTCCGGAAAAACAGCCAAAACTTTTCCTTTGATTTGCATCGAAAACCGAATTCATAACCGTTGGCGGCAACGACGCTAATTGCGTTCTCCCCGACCCCGAAGGGATCGTTGTCTGGCCTATTTACCCACTGCGCGTGTACCTGCGTGGCAGCGAACACACAGCCCAAAACAATGAAATGAAAACGCATATTGCCTCTCAGAAGAAGGAGCACCGACACAATTTGAGCCGAAGCCTGAGCATCTCCAGTTTCCCACTGCATTCTTTCGCTTATTTGTTGCCCGCGCCTCCCGCCGGATTGCCTGAATGCCCTTCCCTTTCCTTCTTTGTCGCGTTCGCCATTCTCAGCGCCTGAGATTGCCGGCCACGCTTCGTCACATCAAGCACCAGCCCGTGCCGGGCTCCGCGGCGAAACGTCTCAGATCAATAACAACAGACTTGCTAAGTGTTCTGTTCGGCCAGCGGCGGCTTTCGGAGGATCAACGCGTGTTGCGGGCGCCGACTGACAGACAAGGGCGGGGGGGCGCCCTCGCGAGCGCCCCCTTGCATTCATGCGCCGAACGCAGCCTCCGCTACGCCGTCGAATGCGCCTTGCGGTGCAGCGCCGCCTGCGCCGCCGCGAGGCGGGCGATCGGGATGCGGAAGGGCGAGCACGACACGTAGTCGAGATGCGCGTCCTCGCAGAAGGCGATCGAAGCCGGATCGCCGCCGTGCTCGCCGCAGACGCCGAGCTTGATGCCGGGCCGCGTGGCCTTGCCGCGTTCGACCGCGATCTTGATCAGTTCGCCCACGCCGACCGTGTCGATCGACACGAACGGATCGGCCGGCAGGAGGTTCTTGGCCGTGTAGAGGCCGAGGAACGAGCCCGCGTCGTCACGCGAGATGCCGAGCGTCGTCTGCGTCAGGTCGTTGGTGCCGAACGAGAAGAACTCGGCGCTCTCGGCGATCTCACCCGCCCTCAGCGCCGCGCGCGGCAGCTCGATCATCGTGCCCACGTGATAAGGCACCGTGACCCCCGTCTCTTTGGCGACCTCTTCCGCCGCGGCGACGATGATCGGCTTGACCAGATCGAACTCCTGCTTGCCGAAGATGACCGGCAGCATGATCTCGGCCGTGACCGGCTTGCCCGTCTTCTTGCCCGCGTCGACCGCGCCCAGGAAGATCGCGCGGGCCTGCATCTCGGCGATTTCCGGATAGCGGACCGCCAGACGAATGCCGCGGAAGCCGAGCATCGGGTTGAACTCGTGCAGCTCGATCGCACGGGCGCGCAGCTTGTCGGCCGATACGCCCATGCCCTTGGAGACCTCCTCCATCTCCGCGTCCGTCTTGGGCAGGAACTCGTGCAGCGGCGGGTCGAGCAGGCGGATCGTGACCGGCAGGCCGCTCATGATCTCGAACAGCTCCGCAAAGTCCTGCCTCTGCATCGGCAAGAGCTTGGCGAGCGCCGCGCGACGTCCTTCCTCGGTTTCCGCCAGGATCATCTCGCGCATGGCGACGATCCGGACGCCTTCGAAGAACATGTGCTCGGTGCGGCAGAGGCCGATGCCCTCCGCGCCGAACGAGCGCGCGGTGCGCGCGTCGGCCGGCGTCTCGGCGTTGGCGCGCACGCGCATCCGGCGGACCTCGTCGGCCCAGCCCATCAGCGTGCCGAACTCGCCGGTGAGCTCCGGCTTGATCATCGGCACGGCGCCCGCCATGACCTCGCCGGCGGCGCCGTCGATGGTGAGGATGTCGCCCTTCTTCAGCGTGACGCCGCCCGCCGTCATCGTCTGGGCGTTGTAGTCGATGCGGATCGAGCCCGCGCCCGAGACGCAGGGCTTGCCCATGCCGCGCGCGACCACCGCCGCGTGCGAGGTCATGCCGCCGCGCGTGGTGAGGATGCCCTCGGCGGCGTGCATGCCGTGAATGTCCTCGGGCGAGGTTTCCACGCGCACCAGGATCGTCTTGCGGCCGGCCTTGCTCGCGGCTTCGGCGTCGTCGGCGGAGAACACGATCTCGCCGCACGCGGCGCCGGGCGAGGCGGGCAGTCCGGTCGCGATCGCGGCGGGCTTGGCCTTCGGGTCCAGCATCGGATGCAGGAGCTGGTTGAGCGCGCTGGGCTCGACCCGCATGATGGCGTCCTCGCGGGAGATGAGGCCCTCGTTGGCCATCTCGACCGCCACCTTCAGCGCCGCTTTCGCCGTGCGCTTGCCGTTGCGGGTCTGAAGCATCCAGAGCTTGCCGCGCTCGACGGTGAACTCCATGTCCTGAAGGTCTTTATAGTGCCGCTCCAGCAGCTTCGTCGTCGCGACGAACTGGTGGAACACCTCGGGCATCAGCGATTCGAGCGAGGGCTTGTCGGAGCCGGCGGCCTTGCGCGCGACCTCGGTGATGTTCTGCGGCGTGCGGATGCCGGCCACCACGTCCTCGCCCTGGGCGTTGACCAGGAACTCGCCGTAGAGCGCGTTCTCGCCGGTCGACGGATTGCGGGTGAAGGCGACGCCGGTCGCCGAGGTCTCGCCCATGTTGCCGAACACCATGGCCTGCACGTTGACGGCGGTGCCCCAGTCGGCGGGAATGCTGTTGAGCCGGCGATAGGTGATCGCGCGGGCGTTCATCCAGGACGAGAAGACGGCGCCGACCGCGCCCCAGAGCTGGTCTTTGGGCTCCTGCGGGAAGGGCTTGCCGGTCGCTTCCTGCACCTTGGCCTTGTATTGGACGATGACCTTGCGCCAGTCGTCGGCCTTGAGGTCGGTGTCGAGGGTGTAGCCCTTGGCGTCCTTGTATTCCTCGAGAATGTCCTCGAAGTTGTGGCTGTCGACGTCGAGCACGACGTTCGAGTACATCTGGATGAAGCGGCGATAGCTGTCGTAGGCGAAGCGCTCGTCGCCGGAGGTCTTGGCGAGCGTGAGGACCGATTCGTCATTGAGGCCGAGGTTGAGGACGGTGTCCATCATGCCCGGCATCGAAGCCCGGGCGCCCGAACGCACCGAGAGCAGCAGCGGATTCGATGCGTCCCCGAAAACGTGGCCGGTCTGGCGGCCGACCTCCGCGACCGCCGCGTCGACCTGCTGCGCCAGATCGGCCGGGTAGGTCTTGCCGTTGGCGTAGAAATACGTGCAGAGCTCGGTGGATATGGTGAAGCCGGGAGGCACGGGCAGCCCGAGAAACGCCATTTCGTGCAGGTTGGCGCCTTTGCCGCCGAGCAGATTTTTCATTTCCCCCCGTCCTTCGGCGCGCTCGGCGCTGAAGGAATAAACCCATTTTGTCATTGTTCGCTCCTTAAGTCAGCGTGGCCGCCAAGAAAGCTCAGCTCCGCGCGTGCAGTCCCATGCCGAAACTCACCCAGCCGGCCCCATGAAAGAGAAGATCGACGCCGAGCAGCGTTCCCAACACAGTTACGCTGTCCATCGGCCAGTGGCTGACGATGACCAAGCCCAAGAGCATTGTGACCGCCGCGGCGACAAATACCAGTAGCCGAGGCGGAACGGGCGGTAGCCGAAAGGCTAAGACGAGGCGCACGAAGCCGGCGGCGATCAGCCCCGCGCCGAGCAGAAGAGTCAGCACAACCGAGGCGAGCAGCGGATTGACGATGCAGATCGCGCCCGCGGCCAGATAGAGCACGCCGCCGATCACCCACAGAAAAAACAGGCCCCAGCTGCGCGCATGCATGCCGATGGCGACCTCCGCGGCGCCGCCGACGAGGAAAAGCACGCCGTTGAGCGTCACCGCCGCGATCGTCGCGACCAGCGAGAAGGCGAGCGCGGCAAAGCCGAGCGCCACGAGCAGCACGCCGAACGCGGTGATCGACGCCCACTTGGCCTCGAGGCGTTCGATCGCCTGCCCGAGGCTGTGCGTCGATGTCCCGGCGTTCGCCATGGCCCGCGTTCCTCCCGCCGTTAACGGCCGTCAACGTGATCGCTTCAATTCGCCGAGCACCTGCGCGGCGTATTCCACCATCGGCACGATGCGGCCGTAGTTCAGCCGCGTCGGACCGATGACGCCGAGGACGCCGGCGATCCGGTGGTCGCCGCCGCGCAAGGGGGCGGCGATCATCGACGACCCGGAGAGCGAGAATAGCTTATTCTCCGAGCCGATGAAAATCTTGACGCCGTCCCCGGTTTCGGCCCGGTGCAGGAGCTCGATGACGTCCGTCTTGGTCTCGAGGTCGGCGAACAGCGTCCGGATGCGTTCGATGTCCTCCGCCGCCCGGACGTCGCCGAGGAGGTTCGCCTGGCCGCGGACGATCAACTGGTCGCGCGCTTCCGAGGCGCCGGCCCAGGAGGCGAGCCCGGCGTCGACCAGGCGCGCCGCGATGGCGTCGAGCTCGCCGCGCGCCTGCCGCCGCTCGGATTCGATTTCCGTCGTGACTTCGGAGAGCGTGCGTCCCCGGATTCGGGCGTTCAGGTAGTTGCCGGCCTCGAGCAGCGCCGAGGCGGGCAGGCCCGCGGGGGTGACGACCACGCGGTTCTCGATCGATCCGTCCTCGGCGACCAGGATCGCCAGCGCTTTTTCCGGCTCGAGCCGCACGAACTCGACGTGCTTGAGCGACGGGTCGGACTTGATCGTCAGAACCATCCCGGCGCCGCGGGTGAGCTCCGACAGGATGCTGGTCGTCTCGGCGAGCGCGCCCTCGAATCCGCCGCCCTCGGCGCCGGCGCGCACCTGGGCGTCGATTCGCGCCCGGTCCTCGCGGCCGAGGTCGCCGAACTCGAGCAGCGCGTCGACGAAGAAGCGCAGGCCCTGCTGGGTGGGGAGCCGCCCGGCGCTCGCATGGGGCGCGTAAATCAGGCCGAGCTCCTCGAGGTCCTGCATCACGTTGCGAACGGAAGCCGGGGACAGCGCGATCGGCAGCAGGCGCGACAGATGCCGCGAGCCGACCGGCTCGCCCGTCGTGAGATACGATTCCACGATGCGCCGGAAGATTTCGCGCGATCGGGCGTTCAGGTTCGCGAGCGCGCCGGCTTCGACGGCGGGCCGATCGACAGGTGGGACCATGGCGGGGGACAGAATGGCGGGAAGGCCGGCGGGGCGCAAGGCGACGGGGGGCGCGCCGGATCGTCGCGGGCGGCGCGGTGGACGCGTCACCTTGGCAAGCCCGTTGACAAAGTCTGCTTCCGCCCGCGGACGACACCATTTTGAGGGCTGATGGTGGACGCCGTCCTCAACATATGGTGTTGGCTTTTGCGACCTCATCAAGGGGTTGTTGGAATCGCTAGAGGCCGCCAAACCCGAATACGCCAAAGAAAGTCCTGCGAGCATTCATCCGCCAAGTCGCATCGGCATCGCCAATGCGCCCGGCAACAATGGCCTTGTCGACTGTGGCGATTTTGTCGAAACGCACCCATGACGGCGCCTTCAGGCCAGTCCCTGCGCTTGGTCCTATCGCGGCCGCGTCGGAATCGACGCGCGGAATCGAAGTGATGTAGGCGACCACCACGTCGGCCCGCCGGTCGTTGTCGGTCGAAACAACCAGAGCCGGTCGCCGCTTGACCGCCGTCAAGTCAGGGAAAGGAAAATCCGTGAGGACAACCGCCCCAAAGGGAATCCGGCTCACTGACGGAAGCGCTCGACCAAGTCGGCGTCGGTGTAGAGATCGGGCTCTTCAGCCAACCAGTCGAACGCCCTCCCTGCCGCATTCATCCCAGTCAGGGACGGCGCTTCCGCCTCGATGCTCTCGACCACGACACGTAATCGCTGGCCGGGTCGGACACCACGGCGCCGCAGTTCGTCGGTCACCTTACCGGCCTCGATGTCGTTCAGTATCTGTCGCATCGAACGACACCCAGCCCCGCGAACGGGCGGCGGCAAGGGTGCAGAGGAAATGGCTGGGATGGCTGGCCTCTTGCGATGTCGCCGCTACCGCTCGCCCCTCACCGACCTTCTGAACCAAAAGGTGTTTGCGTGCCGCCAAGGAAGCCGATCGATGGCTGGCGAGCTGGGGAACCGAGAACGAGCTGCCGCCCCGCGCATGCCACGCGTGACGTTCGCGCCGGCGGCGATCCGGGACCAGCAGCGGCTGCGGGACTTTCTGCGCGCCAAAATCCGGATGCCGCGCGCCGCGCGGGGGAGGCCATCCGGCGAGGGGTGAAGATCCTCGGCGCGCATCCCGAATGGGCCGTCTGATCGATGACCTGCCCGAGGACTATCGGGAATGGCCGATTGGTTTCGGCGACAGCGGCTATGTCGCCCGCTATCGCATCGACGACGACGCGGTGACCATTCTTGCGGTGCGACATCAGAAAGAGGCTGGATATTAGGGTGCTGGCGACAGCGCTCGAGCAGATTGTGACAAATGGGCCTTGATCGAGGCTTCGGCGGACCGCAATGAAGGCGGGAAAGCGGCCCTTTTGCACCCGAATTTTGCACCGCATAACCCACTGAATTTATTGCCGCTGACTTTGGTGCAAAAGTCTTGATTTTCGCACGGGGGCGTGGGCGGGCGCCAGCCCTTTTCAGGGTTGCGGAGTCTGTGTGCGTCGCGGTCGTCGACCGCGTGGGCGGGGGGCTTTCATCGTGAGCGGTCCGGTTGGAGCGCTTACAGCGATGCGCCGCGTTGAAGCGCCGCGCGTATAGCGTCGCTCATCGGCGAATACTCGGCTTCATGGGCGCAACGCGAAGCTTTTATCCACGCGTCGGCGTCGATATGGCGTAAATCGAGCGGGTGTCCGGCGACAAGAGACAACTGCTTGAGGTAAAAAAGCTGCGTGCGGCCGTTGCCTTCGCGGAAAGGGTGAACATAGTTTATGTCGCCCATGATCTGGCCTGCCTCGTGGGCAAAGCCTTCAAGCGACGATCCCTTGAAAAAGTTCGCTTTGACGATGCGGCGGTGAACATCGGCCATGCCGTTTTGGATATATTGGCGGAAAATAAATTGCTGCCAGCCTTTGGATATTTCGACGATGCGAAGCTCGCCAGCCCAATCGTACACGTCCTGAAAAAGATGGCGGTGAATCGCCCGAAGATGCGCGAGGTCGAAATCGCCAGCCGGAACACCCTCGGCCGCGCGCGCGGCCACCATGCGGCGCTCGAAAGCGTCCAGTTCGACCGCATCCGTCATGTTCAGCGTGTTGCGAAGCGTGCTCGTGCCCAGATAGACGTAAGGATCATCTGTCATTCGGCCGCTTCAGGCGACAAAGGCCGCTTGAATTGTGCAACGATGTGGGCGCGGCGGCGCTCATGACTCCAGCCTTCGCGTTCAAACCTCTCAAACATAGCACTTTCGGCAGGCGTCAAAGGATTTCCTTCGATCGCCTGTAAATGCTCGGCTTCAAGACGACGCTGCGTCTCGTCAGCCGTGGCCTTGAAAGCGGGAGAGGTCACTGTTTTCATCGCGCTCATATACACGAAAAGCCCTACGGCCCACACCCTCCCGATCCGGGCGCCCTCCCGGTCAGCGGCGGCTCGGCCGCCAGGCCGAAATAGCGCCGCCGCCGGCTTGGTCCGCGCGCGCGAGCGGCCCCGTTGCGGCGATCCCCCGGCGGCGCCTATAGAGGCGCTCGCGCAGCCACGCCAGGATTTCACCCGCCGATGTCTCATCCTTCCATCCGAACCGGCGGGAAAATTCTCGTCGACCAGCTCGTCGCCCAGGGCGTCGAGCGCGTCTACTGCATTCCCGGAGAATCCTATCTCGCGGCGCTCGACGCCATGCGCGACGCGCCGATCGCGCTGACCGTCTGCCGGCAGGAGGCGGGCGCGGCGATGATGGCGCTGACCGAGGGCAAGCTCACCGGCCGGCCCGGGATCTGCTTCGTCACCCGGGCGCCGGGGGCGACCAACGCCGCCCACGGAATCCACATCGCCGAGCACGATTCGGCGCCGATGATTCTGTTCGTCGGCCAGGTCGAGCGCGGGATGATGGGGCGGGGGGCGTTCCAGGAGATGGACTATCGGGCCGTGTTCGGATCGGTGGCGAAATGGGTGGCCGAGGTCGGCGGCGCGGCGCAGATTCCCGAGGTCGTCCAGCGCGCGTTTCACGTCGCCATGCAGGGGCGGCCCGGCCCGGTGGTGATCGCGCTGCCCGAGGACATGCTGCTCGAGACGGCGGAAGTCGCCGACGCGCCGAAGGCCGTCGCCGCGCCGATCTGGCCGGGGCT
>CAIZGR010000314.1 GCA_903932535.1 uncultured Hyphomicrobiales bacterium | reverse complement strand
GCCCGCGACATAGAGCTCCTCGAGGCTCGCCCCGTCCTCGCTCAGGTCGAGCCCGACGATTCCGCCGCGCGCCGAAGCGTCCGCCACCGGCGCGCGCTCGCCGAGGAACGAGGGCAGCGCATGCAGGCCTTCGGACAGAAACGCGGCCTCGGACAGCCCCCCCGCGCGCGCCTCAATCGCTGTTTCGAGCGCGCCGTATCCGTACGCGGACGCCTCGGCGAAGGCGGGATGCATGCGCATGAGCCGGTCGATCGCCGCCCCGAACGCCGACTGGCCGCCGTCCATCAGCCATTGCCCCGGCGTCAGCCCCGACAGATGCGGGCCCCACACGGCGTCGATGAAGCGCGGTTCGTCCGACACCGCAAGACAACCCGACGACGTGCCGAGGATGAGCGCGAGGCGGCGCCGCGGATCGCCGGGCGCCTCGCCCACCCGCGCGCCCAGCGAGGCCAGCGCGCCGGCATGCGCGTCCACGAGGCCCGCCCCGACCGGCAGGCCCTTCGGCAAGCCCATGGCGGCGGCCGCCTCGGGCGTCAGTCCGCCCGCAACCGGCGTCCCCGGCTCGAGAATATCCGCCCCGAGGCGCGCGAAGCCGTCGGCCGCGAGCACGCCGAGCCCGACGCTGTCGAGGAATTCCCGCGGCCAGCGCCGCTCATGCGCGAGATAGCCGAACTTGCAGGCGACCGAGCAGAGCGAGCGCGCCAGCGACCCGGTCGCGCGGAAGGAGAGCCAGTCGGCGAGGCCGAAGAAATGCGCCGCTTTCGCGAAGGTCTCGGGCTTTGTCCGATTGAGCCAGGCGAGCTTCGGGATTTGCATCTCCGGCGACAGGGCGCCGCCGACATAGCGCAGGTCGCCGTGACCGCCGGCGTTGATCCGTTCCGCGTCCTCGGCCGCGCGGTGATCCATCCAGACCATCACGTCGCGCCCGGGCGCATCGAGGCGGTTGATCGAGAGCGGCGCGAGCGAAGCGTCGAGCGCGACGAGCGAGCCGGTCGCCGCGAATCCGATGCCGGCGAAGGCCTCGCTCGGCCGGCCGCTCTCGTCGACCGCGCGCCACACGGCTTCGGTCGTCGCGCGCCAGACGTCGGCCGAGGACTGCTCGACGACGTCGCCGGGCTCGCGCCACAGCGCGATCGGCCGCTTGGCGCAGGCCAGCAGCCGCCCTTGCGCGTCGAACGCGCCGGCGCGCGCGCTGCCCGTGCCGACGTCCACGCCGATGAAAACCCTGTTCATGCCGCGGGGCCGCCCTCCTCGCCGAAAGCCCGAGGTTCGGTCTTTCCGCCCGCGCTGGCAAGCGGGCGGGGCGGGCGGATAGGCAAAACGGCTCTACGACGTACGCAAGGCGTAATCCGCCCCCTCGTGGGCTCGCGGGGCGAGAAGGGCAGGGGCGCCAGGACCGCGCCGCATCCTACTTCGCGACCGTCGCGCCGACCACGGCGTCCCACTGCCCGGCGATCACCGCCTTGGCGGCCTTCTGCTCGTCGAGCGTCGGGAACTTCGCCTTGGCGTAGCCGGCGGCGGGCGGCAGGGCGGCGAGCACGCCGGCGGGCGCCTTGCCGGTCTCGACGAGATTGTTGAACCGGATCGGATGGCAATAGCCCTTCAGCCAGCCGATCTGGCCCTCGTCGGAATAGAGATGCTCGAGCCACAGCTTGGCGGCGTTCGGATGGGGCGCGTAGGCGCTGATCCCCTGGACGTAGACGCCCGCCACCACGCCGCTCTTGGGCACGATCACGTCGATCTTGGGGTTGCCCTTGAGGTTGTCGCGGGCGGAAAGGGCGTTGTAGTCCCAGAACACCAGCACCGGCGTCTCGCCCTGCGCGATCGAGGCGGCCTTGCCGATCGCCGGGACGAAGTTGCCGCTCTTGTTCAGATCGGCGAAGAATTTCAGCCCGGCCTCGGCCGCCTTGGCCGCGTCGGCCGCCCCCTCCGAGAGCCCGGCGGCGTAGACGCCCATCGTCGCCTGGTTGGACGTCCGGGGATCGCCGGCGAGCGCGACCGAACCCTTGAATTCGGGTTTGAGAAGATCGGACCAGTCCGCCGGCGGCGTCTTCACGAGGTCGGCGTTCACGGCGAACGAGAGCACGTCGTAATAGTCGCCCGTCCAGTAGCCGTCCGGGTCCTTCGCCGTGTCGGGGATCGACTTCCAGGTCGACACCTTGTAGGGCTGAAGCAGGCCCTCGGCCTTGGCCGACGGGCCGAACGACAGGCCGACGTCGATGACGTCGGGGGCCTGCGGACCCTTGTTGGTCTTGTTGGCCTTGATCGCCTCGACCTCGTCGCCCGAACCGCCATCGGGGTTCAGCTCGTTGACCGCGATCCCGTATTTCGCCTTGAAACTGTCGATGAGCGCGCCGTAGCCGCACCAGTCGCGCGGCAGCGCGATGACGGTGAGCTGGCCCTCCTTCTTCGCGGCCGCGGCGAGCTCGTCGAGCCCCGCGGCGGTCGCGGGAACGACCGAAGCGAGAAGGAGTTGCGCCGCGGCGCCGAGCAGCGCCTTTGTTGCGATCGTCATGTCCCTGTCCTCCATTCCGCGCCCGGTTTCGTGGCGCTGAAAATCTTTGAATACGCCTGCCTATTCGCCGTTGATGACGTTCGCATGTCGGCCCTGCGGACGACAAGGCCCCGCCGCCGGACTCGGCGCCACACTTTCGCGCCATTTTGCGGTGCGATGGTCCAGCCGCGGTCCTGCGGCTCCCCGGGGCGATTCATGTTCGTTTGTCCGTGCGCTTCGTTCTGACACTCATCGCGGTCGCGCTCGTCGCGCTCCTGACGGCGGCGCTGACCGTCCCCTATCTGGTCGACTGGTCGGCGCATCGCGCCGAAATCGCCGAGCGCCTCGAAGCCGTCGCCGGCGGCCGGGTGACGCTGAGCGGGCCGGTGACGCTGAGGCTCCTGCCGACGCCCTTCATCGAGGTTGGCGCGGGGTCGGCGGCGGGCGCCTCGCCCGACGCGCCGAGCCTGACCTTCGAAGGCGCGCGCCTCGAGCTCGCCCTGGCGAAGCTCGCGAGCGGCGTCTTCCGCTTCACCGACGTTCGGCTGGAGAAGCCGGTCCTGACGCTCAGCCGCGCCGCCGACGGCGCGCTGATCCTCCCGGCTTCGTCGTCGCCCCCGGCCGCCGGAGTCGGATTCGACCGCTTCGCCGTTCAAGACGGGACGGTCCGCATCGTGACGAAGGCGGGCGTGCTCGAAGCAACGATCGAGGGCGTTCAACTCGAAGGCGACGCCGCCACGCTCGCCGGCCCGTACCGGGTCTCCGGCCGGGCGTCGGGACCGGACGGGACGCCGATCGTCTTCCGGCTCGCCTCGGAATCGCCGGGACCAGCGGGTGCGCCAGTCCGCGTCACGATCGAAAAAGGGCCTCGCGGGTCCACGCTCGAATTCGACGGGACGCTCGCCGCCGGGGCGAGGGGGCCGAGCGCGCTCGGCGCGGCGCTGCTCACCGGAACGGCGCCGGGGCCCGACGGACCGGCGCCGTGGCGCGCGGCCGGAAAGCTCGCGGCCGATCTCGACGGCGCGACGCTCGCCAACGCCGACTTCCGCTTCGGACCGGAGGAGCGGGCGCTGCGGGCCGGGGGAAACGCTTCGCTCGCTTGGCGCGGACCGGCCCGTCTCACTATCGACGTCAAGGCCAAGCAAGCCAACGTCGACGCGCTGCTGCGCCGCGACGGCGAGGACGGCGTCCCGCCCGCCCGCGTGGCCGCTTGGCTCGCCGACGCGCTGTCGCCTGCGCTCGCCGGCATGGGACCGGCGAGCCTCGAGGCGAACATCGCGGTCGAGACCGCCATTCTCGGCGGGGACACCCTCGCCGGGCTCGCGGCCGGGCTCGCGGAGAAACCCGGCGAGCCGCTGAAGATCCGCTTCGACCTCGGCCTGCCGGGGCGAAGCCGCCTCGAGGGCGAGGGCGAGCTGGAGCCGGGCCTCGCGGCCCGGTTCGCCGGCGGGATCGATTTTTCGACCGAGGACGCGCCCCTGCTCGCCCGCTGGGCCGGGCTGGGGGCGCCGGAGTTCGGCGCCTGGACAGCCGCCCTCGGCGACGCCCCGAACCTGTCCGTTTCGGGCGGCGTCGAGGTGTCGAGGGTCGGCTTTTCCGCAAAGAAACTGAAGATCGCGCTCGGCCGCTCGCTCGCGACCGGCTCGCTCGCCTTCACCCGGCCGGTCGGCGCCGATCCGGGACGGATTTACGCCGACCTCGCCGCCGATTCGCTCGACGTGGACGCGCTCCCGAGCTTCGGCGCCGCCGGGGCGCTGGCCGGCGGCTACGACCTGTCGCTGTCGCTCGAAGCCACGGCGCTCAGCGTCGCCCATGCCGGCGAGTCCGGCGTCGGCGGCGCTTCGCTGCGCCTGAAGCTCGCCAGGACCGGCCCGGCGTGGATCCTTGAACGTCTCGCCGTGGCGGGCCTCGGCGGCGCCGTCATCGAGGCGACCGGCGCGCTCGGGCCGGACGGCGGGACGGCGTCGGGGCGGCTCAGCGCGGACAGGCTCGCGGAATTCGCCGCGCTCGTGTCCCGCCTCGCGCCGGGTCCGTGGAGCCGGGCGCTGGTGCAGCGCGCGCCCCTCCTGTCGCCCGCCTCGCTCGCTTTCGAGGCGACGAGCGGTCCGCTCGCCGAGGGCGCGCCGGCGCTGCGGACGCTGAAAATCGCCGGCGAGGTCGGGCGCGCCGCCGCCGCGCTCACCGTCGCGCCGGCGGCGAAGCGCGACGGGCAGGCCGTCGCGCTGGTCCTCGATTCGCCGGACTCCGGCGCGCTCCTGCGTCAGCTCGGCCTTGCCGGCGCGCCGAACGGGGCCGCCGGTCCGGGCCACGTCGACCTGCGCGCCTCGGGCGGCTGGACTCCCGGCTTCGACGTCGAAGCGACCGCCGCGCTCGCCGGCGCGACCGTCAAAGCGCGCGGCCGCTGCGCGCCTGCGGCCGAGGGCGACGATCCGCGCCTGTTCGGCTCGTTCAAGCTCACCGGGGACAACGTCGCCCCGCTCGCCTCCGTCCTCGGCCTCGCGCCGCCCGGCGGCGCCATCGGCCCGCTCGACGCCTCGGCGGACATCACCCTCCGCGGCGACCGCTGGACCCTCTCGCGCGTCGAGGCGACCGTCGCGGGGGTCAAGGCGAGCGGAGCGCTGGGCTATCAGCCGCCGGCCGAGGCGGTCGAGCCGCTCGGCGGCCCGGACGTGTCGCGCGCCGCGGACGCGGTGAACGGCTCGGGGACGAACCCGTCCGCGCCGCCGCCGTCCGCCGCGCTCACCGGCGAACTGTCGCTCGATCGCCTTCCGCTCGCCGACCTCCTCGGTCTCACGCTCGGCCCGCCGCAGCCCGCGAGCGCCGGCGGGCGATGGCCGGAGGCGAAATTCCGTCGGCCGCCGCTGACTCTGCCGGCCGCGGCGGTTCGCCTCAAAATCGGGGCCGTGAGCCTGTTCGACGGGCTCGGCGCCCAGGGCTTCTCGGCCGCGCTCCGGCTCGACGGCGGCCGGCTCGATCTCGACGACATCGCGATGCGGCTCGCAGGCGGCGCGGTCTCCGGCCGTGCGACGCTGAGACGCAGCGGCGAGATCGCGACGCTCGACGGCGTCCTCTCCGTCGAGCCCCTGCTCGTGAAGCGCCCTGGCTTTTCCGGCCGGGTCGGCGGCCGTATCGACTTCGCCTCGACCGGCAAGAGCCCCGCTGCGCTGATCGGCGGCCTCGCCGGCGGGGGAAAGGCCGAATTTTCGGGAGCGGCTCTGGCGCGCAGCCATCCGGACGCGCTCTACGCGGTCGTCGCCGCGGCGCAGGCGCCGGGCGCGCTGATCGACGAGGCGAACGTCGCCTCCCGGTTCGCAGCCGCCCTCGACAAAGGTCCGCTCGCCATTCCCGACGGGTCGACGCCGATCGCGATCAGCAACGGAACGATCGCATTCGGGCCGATCGTGATCGCCGGCGCGCACGGCGAGGCCACGCTCGCTGCAGGCCTCAACCTCGCCCGGATGGCTGCCGAGACGCGCCTGCAGCTCGCCGCCCCGGCGACCGCGCTCGACTTCTGGTCCGGACCGCCGCCGAGCGCGACGTCGGCCGTCGCAGACGCGCTCGACGCGCCGAAGCGGCGGATCGAGGTCGCAGGGCTCGCGGCCGGCCTCGCGACCCAGGCGATCGCGCGGGAATCCGACCGCATCGCCGTCATGGAGGCCGACATCCGCGAGCGCGCCTTCTTCAACCGGCGGCTGAAAGGGGAACGGCTGCTCGACCGGCGCGAGGCCGAGATCGAGGATTGGCGCGTCGAGCAGGAGCGGCTGACGGGGCTCGCCCAGCATCTGGCGGAGCAAAGAGCGGAAGAGCGGATCGCGGCGGAGAAAGCGGCGGCGGAGCAGGCTGCGGCCGAGGAAGTGGCCGCGAGGCAGGCGGCGGCGGCGGAGAAGGCCGCGGCGGAAAAAGCGGCGGCGGAACAGGCGGCAGCGAACGAAGGGGCGGCGCGGAAGGCGGCGGCCGAAGAAGCCGCGAGGAAGGCCGCGGCGGAAAAAGCCGTGGCGGAGCAGGCTGCGGCGGCCGAAGCGGCGGCGAGGAAGGCGGCGGCGGAGAAAGCAGCGGCGGAGCAGGCTGCGGCCGAGGAAGAGGCCGCGAGGCAGGCGGCGGCGGCGGAGAAGGCCGCGGCGGAAAAAGCGG
>CAIZGR010000313.1 GCA_903932535.1 uncultured Hyphomicrobiales bacterium | reverse complement strand
CTTTGAGACAGGCTATGCCCGGACTGCAGTTGACCAGGAACTCTGGTAGCGCATCGCGCATCTCCTGCCACGTACGACAAGGCAATAGCAGGTTGAACAGCACCTGGCGGACGCGGCGGCCGTCTGCGGTGAAGGCGCCGACCCCGTCGGTAATCACCATCCTCAGCTCGATCGAGGCCTCGTCGAGACGGTCCTGCACGCCCGCCGCCGCCGCGCGCATCGCCTCGGCGACATCGACCCGCTCGAGGCGCAGCTCCAGCGCGCCCGCGTCGATCGAGGCGAGATCGAGGATGTCGTCGATGATGGCGAGCAGCGCGTGCGAGGAATTGGTGATGAAGCCCGCGTATTCGAGCTGCTTGGGGTTGAGCGGGCCGACGCCGCCGGCCGCGAGCAACTGGGTGAAGCCGATGATGTTGGTGAGCGGCGTGCGCAGCTCGTAGGAGACGTGGTTGACGAAGTCGTTGCGCAGCTTCTCCGCCGCCACCAGCGCCTCGTTGCGGTCGGTCAGCGCGCGCTCGACGTTGGCGCTCGCCGTGACGTCGAGGAAGGTGAGCAGCGTCGCGCCGTCCGGCAGCGGAAGGGCAGCGCAGTCGAGGGTGAGTTCGTCCCTCCGCTCGATGCGGACCGCAAGGCCCGCGCGATGCTCGTGCAGGCCGACCACCATGCCTCTGAGGTCGTCCCAGAGCGCGGGATCGCGACACAGGGCGCGGCAGCCGTCGGCGATCGCGTCGAGATGCGGATGGTCGCTGAGCCGGGCCGGATCGATGCCCCACATCGCGGCGAAGACGGGATTGAAGAGCTTCATCCGGCCGTCGGCGCCGAACACCGCCACGCCTTCCTTGAGGGCGTCGAGGGTCTCCCCCTGGACATGCGTGAGCGACGTGACCTGGGACGCGAGCGCATAGCTCTGCGTCGCGTCGTCGTAGAGATAGGTTACGCCGCCCTTGGGGTTGGGGCTGGTCACGACCCGGAGCGCCCGGCCGTCCGGCAGATACCATACCGTCTCGCTCGGCTCGATCGCCTGGTAGGCCTCCATCAATTGCGCCTTCCAGGCCCGGAAGTCCGCCTGTTCGGGCAACTGGCGCTTGGTCCGGAGCCGGTCGAGAACCTCGCCGTCGGTCGGATGCGTGTCGAGGAAGGCCGGCTCGAGCGACCACATCTGGCGGTAGGCCGCGTTGTAGACGGTGAGCCGCTTCGACTTGTCGAAGATCGCGACCGCCGTCGACAGGCGGTCGATCATGCGGGAATAATCGTCCTCGTTGCGCTCCATCTCCGCCTTGAGCGCCGCCGCCTCGGAGACGTCGTAAGCGACGCCGGCCGACCCGTAAGCGGTGCAAACCTCGGCGACCTCGAACGTGCGGCGCTCGCCCCCGACCACCGCCCCGGCGCGGCGCTTCCAGGCGCCTGCTTGACTGAGCGCCGCGGTCGCCTCCCGTCGCAGCCCCGGATCGAACAGTTCCGCGCCTTGCTCGGCCGCGGCGTTCTCGTCCGCGGCTTCGACGGCCTTCGCGTAGGGCGCGTTGCACCACACGAGCCGTCCCTCGGAATCCCGTCCCCAGGCGAGGATCGCCGCCTCCGCGAGCGCGAGACGCGAGGCCGCGAAAGCCGCTTCCGTCTCTGCGGCCTTCTCGCGCATCCGGATCGCCTCCAGCCGGTCGCCGGAGACGTCGCGCAGGCGCACGACGGCGCTCCCGGACACGGGACGGCCGGCGATCTCGAGATGGCGTCCGCGCAGGCTGACCACGGGCAGGCAGAACGTCTCGCCGCGGCCGAGGAGACGGTCGACCGCCTCCTCGACGCGGGCCGCCGCCTCCGGCTCCAGCCACGACTCGAAGCTCAGGACGCGCCGCGGCGCCGGCCCGTCGTCGACGACGCCGAGATCGCCCTCGATCGAGGGGTGCGCGTCCGGCCGGTCCCAGGCGATGACGATCTGCGGCTCGCTGCGCAGGATCAGCGCCGCGCGGTCGACGCGCGCCGCCGATCCTGCGAGCTCCTCCTCCACGTCGGCGAAACGGCGCGCCCAGACGCGCCTGGCGGCCAGATGAAAGAGCGCCCCGGCGACCAGGGCTGCGAACAGGATGACCATTCCGGCGACGGCGGCTCCGGTCGCCGTCAGCCCGTCCGCGGCCGGGGCCGGGGCGTCGAGGCCACGGAGCGCTTCGTCGGCGCGCGCGGAAGCGGCGAAAAACAGCGAAAGATTGGCCGCAACGGCGGAGCGCGCCGGCCTCGCCGTTCGCGTCCGCCTCTCCGGTCCGGCGAACCCTCGCGCGCTGAACCCCCGCAATCGATGGCCTCCTCGAGAGGCCGGCGGCGTTGAGCGCTCGTCCGGCCGTCGCGCAGATCGGCTCCTTCCCCCAGGAAGGCCCGAATCAGCTCAGGTACAGGCTTACGAAATGTTGGCCACAAAGTCGTTAACCATAGATGCGGATCAGCATCGCGCAAAAGACCGGTGGAGTTCAATATCTAGGGGCGATAATGCACGTAAACGACAATATATGCGTAGATGGCGCAACGCCAAGGCGCTCTCGCCGCCGCCGCCGGATCGAAAAGAATTCCGCGCTCCGGGGGGCGACGCTTTCAGCGGACGAGCCCGAGAATATCCTTGACGGCGTCCATGTTCCGCCGGGCGATGGCGCGGGCCTTCTCTGCGCCGTCGGCGAGCACCGAATCGACGTAAGCCGGATCGGCGGCGAGCCGCACGATCTCGGCGCGGATCGGCGCGAGCTTCTCGATCGTCACGTCGGCGAGCACCGTCTTGAAGGCCGAGAACGGGCTGCCGCCGAAGGCGTGCACGACGTCGGCCTTGGTGCGGTCGGTGAGCGCGGCGAAGATGCCGACGAGGTT
>CAIZGR010000312.1 GCA_903932535.1 uncultured Hyphomicrobiales bacterium | reverse complement strand
TTCGGGGACGCTCCAGCGCGCGAGCGCGTCGCGGGTGACGTCGTCGCTGCCGCAATAGGGGCAGATCATCTTGATCTTCGGCATGGCACTGATTTCCTTCGGGTGGGTGACGACCATGGGGCTCGAGCGAGCTCTCATTGGCCTTCGTCCAAATCAGCGCGCCTCTCTCCACGCCTCGAACGCCTCGATGAGCGCATGGATCTCGGGCGGCGCCGCCGCCCCGGCACGCGCCTGTTGGACGACGGCCGCGATCGCGGCTTCCAGAGTCTGGGTCGGCGTCCGGGGAAGATCGAGCTCCCTGGCGTCGGCATAGGCCTCGGGGCCCTCCCAGAGGCCCGTGACGACGTCCGGGCCGCAGGTGTCGTAGTCGAGCTTCCGCGGAAACCGATCTGGATCGAGCGCAACCTCCGCAAGCGCCTTTTCCATCGCCTCCGGCGGCGTCTCCGCCTTTACGGTCAGGGTCACATATTCCGGCACGAGCCATGTGACCTCTGCGCTGTACTGCTTCATTGGAAACCTCCATCGGCTTTAGGGCCGTTGTCTTCGACAGCGGTCGAGCGAAGCACGTCGCTGTCGCCGCTCCTCTCGATCCTTTCGCCGCTGCCAAAGGGGGCCGGCAGGAACGGGACGAGCGGGGCGAGGTATCCGACGTGCGTGCGCGTTGGCCCGCATGACCTGGCGCCGGCTCTCGATCCCGGCCTCGTCAGTTACGTCGAAGAACGAGGCCCAGGCTGCGGCCTCGGCGTCGATCGCAACGGCGAGGGCGCCGTCGATCGCGGGACACTCCGGGGCGAACGGGAGAGCGCAGGCGAGGTCAATGCAGCGCCGGCCGCCGGTGCAGCGGTCCTGCGAGGCCCGCATCTCTCCGGCCTTGGCCTCCGCCTCCTCGATCGTCGAGGCGGTCCAGACGATCAGGTGCGACCAGTCCCCCCGGTCGCAGAAGCCGAGAAGGCTCCCGCAGGAGCTCGGCCGCGGCATGCCGTTGCAGTTCAGGATGCGAACGCCAAACATCGTCATGCCCTTTCTCGTGGTTTCACACTGGCGGGGGATGCGTGAACGCCGGCGGCGCTCCGCGTGCGGCGCCCTCGCTACTCGGCGGCGATGGGAAGCACGGCGCGGCGGTCGATCAGGCGCGTGCGGCCGGCGGCGACGATCTCGTCGATCGGCCTGCGGTTCTGGTGCGCCGTGTAGCCGGTCATCCGTTCGAGCGCCCGGTAGCGGGCTGCGATGCCCGGCGCGCGCTCGGCGGCGTGCGCCCAGTCGTTCGCGGATCCGAACACGCAGAAGAGGCACGAGAGGCGCTCGTTACCCTCGGCATAGGCCCAATGCGGCCTCTGCCCGGCGGCCTCGATCGAGGCGAACACCTCGTCGGTCGAGAACGCATGGATCGGAAGCCAGCGATACCAGGCCCACACGCTGTTGGTGTATTGACGCCCCATGAGCTCGAAGGGCTTATCCCTGGCGCGTTTGGCGCTCTCGGCCGCCCTGATCCCCTCGACACTGACGATGATCGAGAACCCGCGGGGCCTCGCCCATGCGCGAATCTCCCGCGCGATCGGATTCCTCTTGAGATCGCTGGTGCAGTAGCGTGCGTCGGACGAGGGCCATGACGGGACCTCGGGGCGTCGTGCGAACTGCGCCTCGACCATGCCGAGGAGCGTCTTACGCGAGCCGTCCCTCCAGCGGCCCTCGGCGACCACGAACGGGACGCCGGCGTCGGCGGCCTGATCGCGGGCGAGCTCGAGCGCGCCCGGCCATTCGATGTCCCCGAGCGTCGCGTGGACGACGAGAACCTGCGCCCGCGGGACGACGCGGAGAACCTCGATCGTCTGACACTGGGAATCCTTGCCGCCGGAGTGGTTGATCACGAAGAGCGCGCCCTGCCGGGCGAGCGCGCCGATGTCGTCGAGATGGGTCGGGGTCGCCGACATGAGCGAGCCTCCTCCTCAGGGGTTTCGACGGCGACGTCTCCATCTCGGACGCCGTGTTCGTTCGGCTCTCAGGACTTCCCGAAAGCGGGTTCTCGGCGGCCGGCCGCCGGCGGGGCCCGCAAGGGCGCGAAGCGCCCGGCCCGACCCTTGCGGGGCCCGTCGGCGGCTGGCAGGCCTGGTTTCAGGATTTGTCTTCGGGCCGTTCGCGAATCTGTTCGGTCAACTGCCGAACCAGGCGCCGCCCGATCTCATGCGGCGATTTGCGCCGGATCGCCGTGGCCGAGAAATTCGCTCCAGGACCAGCGCCGGCCGAGGCCACGGGTCGTCGTCAGTCCACGCGCGTGCGCACGGCGCTCCATCTCGATCGAGAGCTCGGTCAGATCCGGGTGCATGCGGGCGAGCCAGTCGACTTCGGCCTTCTTCGAGGCCGGGCACATGAAGCACGCCGACTTGATCGGCGCCGGAAGTCCGGCGCTCACGATCTCTTCCTCGCAGCGCTCGCGCGTCCAACCCCATTCGACGAGCGGATAGCGGTATCTGTGCCCTGGCGGCCACTTTCCGGCGGCGTTGCGGATGCGCCGGGCGTCGGCTGCGCCGGCGTCGTAGCCGATCAGCTTGGTGATGAAAGGACCGTGGCGCCAGCTTTGGGTCCTCGGGTTCCAGCCGAAGGCTTTCTGGACGCGCCGCCATTGCGGCTCGACCTTCCATTTGAGGCTGCAACTCGAGCCGCCGTAGGCGAGCGACGGCAGGACCTTCTTCCTCAGGCACTCGCCATGCAGCGACAGGTCGCCGGCGATCGGGCTCGATCGCTTCACGATGGTGAGAGGCGGCATCCCGTTCCGCGACAGCCATTCTTCGATGACGGGAATGTACTCTGTGGTTTCTCGCTTCTCTGAGCCGGTGTCGGCGAACAGGAGCATTGCCGGCCTGACCCCGAGTCGATGAAGGCCAACCAGCATTGCGGTGCTGTCGACCCCGGCGCCGTACGCCACGACGATCGGATCGTCGCCGAAGGGCGCTCTCGCGACCGTCATCGCGCCCTCCCGTGTGCGTCCTCGCTGAGGTCCTCGTCGACGCGAGGGGGTCGCGGGTCGGTCTCCGGCGGGGGATCGGTGCGCTTCGGGTATTCGAGCGTCGGAAAGGCGCCGACGATCTTCCGGCGAAGGGCATGGGTCGGCGGGAGGAGGACGTAGCGGTGATTGCCGCGATGGCGGACGCGGCGGAACGGGCCGTCGGCAAGCGCCCGGGCGAGGTAGCGCGCGCCCGTTTCGCCGGGCTCGAGCTGCGGCGCGCCATGGTCACGAAGCTGCGCGTAGACGTGGCGCGCGTCGTTGTCGTCGGCGCGCAGTTTCGAGAGCGCGCGGTCGGAGATGGCGATCCCGGAGCGCGTGAGGCAGAGGACGCGCGGTCGCGACCGGCCGGTGTAGAGGGCGTTGCTCGCCTGGTAGATCGCGCCGACGTGGCCGGGAAAGATGATCCGGTCGACGCCGACGCGAGGGCAGGGGTCGGAATAGGACGTGCTGAACGGAAACCGTGGCGTCTTGCCGTCGGCAAGGGTGCGGTCGCGCCGGAGCGCCTTCACGGCGCGCGCCAGAAACCAGGTCTCCGCGTTGGCGAGGACATGATCGTTGAGGATGAAGCGGCCGAGGTCCGAGACCGCCTGTCCGGGTTTGAGGAGGCCGCTGAGCGCCCTCGGCGTGTTCACAGGGATCGAGAAGACCGCGACCCCGACCAGGGTGGCGCGCGCGTTCGGTTTCGACTCGAAGAGGCCGTACGAGGCGATCTCGACTGGAAACGTTCCGCTGTAGTGATGCGTCTCGACAAAGCTGCGCGCGACAGCCGTTTCGATCGGCTCGACGCCGAAGCGCGAGGGATCGAAGGGCGGGCGCGCCGTCTGATAGGTCATGCGTTTGAACGTGTGACGCTGGCAGGCAAGGGGGAGATCGAGATACGGCACGGCGAAGGGCATGGGGGATCGAGCCTCCATTCGGGGTGGCTGGGCTGTCGTGAGTCGGAGTGCGTGGGAGGGGTCGGCGGTTCGGCCGGCGGCCCTGTGGTCAACGCCGCCCGTCGCGCTCTCGGGCGCTCGAGCGTCCACGTCTGCGCGCAAGGGGCGGCGACGGGAGCGGGGATTTCAGCCCGCTGGATCCCTCCGGCGGGCCGTGTCGGCCACTAGTTACTCGTCCGGCAACGGGAACATCGTGGCGCTGGGCGTCAGGTGTGGGCGTAGCCGTCGCGTTCGATGCAGACTGAAGTGGACCCCATTCGCGGGACCACGGGCCGTGGGAATTAAGGTGTAATCCTGCCCGCTCTTTCTTTTCAAAGAGGCTTTGAGCCGCTTTCTTTTGTTGTTTCTGTCTCTACTGTG
>CAIZGR010000311.1 GCA_903932535.1 uncultured Hyphomicrobiales bacterium | reverse complement strand
GCGACCTCCAGCGCATCGAGGAACGCACCGCGGCGGCTCGCCTGGGCGACGACGGCCGGCGACTGTGGCGGCTCGCCCAAGGCGTCGACGAACGGCGGGTCAGCCCGGACCGCGAGACCAAGAGCGTCTCCAGCGAGACGACCTTCGATGTCGACGTCGGCGACCGGGAGGAGCTGACGCGGGTGCTGCTCGCCCATTGCGACCGGGTGGCCGGGCGCCTGCGCAAGGCGGAGCTCGCCGCGGGCGGCGTGACGCTGAAGCTGCGCCTGCCGGACTTCAGCCTGCGCACGCGGAGCCGCACCGGCCTGCGGCCCACCCAGCTCGCGCCGCGCCTGTTCGCCGCCGCCCGTGCGCTGCTAGAGGCGCAGCCGGTCGGGGCGGCCTATCGGCTGATCGGGATCGCCGCGACCGATCTCGGCCCCGCCTCGGAGGCCGACGAAGCCGGCCTTCTGGACGACGACACGGGTCGCGAGAAGTCTCGCGAGGCCGCGATCGCGGCGCTGCGGGACAAATTCGGGGCGGGGGCGGTCGAGCGCGGCCTCGCCTTCCGCGCAGGGCGGCCCAGAAGATGACCCCGGCGCCGATTCTATTTGGCGCAGGCGGAAGCCGGCAGGATTTCGAGCCGGCGCAAACGGGCGCTGAGCGCGAAGGTCCCGTAGTCGAGCTTGAGGCTGCCCGACACCCCGTTCTCGTAAAGGTCGTAAGAGAGCGTGTATTCCGGGGTCGTGTCTTTCGACGCCTCGTCGAAATACGACACGACGACCGGCCAGCGGCGAACGTTCTCGAGCGCCGCCGCGTTGGTCGAGTCCTCGCTCGGCTTCGTGGCCTCCTTGCCGATCACCGCCATGGTGGCGTAAATCTTGGCGCCCGTGTCCGACCCGTCGTAGACCCGCGCCTGAACCACGCCGCCGCCGCCCTTGGCCGCACCGATCAGCCGCTCGACGTGCTGGGTCGGAAACAGGACGTCGCGACCGAAGGCGATGGTCCTCGCGGCCGGCTCCGTCAGCTCGACCTTCAGGTCGTCGTTCGCGCCGCGCGTGGCGGCGCCGGCGACCGGCGGCGCGTCCTGAACGCCTTTGGTGTCGATCTTGAACCGCATCGAGGCGCCGTCCGCGGCTTCGAACGAGGTCGCGTTGACGTCCATCGCGAGGGGAGCGCCCTCGCTGCGCTCCATCTCGGTCATCTGGCGGAAGCTGGACGTATAGCCGTCGCAGGGCGAGCCGCGAAACTCGTAGGCGATCAGCCCGGTCGCGGCGACGGGCGCCTGAACGGCGCCGAGCGGCGGCGAATCCGGATCGATCAGCGAAATGTCGTAGGCCGCCCGATGGGAAGCGAGCGGCGCCGCCTCGACCCCGGCGCAGGAAACGCCGCTCAGGATGATACAAAGGGTGGAGCCGGCCAGCAATCTCGATACCATGATGTCTCCAGAAAGACGCTTCGTGGGAGGGTTCTCTTTGTTTCCGGCGCTTTCGTGACGCCGGCCGCCGCTCCATCCTCGCGCCTACTCGCCGGACGGCATCGGTCCCCATGCCCCGTCGAGCGGCCCGGCCTCCCCGAGCGGATCCTCGTCCGCCTGGAGCGCCGGCTCGTCGCTCGGCCGGGGAACGCCGTAGCCTTCAGGCAGCTTGCCGTCGAACAGCCCCGCCGCCTGCAATTCGTCGAGGCCCGGGAGGTCGCCGATCGCATCGAGGCCGAACTGTATGAGGAACTCCGTCGTCGTGCCGTAGGTGATCGGCCGGCCGGGGGCCTTGCGGCGTCCGCGCATGCGCACCCAGCCCGCTTCCATCAGCACGTCGAGCGCGCCCTTCGAAACCGCCACGCCCCGGATCTCTTCGATGTCGGCGCGGGTGACGGGCTGGTGATAGGCGACGATCGCCAGGGTTTCGATCGCGGCGCGGGAGAGCTTGCGCTTGTCCTCGGTCTCGCGGGCGAGCAGCCAGGAGAGGTCTTCGGCGGTGCGAAACGTCCAGCGCCGCGCCACGCGGACGAGATTGACGCCGCGGCCAGTGTAGAGCCGCTGCAACGCCTCCATGACCGCCCCGACGTCGGCGCCGGCGGAAAGCCGCGCGGCGATCGCGGATTCGTCCAAGGGCTCGGCCGAGGCGAACACCATCGCCTCGGCGATGCGCACGTCCTCCGGCGTCGCGCGCGGGGCGATCGCGTCAAACAGCTGGGCGACGTTGCTTCCGGCTTTCGTCCGGGCCATGGGAATCTTTCCTGGTTGGCGAAACGGCCGTTACGCGGCCGCCCCTTCGGCGTCGCCGGGAGTCGCGCGACGAATCCAGATCGGCGCGAAGGTCTTGTCTTGTCTGAGCTCGATCTTCCCCTCGCGCGCGAGCTCGAGCGAGGCCGAAAACGAGGAGGCGCGCGCGCTTCGGCGCATCCGCGGATCGAGACAGGCTTCGAGAAGCCAATCGTCGAAGGCGGTCCACTCGAAGTTCAGCCCGATCAGGCGGGCGAGCGCTTCGCGCGCCTCGGCGAGCGACCACACTTCGCGGACCTTGAAGCGGACGCGGGCGCGGGCGTGCTTCTGCGCCTGACGGGCGTAGGCCGCGAGCAGATCGTAGAGGCTCGTCTCCCACTGCGAGCGGCGCGTGAGGGCGACGGCTTCGGGCGCCCCACGCTCGAACACGTCGCGCCCCAGGCGCGTCCGATCGAAAAGCAGCCCGGCCGCCTTGCGGATCGCCTCGAGCCTGCGCAGCCGCTGCGCGAGCGCCTCGGCGAGTTCCGACGCGTCGGGCTCGGCCGCCTGCGGCGCCGCGGGCAACAGGAGACGCGACTTCAGGAAGGCGAGCCAAGCCGCCATCACGAGGTAGTCGGCGGCGAGCTCGAGCCGCTGCTTGCGGGCGGCCTCGACGAACTGGAGATATTGGTCGACGAGCGCAAGGACGGAAATGCGCGCGAGATCGACCTTCTGCCGTCGAGCAAGCTCGAGCAGCAGGTCGAGCGGTCCTTCGAAGCCGTCGAGATCGACCGTGAACGCGACTTCGCCGGTTGGGGAATCATCCTCGAAATCGCTGCGGAACGGCGCCACTGCGGGCACGAATCACCTCCTTATGACAAGCTCCTGTGTGGCGCAGGCTTTCAGAGGCGGCAAGGGCGTTACGTACGGCGTTAACGGGTCGACCCTTCGCCTCGGGTTGGCCGGGCTCGATGAAGTCGCGTTGGCGGGGCAGGCAAAGCCAACGTCTGATCGACCGATCTAGCCCGCCTTCGTTAAAATTCGGTTCTCATCTCAGGGGCGACGTTGAGGGAAAATTCACCATAGGATAGTCAATCGGATCATAAACTATTGTAATGATCTGCGGCCGAGATATCTTCCCGCCAGTTGGACGGCGACGCCGTGCAACCGAACGCTCCGCCGGGGACCCGGTTTCCGCCGCACCTCCCGGGTCCCCGCGGAGCGGATCCAATCGCCGCAGCGGTCCGATTCAGTATCGGCGGAACAGGCTCACCATCTTGCCTTGAACCCGGACCCGATCCGGGCCGAAAATGCGAGTCTCGTAGGCCGGATTCGCCGCTTCCAGCGCGATCGACGCGCCGCGCCTTCGCAGGCGCTTCAGAGTCGCTTCCTCGTCGTCGATCAACGCCACGACGATGTCGCCCGTCTCGGCCGAGTCCTGCTTGCGGATGATCACCATGTCGTTCTCGAAGATACCGGCCTCGACCATCGAGTCGCCGCGCACCTCGAGCGCGAAGTGTTCCCCGGGCCCGAGAAAGTCGGCCGGCAGGGCGATGGTCTCCATGCGGGTCTGAATGGCCGAGATCGGCGTGCCGGCCGCAATGCGTCCCATCAGCGGCACCATGGCCGGCGCGCCGGCCCCCGAACCGCCGGTCTGCGGCGGCGTCCGGAGCCGCCCGAGGTCGCCGTTGATGACGCTCGGGGAGAATTTTTGCGGGCGCGGCGAAGCGACCGTGGCCGATTCCGGCAAGCGCAGGACCTCGATCGCACGCGCGCGATTGGCGAGGCGCCGGATGAATCCGCGTTCCTCGAGCGCGAGAATCAGGCGATGGATTCCCGATTTCGAGCGGAGGTCGAGCGCGTCCTTCATCTCGTCGAAAGACGGCGGAACGCCGTCCTCCTGCAACCGCTCGTGGATGAACCGCAACAGCTCGCTTTGCTTTTTCGTCAGCATCAAACACTCCGCGCAACGCGATGCGATTCGAAGGCGGGCCGGACATCGACGGAATTGCCGCGCGCCACAAACAAATCGCGAACGTGAGGCTAGCCGTTCATGCTGTGTTCCGCAACCGAAATCTGCGAAGAAGACCGATGGCCCGAGCCGCGCCGACGCCGGCCCGCGTGCTGGCGGCGAAACGACTTTACGAAATCTTTGCCGTATTTTTTAGGACGCCGTTGAATTCCGCACGGGATGCTTCGACCGGCGGCGCAAAGGCGCGGACGAGGGGACATCGGTCGCGCCGGCGCGCCTGCGTGTAGCATAGGGGTTCGACCGTTGGACGCCACCCTTCCTATCGCCCGGCCCCGGCCGTCGGGAGCGGTCGCCGGCGAAGCCGGCGATTCGTGTTTCGCGGCCCGGCTGATGGAGCATCTCACGACCCCCGCCTTCGTGCTCGACGTGCAGGGCCGGGTGCTGATCTGGAATCGGGCGTGCGAGCGCCTCACAGGATGTCAGGCCGGCGAACTCATCGGCCGCGGCGATCATTGGAAGGCTTTTTACGATCGCGAGCGCCCGTGTCTCGCCGATCTGGTGATCGCGAATAGCTCGGGCGAGGCCGAGGCGCTCGGCCGGGCTTCGGCCGGTCCCGAGGTCAATCCGCACCGGCTCAGCGTCGAAACCTGGCGGGTGATGCCCCGAACGGGGCAGCGGCTCTATCTGGCGATCGACGCAGGGCCGATTTTCGACGAACGCGGGCAGCTGACGGCGGCCGTCGAGACCCTCCGCGATCTGACGGCCAACAAGCTTATGGAGGTCGAACTTTCGACGCTCGCCGATTACGACGCGCTCACCTCGATCGCGAACCGGCGCACCTTCGACCGCCGGCTGGTCGAAGAATGGTCTCGCGCCGGCCGGTCGCAAACGCCTCTGAGCTTGCTGCTCATCGATCTCGACCGGTTCAAGCAATGCAACGACAACCTCGGCCACGCCGCGGGCGATCGCTGCCTTCAGGATGTGGCGCAGTCGATTCGCAGCGAGGCCAGGAGGCGCGACGACCTCGCCGCACGCATCGGCGGCGACGAGTTCGCCGCCCTGCTGCCGAACACGCCGATCGAGGCGGCCGTCGCAATCGCCGAGCGCATACGCCGCGCCGTCGAGTGCGCCTGCCTGCCGGCCGGCAAGCCGCCTTCGCGGGCACAGGTGACCATCAGCGTCGGCGTCGCCGCCTCGCGCGGTTTCTCGAGTTGCGAGGCGTTCTTCGCCGCGGCCGACGCAGCGCTCTACGGGGCGAAGCGGCTCGGCCGGAACTGGACCGTCGTGGACGGCGACCGCCGCGCCGAAAGGGCGCCTCCGCGCTGCGCCTGAGCGTCGTCGGCGCTCCATTTCGCTCAATCCGTCCCCGCCATAATGCTCGCTGATCGAGAAGGGGCAGATCCGCGAAAGATGGACGGTCGCCGGGCCAATTTCCTCCGCCCAGGCGGTGAACCGGGTCTGGATTGTCCCGAGGCCGCGCTTGGACTTCGGCTCCTCGACAATGTCGAGGCCGGCGTCGCGTAGGCAGGCGACGACGTCTTTCGAGGTCGCAAACCCGTCCCAGCCGACGAAGCGCAGAAGCGTCTGCCTGGTCATGCCGCCGAGCCGGTCGCCACGCTTGGCGAATTTCCGCAAGAGCGGCAAAGCGCTCGACGCGGAGGAAGGCGCGCCTCCGGCGGCGGCCCTGCCCAACCCTCATCGGCGCGATCCCGCCCGCCCGACGCCGCTCCGGCGCCGCCGGGCCGCCGAGATCCCGAGAAGGGCGGCGAGCGATCCGGAGGCGCTCGGATGCCTGTCAGCCGGCCGTCCGAGGGTTCGACCGGAGGCCACTGGCGGAATTTCGCGGCGGTCCCTACATTCGCTCGAAAAGGAGCATTGTCATGGAAGGCTTTCTCATTCGTGCGGTCGTGGTCGGGATCGGGCTCTGGATCGCCTCCCAGATCGTGGCCGGCGTCGAAATACATTCGACCCAGACGCTGATCGCCGCGGCGTTGCTGCTCGGAATCGTCAACGCCTTCGTGCGGCCGATCCTCATCGTTCTCACCTTCCCGATCACGCTCGTGACGCTCGGCTTCTTCCTGCTCGTCATCAACGGGCTGATGATCGAGCTGGTGGCCTCCTTCCTGAAGGGCTTCATCGTCACCGGCTTCTGGCCGGCCTTCTTCGCCGCGATCGTGGTGAGCCTGACGAGCTGGGTCATGTCCGGCTGGATCGGCGGGCCGCCGAAGGGCCGCATCGACGTGGTCACGATGCGCAAGGTGGGCCCCGGACGGTGGGAGTGAGCGGATCGCTCAGGAGACGACCCGCCGCTTGGGCATCGGCTCGACCATGAGACGCCAGAGCGCGAAAGCCGCCACCGCCATGTGCGCGGCGGCGTTCTGCACGAAGAGCGCCCCCGCGCCGAAATCCCGCATCAGCACCGACGCGATCGCCGGGGACGCGATCGCCGCGACGCAATAGATGAACAAGAGGCCGGCCGAGATGACGATCATGTCGTGCGGAGAGGCGCCGTCGTTGGCGATCGACACCGCCAGCGTGTAGAGCGAGTAGGTCGTCAGGCCGACCAGGAACCCGAGCACGATCACGGCGGCGCCGGGCGCGCTCATCCGGCTCAGCGCGATCTCGAGCGCCGCGCCCATGATCATCACCGCAGCCATCACGAGCCGCCGGTCTATCCGGTCGGACAGCGCGCCGATCGGAAAGACGCCGAGCGCCGAGCCGACGACGATGGCCGCGGTGAAGAGCGGCGCGTTGTCGGGCGCCATGCCGATTCCGACCGCGTAGATCGGGCCGAGCGAGATCGACGCTCCGTTGGCCGTTCCGGCGCCGAACGCCGCAACGCTGGAGACGGGGGCCGCGCGAACGAGCCAAAGGAGCCGCGGGCGCACCGTGCGCGGCTGCGCCGGCGGATCGACGCTGGTCATCGCCATCGGCACGATCGACAGCGCGAGCAGCGCGGCGGCGACCGCGAAGGGCGCGAACCCGCTCGGCCCGAGCGGCTGCAAGGCCATCTGCCCTGCAGCCGAAGCGCCGAAATTCGCGAGCTGGTAGACCGCATAGAGCGCGCCGCGGTTGGCGTTGCTGGCCCGGGCGTTGATCCACGCTTCGATCACGGCGTAAAGGCCGGCGAACACGAAGCCCAGCACCGCCCGGCAGAAGAGCCAGAAGAGCGGCGACGCGAACACCGGCATCAGGACGACGGACGCGACCGCCAAGGCCACGAAGGCGGCGAAGGCGCGAATGGGACCCGAGCGCCTTATGATTGCCGCCGCCGCGAGGGTCCCCGCCAGCATGCCGGCGAAATAGGCCGAGCCGATAAGGCCGATCGTCAGATCGGGAAACCCGTCGAGCCGGGCGCGCAGCGGCGCCGTCACCCCGACGAGGGCGTTGCCGCCGATCAGCAGCACGACGGAACACAACAGGGCGGCGATGGAGGAGAGGGCGGCGGACAAGGGCGGGTTGGGCAGAATCGGGAGGAGGGCCGGTCCTTGTGGCACGCGCGCCGGCCGAACGCGACCCGAACGCGCCGGCAGCGAGGGCGAATAATCGCGGCGCCGCGCCGAATTTCGGCATGTCGCCGAATCCTTTTGGCTTGTATCGCGGCGGCTTTCCGTCCAGAAGTCGCGCCGCGAGGAAGGATCGAGACGCAGGCAGAGACCGGGGACATGGCGAATTCACGTTGGACGCCGGAAAGCTGGCGGACGAAGCCGATCGAGCAGTCGCCGGTCTACAAGGACGCGGCGGCGCTGGCCGACGCCGAACGGCAGCTCGCCGGCTATCCGCCGCTCGTCTTCGCGGGCGAGGCGCGCAAGCTCAAGCGCGCGCTCGGCGCCGCCGCAGCGGGCGACGCCTTTCTGCTCCAGGGCGGCGACTGCGCCGAGAGCTTCGCCGAGCATTCGGCCGACAACATCCGCGACTTCTTCCGCGTCTTCCTGCAGATGTCGGTGGTGATGACGTTCGCGGCGGCTTCGCCCATCGTCAAGGTCGGCCGGGTCGCCGGCCAATTCGCCAAGCCCCGCTCCGCGAATGTCGAGACGGTCGACGGCGTGTCGTTGCCCAGCTACCGGGGCGACATCGTCAACGACATCGACTTCACCGCCGGGTCGCGCGAGCCGGACCCGCGCCGCCAGCTCGACGCCTATCGTCAGTCGGCCGCGACGCTGAACCTGCTGCGCGCCTTCGCCACCGGCGGCTACGCCAATCTCGAGAACGCGCATCGCTGGATGCTCGGTTTCGTCAAGGACAGTCCGCAGTCGGAGCGCTACCAGGGCGTCGCCGACCGGATCACCGAGACGCTCGACTTCATGCGCGCCATCGGCCTCGACCCGGAAGCGAATCCGGAATTGCGGGCGACCGACTTCTACACCTCGCACGAGGCGCTGCTGCTCGGCTACGAGCAGGCGCTGACCCGTCTCGACTCCACCTCGGGCGACTATTACGCGACCTCCGGCCACATGATCTGGATCGGCGATCGGACGCGGCAGCTCGGCGGCGCGCATGTGGAATATTGCCGGGGGGTGAGGAACCCGATCGGTCTCAAGTGCGGCCCGTCGATCACGACCGACGACCTGATGCGGCTGATCGAGGCGCTCGACCCGGAACGCGAGCCGGGGCGCCTGACGCTGATCTGCCGCTTCGGCGCCGACAAGCTCGAGGCCGCCCTGCCGCCGCTCTTGCGCGCCGTCAAGCGCGACGGCCGGCAGCTTCTCTGGGTCACCGATCCGATGCACGGCAACACGATCAAGGCCTCGACGGGCTTCAAGACCCGTCCGACAGACCGCATCGCCGCCGAAGTGCGCGCCTTCTTCGGGACGTGCGCCGCCGAAGGCGTCTACGCCGGCGGCGTCCACCTCGAGATGACCGGCCAGAACGTCACCGAATGCACCGGCGGGGCGCGCGCGATCTCGGAGGCGGATCTGCGCAACCGCTACCACACCTACTGCGATCCGCGCCTGAACGCCGAGCAGGCGATCGAGCTCGCCTTCATGATCGCCGAGCTCCTCAAGGCGCAGCGCCTCGCCCAGCCGGCTCGGCCGGTCCGGGCGGCCGAATGACGGGGACGACGGCCGCAAGGCGCCGGCTCCCGCGCCGCTCGCGCGGCTGAGGGGGACGCGATGCGGCTTTCGGACTACGCGGTCGGCCGGGACAACAATTTCACCCTGCTGCGCTTCGCCGCGGCGATGACGGTGCTGTTCGCCCACAGCATCGGCGCGCTCGGGCTGCCGCCCGACACGGAGCCGGTTTTCAGACGCGTCGGGTTTTCCCTCGGCGAGATGGGGCTCGACGCCCTCTTCGTCACCAGCGGCTTTCTCGTGACCGCGAGCCTCGTCAACCGGGGCGACCTGATCAGCTTCTTCTGGGCGCGGGCGCTCAGGGTCTATCCGGGACTCTGGGTCATGCTCGCGCTCACGGTTTTCGTCCTCGCGCCGGCGCTGACCACCCTCCCGCTCGGCGACTATTTCACCTCTGGGACGACGTGGACCTATTTCGAGAAATGCGCGACGCTCCTCGGCGGCATCCGATATTCGCTGCCCGGCGTGTTCGACGCGCTGCCGCTCAAGGGCGAGTTCAACGGCTCGCTCTGGACCATGCCGGTCGAAGTCAGGATGTACATCTACGTGGCCGTGCTCTGGACCGCCTTCGCGCTCCTGCCCGCCTTGCGCCCCAAGGGCATGCGGTTCGTCTCCCTCGTCGCCGTAGCGCTGTTCTTGGCGATCGTCCTGCGCGGCCGGGTATGGGGGAGCGATTTCAACGGCGCGAACATCCGCATGTTCATGTACCTCTACGGCTCCGCGCTCTACCTGTGGCGCGACCGGGCGCCGATGGGCGTCGCCCTGCTGATCGCGCTGGTTGCGGCTCTGGCCGTGGCTTCGTTCGACCGGACGGCGTTCCTGGTCGTCTACCTCGTCACGATGGCGCCGCTCGTCCTGCATCTCGCCTACGTGCCGGGCGGACGCATCCGCCGCTTCAACGATCTCGGCGACTATTCCTACGGCGTCTACATCTACGCCTTTCCCATTCAGCAGACCCTGGCCTTTCTGTTCCCGGCGATGACGCTCGCTGCGATGATGGCCTCGTCCGCGGCCCTGTCGGTGGCGGTCGCCGTCCTGTCGTGGAAGCTGATCGAGGAACGCGCCCTCGGCCGCAAGGACGACTTCGCCTGCGCGACCCGGCGCCTGTTCACCCTCGGGCTCGCCAGGATCGGCGTGGCGGTGCGCTAGCGGCGCCGGCCGATGCTCGGCAGCGGCCGGGATTAGCGGCCGCACGCCGGAGTCGGGGCGCTGCTGCGGTTCGGATCAGCCCAGGGACCACCGGAAACCGGCCGCAGGCGCTACGGAGGAAGTGAGCCAGGAGGGACGTTCCCCCGATCGCGACCGCGAGCGGTCGTCCTTTCCGACTCGCCGGGGCGCCGGCCCGGCGCGGTCCCCACGGCCTGCCCGAGGCTCCGCCTCGCGCGATCCTGTCGGGGCTGGCCGACGGCGGCCCGCGTTTCGGCTTTGACGGTCCCGACGGACCGCGCCTAAAAGCAGCGTCCCATCGACCAACGATTCGAAGCCCCATGAAACCCATCGCCGAACGCATCGCCGAGGAGCTGAACGTCAGGCCGGCGCAGGTCGCCGCCGCCGTCGGCCTGCTCGACGAAGGCGCGACCGTGCCCTTCATCGCCCGCTACCGCAAGGAGGCGACCGGCGCGCTCGACGACACGCAATTGCGGACGCTGGAGACCCGGCTCGCCTATCTGCGCGAGCTCGAGGACCGGCGCAAAGCCATCCTCGAGTCGATCCGCGAGCAGGGCAAGCTCGAGCCGGCGCTCGAGGCCCAGATTCGCGAAGCGGACACCAAGGCCCGGCTCGAGGACATCTATCTGCCGTTCAAGCCGAAGCGGCGCACCAAGGCGCAGATCGCCCGGGAGAACGGCCTCGGGCCGCTCGCCGAGGCGCTCCTCGCCCACCCCGAGCGCGAGCCGCTCGCTCAGGCCGAGGCCTTCGTCAAGCCCGAAGCGGTCAAGACCGCGCAAGACGCGCTCGACGGCGCGCGCGCGATCCTGACCGAGCGCTTCGCCGAGGACGCGGAGCTGATCGGCCGCCTGCGCGAGGATTTCTGGAAGGGCGGGCGGATCGTCTCCAAGGTCCGCGAGGGCAAGGAGGCGGCGGGGGCGAAGTTCTCCGACTATTTCGACTTCTTCGAGCCGCTGATGAAAATCCCCTCGCACCGGGCGCTGGCGCTGATGCGCGGCGAGCGCGAGGAGATGCTCGACCTGAAGCTCGTCCCCGACCCGAACGCCGATCCGGCGAGCCGCGCCTTGGGTCCGTTCGAGCTCGCCGTCGCCCACCGCTTCGCCATCGCCGACCGCGGCCGGCCGGGCGACCGCTGGCTCCTCGACACCGCGCGCTGGGCGTGGCGGACCAAGATCGAAACCCAGCTCGCGGTCGATCTGAGGCTGCGCATCTGGACCCAGGCCGAGGACGAGGCGGTGAAAGTCTTCGCCGCCAACCTGCGCGACCTCCTGCTCGCGGCGCCAGCGGGCGGACGGCCAACGATCGGCCTCGATCCCGGCTTCCGCTCAGGGGTCAAGGTCGCCGTGGTCGACGCGACCGGCAAGATCGTCGACACGACCGCCATCTACCCGCACGAGCCGCAGAGGCGCTGGGACGAGAGCCTTGCCGTGCTCGCGGCCCTCGCGGTGCGCCACAACGCGGAGCTGGTCGCGATCGGCAACGGCACCGCCTCGCGCGAGACCGACAAGCTCGTCGTCGACCTCTTCGCCCGCAACCCGGAGCTGAAGCTCACCAAGGTCACGGTGTCGGAAGCGGGCGCGTCGGTCTATTCGGCCTCGGCCTACGCCGCGCAGGAGCTGCCCGGCCTCGACGTCACCCTGCGTGGCGCGGCCTCGATCGCCCGCCGGCTGCAAGACCCTCTGGCCGAGCTCGTCAAGATCGACCCGAAGTCGATCGGGGTCGGCCAGTACCAGCACGACCTCTCGGAGCAGAAGCTCGGCCGCTCGCTCGACGCGGTGGTCGAGGATTGCGTCAACGCCGTCGGGGTCGACGTCAACACGGCTTCGGCCAAGCTCCTCGCCCGGGTCTCCGGGGTGGGCGAAGCGCTCGCCCAGGGGATCGTCGTCCATCGCGAGACGCATGGGGCCTTCAGGACCCGCGCGGCGCTCAAGGACGTGCCGCGCCTCGGGGCCAAGGCCTTCGAGCTCAGCGCCGGCTTCCTGCGCATCGCCGACGGCGACCAGCCGCTCGACCGCTCGGGCGTCCACCCGGAAGCCTATCCGGTCGTGCGGCGCATCCTCGACAAGCTGAAAGCCGACATCCACTCGGTGATCGGCAACGGCAAGGCGCTCTCGGGCCTCCGGCCCGCCGACTTCGCCGACGAGCGGTTCGGCGTCCCGACCGTCGCGGACATCCTCAAGGAACTGGAAAAGCCCGGCCGCGACCCCCGCCCCGCCTTCCGGACGGCGGCGTTCAAGGAGGGGGTCGAGACGCTCGGCGACTTGAGGCCCGGCATGGTGCTCGAGGGGACGGTCACCAACGTCGCCGCCTTCGGCGCCTTCGTCGACATCGGCGTCCACCAGGACGGGCTCGTCCACGTCTCCGCCATGGCCAACACCTTCGTCAAGGACCCGCGCGCGGTGGCCAAGCCCGGCGACGTCGTCAAGGTCAAGGTTCTCTCGGTCGACGCGCCGCGCAAGCGCATCGCCTTGACCATGCGGCTTTCCGACCCCGAGGGCGAGGCCCCGCGCGGCGGCGGGCGCAACGACGCCAAGGCGGTCCGGACCGTCAACGCCGAGGCCAACCGCCCCTCGCCGGGCGGCGGCGCGTTCGCGGACGCGCTGCGAAGGGCGGCGGAGAAGGAGCGGCGGTAGCGGCGCCCCGGCCGCTCGCGTTTCCGCGGGCGCAATCGATCTTTTCAAACGCTCGCGGCGACATTTCCAATCGGGCCGATGCTTCCTGTTTGGGAACGTCGTCATCGCGAGCGAAGCGCGATGACGACGTTCCTCGAGACAACGCCTCGCGCGTAGCAACCCCTTCGCGACGCCCGACCCGGTTCGAAGTCCGGCGGGTCCGGACTCTCCGCCTCCGCCGTCATCGCGCCGCGCCCGCAGGGCGACGCGGCGAAGGGCCTGCGGCGCTTCTCTTGATGAGAAATTCATCGCGGAACTTGGCGATCCGAGACGGATCGATCGGAAGATCCGGGTCGAGCTTAAATGACGCATCGACTCGCTTGCGCCAGTCGCGCAGCTTCGTCCCGAGTTCCGGCCCAAAGCCGGGCGCGGCGACGATCTTTGCCGATTCCATAGCCAGAGGAGACTCTGCGCCCGTCCGCTCTCCGCCGGCCCTGCCGATCTCATGCTCCGCAAGGCCCTTTTGCTTCTGCATCTCCACCTTCTTGATCTCGAGACGCCGCGGCGCGCCGTGCGACGGCCCGCGTCCGGAGACCGCGTCGAAGACCAGCACGGCCGCCGGGATCGAGAGGACGAGGCCCCACGCCATCCCGATCCGCATGAGGGACCGGGCTCGCCCCCCTGTCGCGATTCCGGCGCGTTTTCGTCCCCAAAGCCACGTTCGGAAATTCCTTGCGGCGGCTGGCTTCCCCTTTGCGGCAGCCGGCGGCGGCGGCGCGAGGTCCAGCGCCGGTCGCGGGCTGCGGACGCGCTCCCGGTCGGCGAGCCCGGGAATCCGGCCGAACCAGCCGCGGCCGGTCGCGGGCGGATCGCCAAACAGCCGGACCCCGAGGCCGCTCTCAAGGCGGCACCATGGACAGCGCGCGGCGTTTCGCGGAAAGCGATGCGCGCGGTTCGCCGTGCAAGCGACGAGCCCCTTGTCCATCCGCTCGAGGATCGGCGCCCACTCGGCCGCGGTCGGCCTGACGGGGGACCTGCCCTTCGGCGAGCCGAATGCGCGTTGGAAGGCGTTTGCGACTTCCGAAGGCATGTCGGCCAACAGGGGCGCGTGGGGCGGCGGCGCCATTTGCGTCAGCGACGCCTGCGGGGAATAGGCGAAGCGTCCCTCCTGGATGGCCTTGGCGATCGTGAGCTGTTCGCCGGCGCCTCTGTAGCTTCCCGCGAAGGGGTGTCGCCCGAGGAACAGAAGCTCGAAAATGATGACCGCGAGCCCGAAGGCGTCGTGCTCGACCGTCCTGTCCGCTTTCTCCAGAGACTGTCCCTGAAGCTCCGGAGGCGTGTATTCCGGCTTTCCCACTTTGCATCTATAAATATTTCGACCTCGGCGATATTGAAAAGAGTCGCTGTCGACGAAAGCCACTTGGCCTTTCTGGTCGATCAAGGCGAGGGATTCGTTGACGTCGCCGACGACGACGCCGAGTTGATGCAGCTTTGCGATCGCGCGGACGAAATTCCGTGCGACGCGCACCAGGAATTGATAGTCGGCCTCTGGAAATTCCGTCTTTCGGTCGCCCGGCGTACAGAGCAGATGCAGCGGTTTGGCGCCGACCGCTTGACGCATGGTGAAGCCGACGAAGGTCTTGCCGGAATACACCGCCTCGATTGGAAATGCGACGAAAGGCGCCTGTTTGAACATCCTGTCTTCAATCAATCCGAGGACTTTTTCCTCCCGATCCGCCGCCTTTCCTTGGTTGTACAGCTTGAGCGCCAAAGGGCGCTTGCTTTCGACCCGATAGATTTCGCCCTCCCCGCCCTTTCCGAGCGGAGCCCCCAAGCGGAGGGGCCGGCCCGTGGTCGTGACGAGGTCGGCGCTCACGATTATCCTCGGGCGCCGAGGATCAGGGACTTGTCGTCATCCGTTCCCTCGCAGACTTGCGCGCCGTCGAGATAGGCGCGCAGATGCCTGGACAACTTGCGACTTCTCCCCTCCCCCTCCCACGCGGCCACGGGCTGGAGGAGACGCTCGAAAAACGGCGCCGGGGCCGACTTTTTCCGTTGATCGAGCACGAGGTTTTCGATGCCGTCGGTGAACAGGGCGAACCGGTCGATCGACGCTTCGACATGCACGATCTCGAATCGAGGCTCCGGGTCGTCGACGACAAATCGCGTCGTCGAGACATATTCGCCGTGAAAGGGCCAGGACGGGACAGACCATGCGCCTGTCGCGCCGTCGCGCACGACGGCCGCGCCGTCGCCGACGTGGACGACGACCGCGCGCTCGTCGCCGGCGATCAGGCAAACGAGCGTCGCCGCATAATCTCTCGGCCTCAGACTTGCCGCTCTTGCGGCAACGCCAATTCTGTCACGAACGGAATCCAGCCATTCGGCCGCGCATTCTGCGTTGATGTTCGCCAGCGTCCCGCCGCCGCGGAAATAGCCGGCGATTCTGCGATGAAGGTCCGTGCAGACGATTGTCGCGCCCGCCTCGGCTTTCCGGGCGCTGCCGGCGCCATCCGACACGACGGCGACAAGGACAGGTCCGGAGGGCGTTTCCATTGTGCGACAGGCTGCCCGATCCTGGCAGACACCGCCAGCCTCGACGTGCGAAGTTCCGATCGAACAGGCGCCGGCCCAGCGCCATCGGGCGCTCACACGACGCTGCCCCAGCCCTTGGGCGTGGTCGGATTCTCCAGCTTCACCTCGTCGCCGGGATTGGATTGCGAGACCGAGCCCAGCGAGCTCGACAGCCACGCAAACAGGTCGCGGAATCTGAGGCCCTTGAGGGCGATCGGTTCGGCGACGGAAATCTGTTTCAGGACATCGAAGTTCGCCTGGCCGACGCCGACGGCGAAGAACTTGAACTTCTTCTTTTCCTCGCCTTCGCGAACGAGGCGCGCGGCATTGCGCCAAGAGTCCGTCGGGCCGCCGTCCGTTATCAGGAACACCCACGGGCGATAGAGGGAAATGCCGGCGCTCCGATACGTCGCCTTCTGAGACTCCAGCATCTGCAAGCCATGCTCGATGGCCGCGCCCATCGGCGTGTCGCCTTTCGGCTTCAGCACGGGCGCGACCCAATCGCGCGCATCGACGAATTCCGTCGCGGTCTCGACCGGGCCGAACGTGACGACGCCGACCTGGACACGCTTCGAGGCCAGCGAATCGGCGGCGAGCTCCTCCTTGAACAGGACGAGGCCGGCGTTCAGCTCGTCGATCGGGCTGCCGCTCATCGAGGCGGATACGTCCAGCAGCAGGAGACACGGGCACCGCTGGCTCGGGTTGACGACAAAGGCGCCCGGATCGAAGGGCTGCTCTTCCAACAATTCGGCCACAGAAGGTCTCCGGTTTCGCGCGTCCACCCCGCCGCTCGATCTTGCAGCTAAGCACGGCGCGGTTTTCAAACAGTTTATCGGGTCCGGATTTTCGCGGGACCGGCGACCGGCGCCGGGCTCGACGCGAGCTGGACGAACGCCGCGGCGCTGTAGCGCGGGGTCGGCGAGCGCGCCCAACACAGCGCCGCCGCGATTGCCTCCGCCCCGCCACTCGAGGCAAAGTCCCGCCCATGCCCGCACCCGCAAACCGCCTCGTCATCGCCCTCGCGCAAATCCCCTTCGTCGTCGGCGACATCGCCGGCAATTCCGACCGCTTGCGCAAAGCCCGCGCCGAGGCCGCCGCCTTCGGGGCGGACATCGTGATGACGCCGGAGCTTTATCTCGCGGGCTATCCGCCCGAGGATCTGGTGCTGAAGCCCGCCTTTCAGGAGGCGTGCCGGGCGGCCTGCGAGCGGCTGGCGCGCGAGACGGCGGACGGGGGGCCTGCGGTGCTGGCCGGCCTGCCGTGGGTCGAGAAGGGCCGGCTCCACAACGCCGTCGCGCTGCTCGACGGCGGGCGGATCGAGGCGGTGCGGTTCAAGGTCGACCTGCCCAACTACGGGGTGTTCGACGAGAAGCGCGTGTTCGTCCCCGGCCCGTCGCCGGGGCCGATCGTGTTCCGGGGCGTGCGGATCGGCGTCCCGATCTGCGAGGACATCTGGGGACCGGACCCGGTCGAGTGCCTCCTCGAGACCGGGGGCGAGATTCTGCTCGTCCCCAACGCCTCGCCTTACGAGCGCGACAAGCTCGCCATCCGGCAGAACGTGGCGGTGAACCGGGTGGTCGAGAGCGGCCTGCCGCTGCTCTATCTCAACATGGTCGGCGGCCAGGACGAGGTCGTGTTCGAGGGCGCCTCGTTCGCGCTGAACGGCGACCGCAGCCTCGCCGTCCAGCTTCCGGCGTTCCGGCCGATGGTGGCGCGCACCGTCTGGGAGCGGGGCGCGAAGGGATGGGCCTGCGTCGAGGGACCGAAAGAAGTGGTCGAGGAGGGCGACGAGGCCGACTACGCCGCCTGCGTGCTGGGTCTGCGCGACTACGTCGACAACAACCGCTTTCCCGGCGTGGTGCTGGGCCTCTCGGGCGGCGTCGATTCGGCGCTCTGCGCCGCGATGGCGGTCGACGCGCTGGGGGCGGACCGCGTCCACGCGGTCATGCTGCCCTACCGCTTCACCTCCAACGAATCGCTCTCCGACGCCGCGGCCTGCGCGCACGCGCTCGGAATTCGCTACGACATCGTGCCGATCGCCGAGCCGGTCGAAGGCGTCGAGCATGCGCTCGCCCGAATGTTCGAAGGCCGGGCGCGCGACATCACCGAGGAGAACATCCAGAGCCGGGCGCGCGGGCTGATCCTGATGGCGATCTCCAACAAGTCGGGCGCGATGGTCGTCACCACCGGCAACAAGTCGGAGATGTCGGTCGGCTACGCCACGCTCTACGGCGACATGAACGGCGGCTTCAATCCGATCAAGGACCTCTACAAGATGGAGGTGTTCCGCCTGAGCGCGCTTCGCAACCGCTGGAAGCCGGCCGGCGCGCTCGGCCCCGACGGCGAGGTGATCCCGGAAAACATCATCGTGAAGCCGCCGAGCGCGGAGCTGCGCGAGAACCAGAAGGACGAGGACTCGCTGCCTCCCTATCCGATCCTCGACGGCATCCTGCATGGGCTGGTCGAGAAAGAGATGCGGGTCGCCGACATCGTCGCCGAAGGCTACGATCCGGACACGGTGCGCCGGGTGGAGCGGCTCCTCTATCTCGCCGAATACAAGCGCCGGCAGTCGGCGCCGGGCGTCAAGGTCGGCCCGAAGAATTTCGGCCGCGACCGCCGCTACCCGATCGTCAACCGCTTCCGCGACGCCGGCCTGCCGGCGCAGCAGCCGGACGCGGCGATCGCGCCGCGCGGGCAGGCGGGAAAAAGCGAGCGGTTCGAGGAGTGAGGGGGGCTCCGCTCTCCCGCTTGCGGGAGAACGCGTCGCCGAAGGCGACGGATGAAGGGTCCGCGCCGTCGTCTCCCTTTCATGCGCGTCGGCTATCGAAGCCGCGACGGAGGACCACCATGGACATCGACCAGAGCGAACTCGACCAGTTGCAGGCCGACTACAAGAAGGCCGTGGAAGACTGGATCGCCGCGATCCGCAAGGAGGAGGCGCTCGCCTCGGTCCACCACTCGACCGCCGATCTCGACGCGTGGGAAGAGGCGGGCTACGAGGAGCACAAGCTGCAGCGCGAAGTCATCTACCGCAAGAAATTGTATGAGGACGCGCTGCGCGAGGACCTGTTCGGCTTCTGAGGCTGCGCGCCCCCCTGTCGCTCGGACGCGTCCGTTGCGCGGGCGGGGTCCCCGCACGGGCTCCGACCAACGCGGGCGAAAGGGAAACGCGGGCGCCGGCTGGACGGCAGCCGGCGTCCGGTGCTCTGCGACCGCGCGGTTTTTGCGCATTGCCGCCGCAGGGCGGCCGGTCCGGCGGAGGACTTCGCCGTCACTTCGCGCAAATCCTCACCGCGCCCGGCGCGCCCCACATGGCGCAGGGGGAAAAGCTGAATCGATAGGTTCCGTTGGCCGGGACAACGAAGGTCAGCGCGCCGGGCGCCTCGGCGTCGCCGAAGAAGAAGCCGCCCGGACCCTCGACATTGGGGTCGCGCGGGCGCCACGCCGTCGCGACCTCCCCGCTGCGCGGGTCGTATTCGGCCTGCTCGCCGGTCATCTGGGCGGAAATCGTCTGTCCGTGGGAAAAATCGCCGACGAAGGCAGTGGCGGCGCCGCGATAGGTCCAGCACTTCTGGCCGGCCGGCATCTTGATCCTGGCGACAACCACCTTGTCGCAAGCGCTGGCGAAGGCCGGCGCGGCGAAGCCGGCGAGGGCCGCCACGAGCGAAAGTGCGCCGATTGCTGTCATGCCTTGCCATCCCCTCGCGGCGCGCCGGCCGCCCGAAGCTACTGCGATCGCGCGCCGGGGACCAGCGCCGTTTGCGGCGCGAGGAAGCCGCGGCAGCCGGCGCCGCCCTGCTCCCTTCACAAGAAGGGAACGAATGATATTGCGGAAAATCAGAATATCAGCGACGCGGCCTCGTTCGGTTCGGACCCGCAAGGCCGCATGCCGCCGACAGACCCTTTCTCAGCCGCAGCCCCAGCGCGGGCGGCGCGGCCGCCCGCGCTGGGGCGGTTTCGGCGCCGGCCCGATCAGTGCCGGAAATGGCGGATTCCGGTGAAGACCATCGCCACTCCGGCTTCGTCCGCCGCCGCGATCACTTCCGCGTCGCGCACCGACCCACCGGGCTGGATGACGGCGGCGGCGCCCGCCTCGATCGCCGACAGGAGGCCGTCGGCGAAGGGGAAGAAGGCGTCGGAGGCGACGACCGAGCCCTGGGTGCGCGGCTCGGGCCAGCCGGCGGCTTTGGCGGCGTCGAGCGCCTTGAGCGCCGCCACGCGGGCCGAATCGATGCGCGACATCTGCCCCGCGCCGACCCCGGCGGTCGAACCGTCCTTCACATAGACGATGGCGTTCGACTTGACGTGCTTGGCCACCTTCCAGGCCATCTTCAGGTCGGCGAGCTCGGCTGGAGTCGGCGCCCGTTTGGTCACCACTTTCAGCGTGGCCTCGTCGAGCGCGCCGCTGTCGCGGTCCTGCACCAGCAGGCCGCCGGCGACGGTGCGCACCGTGAGACTCTTCGCCCGCGGGTCGGGCAGGCTCCCGGCGATCATCAGCCGGAGGTTCTTCTTCGACGCCACGATCGCGATCGCCTCGTCGTCGGCCTCGGGGGCGATGATGACCTCGGTGAAGATCTCGACGATCTTTTTCGCCGCAGCCGCGTCGAGCCGCCGGTTCAACGCGACGATGCCGCCGAAGGCCGAGACCGAGTCGCAGGCGAGCGCTTTCTCGTAAGCCTCGAGCAGCGTCCCGCCGACCGCGACCCCGCAGGGGTTGGCGTGCTTGATGATCGCGACCGCGGCGGTCTCGGCGGGATCGAACTCGGCGACCAGCTCGTAAGCCGCGTCGGTGTCGTTGATGTTGTTGTAGGAGAGCGCCTTGCCCTGGACTTGCCGCGCTGTCGCGACGCCGGGGCGCGTCTCGGCGGTGAGGTAGAGCGCCGCGCCCTGGTGCGGGTTCTCGCCGTAGCGCAGCGCGCCGAAGCTTTCGTGAAGCACGCCGCCGAAGGCGCGCCACTTCGGCGTCGTCTCGCCGATCTCGGCGGCGAGCCAGTTGGAGATCGCCGCGTCGTAGGCGGCCGTGCGGGCATAGGCCTTCTGGGCCATGCGGCGGCGGAAGGCGAGGCAGGTTGCGCCGTCCCGGCCCTCGAGTTCGGCGAGGAGGCCGGCATAGTCGGCGACGTCGACGATCACGACCACGTCCTCGTGGTTCTTGGCCGCGCCGCGCACCAGAGCCGGGCCGCCGATGTCGATGTTCTCGATCTTGTCCTCGAACGACGCGCCGCGCCCGAGCGTCGCCTCGAAGGGATAGAGGTTGACGATCACGAGGTCGATGGTGGCGATGTCGTTGGCGATCAGCGCCGCCTGATGCGACGGATCGGCGCGGATCGCAAGCAGCCCGCCATGGATGCGGGGATGCAGGGTCTTCACCCGCCCGTCCATCATTTCGGGAAACCCTGTGACCTGCGCCACGTCCACGACGGGAAGCCCGGCCTCGCCGAGCGCCGCCGCCGTCCCGCCCGTGGACAGGATCTCGACCCCGCGCCCCGCCAGCGCCCGCCCGAGGTCGACGAGCCCCGTCTTGTCGGAAACCGAGATCAGCGCGCGCCCGATCTTGACGATATCTTCCGGCATCGACCTTGTGCTCCTCGCCGCCGCGAAGCCAGCGGGCCGCAGCGCCATAGCACGGGCGAACGCGGCCGGAAAAGGCTGCGAAAGGCAAAGCCGGCGCGCCTATGCCCACAATAGGTCGGGGCGCCGCCGCCGGGCCGGGACTCGATCAACCGCCTCTCGCGTTTACGCTCGAGGCAAACTTTCGAGGAGGAAACCATGCTCGGGACGTTCGCGCCGACCGGCCTCGCGGCGGCTCTGATCGCTGCGCCCGTCGCCGCCCCGCCCAGACCCGAACGTCGCCGTCTTATGGCCGTACGGCCATGGACAGAGAATTCCGACCCGGGCGTCGTCGCCGTTCGACCAGCGATGGAACGACGACAACGAAAGCAAGCGCCGCGCACGCCAATCGGCCGCCCGGATGCGCCGGCACGGCAAGAGCTTCCCGAACCCGTTCTAGCGGGTATGCGCGGAGGAGGCGCGTCTCGCGCACCGGGGCGGCGAGACGCCGCCGCTCCTGTTCGCCCGGGTTGACGCGGCCGCGGCGAAGGCTGAAATTGCGCCGCAACGAAGGCCAACGCCTTCGCGCGAAGGACGAGGACGGAGGGCGACCCATGGACCTGCGACTGACCGAGGACGAACTCGCGTTCCGGGACGAGGTGCGCGCTTTCGTCCGCGACAATCTGCCAGCTTCGATCCGCGAGAAAAGCGTCGCCGGCCGCCGGCTCGCCAAGGACGACTACGTCCGCTGGACCCGGATTCTCGCGCAAAAGGGCTGGTCGGTCGCCCACTGGCCGGTCGAGTGGGGCGGGACGGGCTGGGGTCCGGTCAAGCAGTCGATCTTCCTCGACGAGGTTCAGCGCGGTTACGCGCCCGAAGCCATCGCCTTCGGCGTCAACATGGTCGGACCGGTCATCTACACCTTCGGCTCTCAGGAACAGAAGCAGCGCTTCCTGCCGGGCATCGTGGATCTGAGCGACTGGTGGTGCCAGGGCTTCTCGGAGCCCGGCGCCGGATCGGACCTCGCGAGCCTGCGCACAACGGCCAAGCGCGACGGCGATTCCTGGGTCGTCTCCGGCCAGAAGACCTGGACGACCATGGCGCAATACGCCGACTGGATCTTCGTCCTCGCCCGCACCAATCCGCAGGCCAAGAAGCAGGAGGGCATCTCGTTCTTCCTTGTCGACATGAAGAGCCCGGGCGTCACGGTGCGGCCGATCCAGACGATCGACGGCGGCCATGAGGTGAACGAGGTGTTTTTCGACGACGTCCGCGCTCCGCTCGACGCCCTCGTCGGCGAGGAGAACAAGGGCTGGGACTACGCCAAGTTCCTGCTCGCCAACGAGCGCAACGGCATCGCCCGGGTCGGCATTTCCAAGGGCCGGCTCGATCGGGTGCGGGAACTGGCCGCTATTACCGTCTACGGCTCGGGGCCTAAGATAGACGATCCGTTCTTCCGCGCGCGGCTCGCCTCGGTCGAGGTCGAGTTGAAGGCGCTGGAGATGACCCAGATGCGCGTCATCTCGAACAGCCGGCGCGACGGCAAGCCCGATCCGGCCTCGTCGGTCCTGAAGATCAAGGGCTCGGAAATCCAGCAGGCGACGACCGAGCTGTTGATGGAGGTCGTCGGCCCCTACACGCTCCCCTACGAGGACCCGGAGGCGCTGACCAACGAGCCGCCGGCCGGCCCCGACTGGGCGGGCCCGGCCGCGCCGAACTATTTCAATACGCGCAAGGTGACGATCTACGGCGGCTCGAACGAGATTCAGCGCAGCATCATCGCCAAGGCCATTCTGGGGCTCTGAACCATGGATTTCGAACTGAACAGCGAGCAGCAGATGCTGGGCGACAACGTCGCGCGGCTGATGAAGCAGCGTTACGATTTCGAGGCCCGCAAGGCGTATAAGGCGACCCCGGCCGGTTTCAGCGAGGCCCTGTGGCGCGAATACGCCGGCCTCGGCCTGCTCGGCGCGCCGTTCCCGGAGGAGGACGGCGGCTTCGGCGGCGGCGCGGTCGAGGCGATGATCGTGATGGAGGCGTTCGGCAAGGCGCTGGCGCTCGAACCCTATCTCGAGACCGTCGTCCTTTGCGGCGGGCTGATCAGGCACGCGGCGAATGCGGAAAGGCGCGCCGAACTGATCGGCCGGATCGCGGCGGGCGATCTGCGCCTGAGCTTCGCCCACGCCGAGAAGCAGTCCGGGTTCGACCTGAACGACGTCGGGCTGACTGCGCGCAGGGACGGCGCCGCCTTCGTGCTCGACGGCGAGAAGGGGCTCGTCCTCAACGGCGACAGCGCCGGCGCCTTCATCGTCTCGGCCCGGGTCGCGGGCGAACGGCGCGACCGCGACGGGATCGGTCTTTTCCTCGTCGACGCCGACGCGCCCGGCGTGACGCGCCGCGGCTATCCGACCCAGGACGGCAGGCGCGCCGCGGAGATCGGCTTCGCGAAGGTCCGGGTCGAGCCGGCGAACGTGCTCGGGTCCCCGGAAGGCGGACTGCCGGTCATCGAGCGCGCGGTCGACGAGACGATCGCGGCGCTTTCGGCCGAGGCGGTCGGCGCGATGAGCGAAGCGCTCGCGATGACGGTCGAGTATATGAAGACGCGCAAGCAGTTCGGCGTCGCCATCGGTTCGTTCCAGGCGCTGCAGCATCGCGCCTCCGACATGGTCGTCGCGCTCGAGCAGGCGCGCAGCATGATGTTTTTCGCCACTATGAGCGCCGCCGAGGACAACGCCGCCGAGCGCGCCAAGGCGATCTCGGCCGCCAAGGTCCAGATCGGCCGGTCGGCGAAATTCATCGGACAGCAGGCCGTCCAGATGCATGGAGGAATCGCCATGACCTTCGAGTACAAGGTCGGCCACTTGTTCAAGCGCCTGACCATGATCGACGCGGCTTTCGGCGACGCGGACCTGCATGTGCGCAGACTCGGCGACCGGGGCTCGCTCTTCGCCTGAGCCGAAGGGCGCGCGAACGGCGCTGGTCACCGCCTTCGAGCCGTTCGGCGGCGAGACCGTCAACGCGTCCGAGGAAGCGGCGAAACGGATTCACGGCTGGCGCTCCGGCGACGCCGTCGTGGTGACGCGAGTCTTGTCGTGCGCCTACGAGGTGTGCGTTGCGGAGTTCCTCGAGGCGTTCGAGCGTCTGCGGCCGAGCGTCGTGCTGATGACCGGCCAAGCGGCGAGGCGCAGATTGATTTGCGTCGAGCGGTTCGCGCGCAGTCGGGTGAGCGCAACGGCCATAGACAACCTAGGGGCGCTCGGCGTCGCCGCCGAGGGTCCGGTGCGGCTCGAAGCGAAGGGCGCGGACGCGGTCGCCCGCGCCATCCGCGACGCCGGCGTCCCCGTGCGGGTTTCCATGAACGCCGGCGATTATGTTTGCAACCACCTCTACTACCGCGTGCTGCGTCATCTCGCCGGCGCGACGACGACCGTTCCCGCGATCTTCATCCACCTGCCGGCCACGCCGGCGCAGCCGCCGACAGCAACGGGCCGCCGCCCGCTCGCGACCCTCTATGCAGCCCGAGCGCTGCAGGCGGGCGTCCAGGCGTTGATGCGATGATCGCGGCGCGCCGCAAACAGCAGAACGCCGCCTGCCAAGGCACGCGGCGCTGAACTCCAGGTATGGCGCGAAAGGATCGCGCCATGGAACAAGATTTCAGATCAGACGGCGATCTTGAACGACTTCGTCACCTGATCCTTGATCGGCTCGATGGTCTCGACGACCGTCTTCTTCGCCAGTTCGGCGAGATCCTTGAACTGCACGACGACCGCGTCAGTCTGCTTGCGGGCGAAGTCGCTCTGGAGCGTGACGAGATCGCTCACCGACTTGACCTCGAGCGACGCCTTGACGAAATCGAAGTTGGCTTCCGCATTGGCGCGGACCGCAGCGAGCGCCTTGGCGTTGAAGGCGACCACGCCGTCCTTGGCGGCGGCGAAGCTCAGTTCGAACGCATTGGCCGCGTCGTCGGCCGACGCCTTGGCTTTCACGAAGGCTGCGCGGGTCTCCACGACGCCCTTCTGCAGCGCGTTGCGAACGGTCTCCTGCATTTCCATGGCAGGCTCGACGATCGCCTCGAGCGCTTCGGCGGCGTCGGGCATGAACTCATTCGGCAGGTCGGGCTCGACCTGGGGGTTCTGGAGGTCGGGCTCGCCTTCGGCTGCGGCCTGGGCCGCGGCGCTTTTCCTGTTGGCCATGTTCAAGCTCGTGATGTTTCGAGTTGGCGGGATTCGAGCGGTCTTCGAGGGGTCAGTGCGAACCTGGGGTCACGCTCTTCTGAAGCGCGGCGCCGAGCTCCTTCGCCTGCGTCTGCAACGCGGTGAGCTGGGTCTTCAGGTACTCGCTCTGGAGCGCGAACGCCTCCTGCGGGTCCTTCGCCCGGACGAGCTTGCCCGCCAAGTCGAAAGCGGCGTTTACGTTCTGCTCCGTGTAGGTCAGGACGTGCGTGGCGACGTTCTTGACCCCGCCCTGCACGCCGGGGACGTCGCCTGCCGCGCCCGCGGTCCGCTGCGCCACTGCGAGAAAACCTTCAAACGCCTTGCGCGCCTGCTCGACGCTGCGCTCGGCAAAATCACGCAAGTCATTCGGGACTTCGAAAGGAGAAGCGGCCATCGTCATGATTCCCGTTGGGTTGGTCAAGGTGGTTTCGACCACCGTCCGGCACCCTATATCGCAGACTTTGTTGCAGTGCAACATAATTTTGCGCCGCACCAAAAAATTTTAGCCCTGAGCGAAAATCCGCCCTATGCGAAGCGTGGTGGATTCTTTCGAACAGCGTTAAAGAATTGCTAACAGTCGGGGGCGTAGGCGATTCTGGAGTGCGCCCGGCCGAGCGTGCCATAGCGAGCCGATCTTGAAGCTTCCGCCGTCGAGGGACTCTGCAGACAGCGCTCTGACGCCGGAGGCGGCGGACGCGCTTTTGGCCGGCGCGCAGCCGGCGGGCGTCGGCTTGCCGATCGCGCTCGTCGACGCGGTCGGACGAGCCGTCGCCGTCACCCCTTTCGGTCTGGCGTTCCTCGGGGCCGCGGATCGGGCCGACTTCCAGAGGCGGTTCCTGGCGGGAGACGGCCCCGGCGCGCGGCGCATGCGCCATCTGGCCGCCACGTTGCCGGTCGCAGACGGCCCGAGGCTCGAACGCATGCGCCGCTTCGACGGCGTGCGGCCGAAAGGCGCCAACGTGCGCTGCCTCCGCGTCGTCGCGCCCGATGGCGCGGCGTTCCTTGTTCTTGCAGCCGACGACGCCGGGTTCGCGGGGGAAGCGCCGACCGTCTTTACGGACTCCGGCGCGCCGGCGCCCCCCGCGGTCTCGCCGACGGTCGAGCCGCCCCGGCGGTCGCGGTTTCTCTGGAGCCTGGACAGGGAGGGACGGTTCGGCGCGCCCGACCCGTCGCTCGCCGCGGCGCTCGGGACTCGCGCGCCGAAGGCCGGCGAGGCGATCGAGGCGGCATGCCTCGGCGACGGAGTCCAGAACGGCGACGCCCTCGCCGCCGCTGCGGCGAAGCGGGAGACCTTCTCCGGCCTCACCGTCCTGTGGCGCGCCGGCGACGGCGCCCGAACGCTCCCGATCACGTTTGCCGGCGCGCCACTGTTCGACGGCGCGCGCGATTTCGCCGGCTTCCGAGGCTTCGGGACGATCGGCGAGCCGATCGACGCGGCGACGCCGGCTGCGCCGGCCCCGGCGCCGGGCGCCGGGGAAACCGCTCGGGCGGCGGAAGGACCGGCGATCCCGGAATCTTCCTCGGCGCCGGCGGTCGAGCCCGGCCGCGAGGAGAAGGCGTCGGAGCGCGTCGCGGCGACCCGGGAGCCTCCCGCAGCCGATCAACCGGCCCAGCCGCCGCCCGAATCCGCTGCGCCGCCGGACCCGCTCGGCGGGCCGGAGCGCACGGCCGAGATTTATGTCCTCCGGCATGGCCATTCGCCCCCGCCTGCGCCGCCGAAGGTCGTCCCGATCCGCCCGGGGGCCTTCGACGCGTCGAGACCGCAGGAGTTCGGGGATTCCGGCGACGGCGGCATCGAACTCAGCAAGGCGGAGCGCGAGGCGTTCCGGGAGATCGCGCGCGCGCTCGTCGGGCGCCCGCCCTCGTCCCGCCACGACGCGCCTCCGCCCGCATCTGAGCGACGGGCGGAATCGAGCGACGCCGCGCCTGAAGCCCTCAGGGACGCGACCGCCGCCACGCCCGGCGACGAGCAGCAAAAGCGCCGGCCCGAGGGCGATCCGGCCGCCGTGCCGGTCCTGCGCAACGCGCTGACGCTGCTCGACCGGCTTCCCCTCGGCGTGCTCGTCGCGCGCGACGCGCAGCCGCTTTACGTCAACCAGACGCTGCTCGCGCTGCTCGGCTACCGGGACTTGGAGCATTTCGAGTCTTCCGACGGCTTGGCGGCGATGTTCCGCGGAGACGGCCGGCCGACCCTGCCGGACACCGACGACGGCGCCTTCTCCATCTTCACAGGCCAGGGTGAGGCGCTCGCGGTCGAAGGCCGCGCGCAAGCCATCGTCTGGGACGGCGCTCCCGCCACGCTCATGATGCTGCGGCCGGCGAGGCTCGCCGGACACGGGGGCGCGCGGCCGGGCGGCGACGGCGAGACGGAGGCGGGCGGCTTCGACGACGACCTCGTCGAGATGCTCGCGCTCGCGACGGACGGCGCGGTGGTGCTCGATTCGGCCGGCCGCATCCAGTCCTTCAACCTGTCGGCGCAAGGGCTGTTCGGCTACGGCGAGCGGGAGGTCATGGGCGAAAGCGTGCTGATGCTGCTCGCGCCGCAAAGCCACCCGGCGGCGACGGTGGGGCTCGAGAACCTCAGCCGCCTCGAGAACGGCATAGCGTCCGAAGCGCCGACCGCCGTCGTCGGCCGCAACCGCGACGGGGCGCCGCTGGCGCTGACGCTGACGCTGGCGCGGGTCGGCGCGCCGGACGCGCCCCACTATTGCGCGCTCTTCCGCGACGTGCGGCGCGAACGCGAGGCGGAGCGCCGGCTGACGGCCGCGCGCGACGCGGCGCACGCCGCCAGCGCCGCCAAGACCGAGTTTCTCGCGCACGTCAGCCACGAGATCCGCACGCCGCTCCACGCCATCCTGGGCTTCGCCGAGGTGATGATGGAGGAGCGGTTCGGCCCGATCGGCAACGAGCGCTATCGCGACTATCTCAAGGACATCCACACCTCGGGCCGCCACATCATGAGTCTCGCCGACGACCTGCTGGATCTCAGCAAGATCGAATCGGGCAAGCTCGAGCTCGCCTTCGCCCCCGTGGACGCCAACAGCCTCATCCGGGACTGCGTGTCGCTGATGCAGCCGCAGGCTGCGCGCGAGCGGATCATCATGCGGGTGTCGCTGTACGACCGCCTGCCGCGGGTGATGGTCGACGAGCGCTCGCTGCGCCAAATCATGCTGAACCTGATGTCCAACGCGGTGAAGTTCAACGAGCCGGGCGGACAGGTGATCGTGTCGACGGCGGTCGACGCGGCGGGCCAGGCGGTGATCCGGGTGCGCGACACGGGCGTGGGCATGAACGAGAGCGAGGTCGGCGTCGCGCTGGAGCCCTTCGGCCAAGTCGGCCGGGGCGGACGCAAGGGCGGCGTCGGCCTCGGCCTGCCGCTGACCAAGGCGCTGGTCGAGGCCAACAAGGCCGAGTTCTCGATCAAGAGCCGCCGCGACCACGGCACGCTGGTGGAGATCTGCTTCCCGGTCGTTCAGGCGGCGCAGTGACGCAAAGGAGGGTGCGGGTCTCGCGTTCGCCAGGGCGGCGAGACGCCGCCCCTCTGGCTGGCTATCGCACCCGCGTCCACGCGACCGACTTGCAGACGAGGCCGCCGAGCATGCAACCGGCGGTGACGAGACGGTCCCCTGAAAGCGTCATCCGGCCGGAATAGGTCTTGCCGTCCTCGGGACGGAAGGCGGAGCCGGTCCAGGCGTTCTCGCCATGCCGCCTCATGGCGAAGAAAACCTGCTTGCCGACCTTCGCCGGCCCGGTGGAGTCTCTGAGCCAGACGATCGCGCCGCAGAGCGCCTCGCCGCAAGGGACGATCCGCACCTTCGCCGCGCCGTTCTCGCGCAGCCATTCCCCCTGCGCGTCCCCCGCCGCGGCCCCGCCGGCCGACGCCGCCATGAGGACGGCGCCCGCGATCAGCAACCTCGACATCTGTTTCTCCCGGAACGATGGTTCACGTTTCCTCGCAGCCGCTGGGCTTCGTCAAGTCGACGTTTTCGGCGCTGGTCCCCAGTCGACCCTGTAGCCCGCGGCGAGCGCCGCGACGGTCGACGGCGGCGTCAGGACGTCCGCCTCGTCGTCGCCGTCCAGGTCGGCGGGCGCGCCATAGCCTGCGAAACTCCAAAGCCAAGCCTTTCCGCCGCGAACGGCGTACGCGCGGCCCGCGATGGCGACGAAGGCGCCGTCGGGCAGCGCGGCGAGGAGCGCCCGTCCCAGGCGCTTGCGGCGGCCGTCGAGGCGTTCGCGGTGAAGAACCGCGTCCATCGCGCCGGCGTTGGCCGGCGCGCCGGGAAAGCCGGCGAGAAACGCCCTCGCCGCCTCGCGCCGGCATTCGAAGCAGGGCCGATGGCCGGCCGCGAGCGCCGCCGGCTCGTCGAGAAAGAACAGCTCGGTATAGCCCTCGCCCCAGACCGCGCGCCGCCGGCCCCGGAATGCGCAGACACAGACGATCCAGCGCTTCGAGGTCCAGCGCCGGGGGCCGAGCGTCCGGTCGGGCTCGTGCAGCCGCCCGCCGCGATTGCCCATGAAGGCGCCGCGCGCGGCGACCGCGCGGAATTCGCCGAACGGATCGACCCGATTCTGGAGCGGGCGCGGCGGATTGCGATCGACAGTCACTGTGCGATACCTCTGTGGACACGGAGCGGCAGGGAGGAACACGCATGGCGCTCGAGCTCAGACCGAACTGCGAAGGCTGCGACAAGGACCTGCCGCCGAACGCGACCGACGCCCGCATCTGCACCTTCGAATGCACGTTCTGCGCCGATTGCGTCGACAAGATCCTTCACAACGTCTGCCCGAACTGCGGCGGCGGCTTCGTCCCCCGGCCGATCCGCCCCACGCGGGAATGGCGGCCGGGGCTTTCGGTCGCCAAGCGCCCGCCTTCGGCGACCCGAGTCCGGCTTTCGTACACGCTGGCCGAGATCGCCGCGTTCGTCCGCGACATCGCCCAGATCCCTCCGGAGGAACGTTGAGCGCGACGAACGCGCATTGCGCGCCGAGGCCGGAACCGCGGAATCGCCCATCGAGTCCGCCCGCGTCGGCCCGGTAGAATATCTGAGACTCTTTTCTTTCTTCGCGCCTGTCGGATTGCTATAGGGCGGCACGGGGACAACGGCGCGGCGCAGCGTCTTCGGGTTTCATCGGCCGGACGCCCTTTGCCGACAGCGGCGCGAACCGCGCGGGCGGCGCAGGACATGGGCGTCGGACCCGGCCCGAAACAGGTCACCAAAGATTCTCTGCGCGGGAGAGACAATTCGCGAGCTGCAATCATTCCGCGCTCTGTCTATTGGAGCCGCTCCGGAATTTTGAAGGATGTCGATGGCCGCTCGCCGATTTACTTTGGTGTCTTCTGTCGCCGGTCGCGGCGAATTCGGACCGTTGCGGCCAGAATTTCACGCATCGCGCTGTGAAAGAATCCGATGTTGAACCGGCTACGGCGCCTGTGGGCAGCGAGATCGACGTTGTCGACAGCTTCGCTCACGGAACGGATTCCCTTCGAATTCAAAGTTCTCGACAATCTGAAGCGAAGCTCTCCTCTGTTGTTGGTCAGCGCGACCGAAACGGCCACGCCGTTTTTTCGGATGCTCGCGCTGACGCATATCCTTTCGCTGATCGAGGTTGGTTTCGTCTCCGTCCTGACGGCCTTTTACAATTTTTTTGAACTTTCTACAGATATGGCGATCTACAGGTTCGTCTTCTCGGCTCCGAAGAGCCAATATGAGGAGGCCTTGGCGGCGGCGCACGCGCTCTCGATCGTGCGAGGCTTGACCGTGTGTCTGCTTGCCTTGTGCGCCGCGCCCTTTGTCGCAACGGCCGTGTCTCTGGGAACGCACTGGATGGCCTTTGCACTGCTCGCCCCAGCGATTCTGATACGCTCGTTCGAGCATATGTCGATCAGAATCGCCGAACGTGACTTTCACTATTGGCCTCAGCTCAAAGCGACTGGAATTTCTATGACGCTGTCGCTCGTCGTTTTGATCATCGTTGCATCGATAACGCGTAACCATATTGCGATCATCGCCTCGGTGTACACTCAATATATCTCGATGTCCTTCTTGAGCCGCGTGTTTGCCGACGTGCCTTATCGTGTGGATTTTCGCAGTCCTCTTTTCAAGGCGGCATTCAAGTTCGGCTACCCTTTGATGGCTAACGGGCTGGGATTGTCGATCGCCATGCAAGGGGATCGGTTCATCGTCGCGGGCCTGTTCGATCTACAGACTTTGGCCATCTACTCGGTCATCATGCTGGCGGCCGTCGTTCCGATGAGCCTGATGACCCGGGTCCTGCAATCGACGATCCTTGCGCGCCTCTTCCACGCAAGCTCGAATCCAAAGCGGCTGCGCGAAGAAGTTCGGCTGTCGTCGAGTTTCGTCGCCGTTCTGTCCGGCTTATATGCGGGCGGCGTCATCCTCCTCCTGAATTCAATCGTGGTCCTGGTATTCGGTCAGAAGTTCCATGCCAGCAATGTGGCCATGATGTTCCTCGGAGCGGGATGCCTGGTGCGGCTTGTGCGGACGGAGCCGTTCACCTCATTGATGCTGCATGCGAGCCGCACCAAGCGATTGGCGGCGTCGAACCTGGTCGCCTCGAGTTCTCTCGCGTTCATGGTGTTGTTTTCGTTTTTTGAACGCTCGATCGAAGCGGTGTTGGCGGCTCGATTCCTGGGGGAAGTCGCGGGGCTGGTCGTCACGTTCCTGATGGTGCGCCGCACGCCCGAAAGCGGCCGCTTCGCCTTCTCGATTTCAACGGCCATCGGCTTTCTGTTCGGCGGCGCTGCATGCCTGGAATCGGTCTTGCTGACGCGGGCGGGCAATCCGTTGGCGCTCATGGTTGCGGCCTGCGCGGCCTATGCGATCGCTGTCATGCTCTGGGGCGCGGTCGACTTGGGCCATAGGATAAGACGGTTGCGCGGCATCGTCGCGCCGGACAGGAATCTTCAAACGGATGCGCTGCCTTCGTGAGGGCTCGACAGCTTCGGCCGTGCCGGGCTGGCGTGACCCTTCCGCATCATCCCTGCCGAGCCATGCGGAGCGTGGTTGCGGCGATTGACGGCGACCCCTTGCCGTCGCCCGACGACCGGCCCGCGCGTCGGGCCGGACGCCGCCTCGCCCGGTCGCGGCTTTCCTCCAGGGTTCTTTTCCGCCATCCTTTCGCCGAGGGCGCGCCTGGGCGGTCGCTTCCAGCCCCCACCTCGCCCTTCCTTTTCCTTGGTTTCCGACGTCCGCCATCCCCATCCGCCATAAGTCCAACGCGATCCGCGCTACGGCATCTGGCGGCGCAGCAATCTTCACTCTAAATGCTGTTCAGTGATGTCAGGAGATCGTCATGCTTGCTCGCCCGCGTCGCAGCGTCCTCTACATGCCAGGCTCCAATCCAAAGGCGCTCGCCAAGGCCTCGACGCTCCCTGCCGACGCGCTGATTCTCGACCTCGAGGATTCTGTCGCCCCCGACGCCAAGGAGGCGGCGCGGGCGCAGGTCGTCGCAGCCGCAAAGGGCGATTTCGGCGGCCGGGAGGTCGTCATCCGGGTCAATGGGCCGCACACGCCCTGGGGTCCGGATGATCTGATCGCCGCCGCCGGCGCCGGTCCCGACGCCATCCTGTTGCCCAAGGTCGACGGGCCGGGCGCGATCATGCACGCGGCTCGGGTGATGCGCGAGAGCGGCGCCCCGGAAAAGACCCGCTTGTGGGCGATGATGGAGACGCCGAACGCCATCCTCAACGCCGGCCAGATCGCCGCCGTCGCCGCCGATTCGGCCTCGCGCCTTGCGGTGCTGGTGATGGGCCTCAACGACCTCTCCAAGGAGACCCGCGCCCGCCTGACCCCCGGCCGCCCGACCATGACGGCTTGGCTCGCCAATTGCTTGGTCGCCGCGCGCGCCCACGGCGTCGACATCATCGACGGCGTCTACAACGACATCAAGGATCTCGACGGCTTCCGCGCCGAGTGCGAGCAGGGCCGCGACATGGGCCTGGACGGAAAGACCCTGATCCACCCGGGTCAGATCGACATCTGCAACGAGGTGTTCGCGCCGACGCCGGCCGAAGTGGCGAACGCGCGCGCGATCATCGACGCCTTCGCCCTGCCGGAAAACGCCGGCAAGGGCGTGATCCAGCTCAACGGCAAAATGGTCGAGCTCTTGCACGCGGACATGGCGAGGCGCACGCTCGCCATCGCCGGCGCCATCGCCGCGATGAGCCGGGCGGCCGCCTGAGCCTCTGCGGCGCGGGCGCCGGAAAGTTTTCAAAGGTCGTACGGAGCGGTCCATGGGCGCGGAGCATCATTCCCTCTTTCAACTCGGGCCGGACACGACGCCGTACCGGAAGCTGACCAGCGAGGGCGTCCGGATCGAGAAGGCGCTCGGCCGCGACATCCTCGTGGTCGAGCCGTCGGCGCTCACGCTTCTCGCCGAACAGGCGATGATCGACATCAACCATCTCCTGCGCCCCGGCCATCTGGCCCAGCTCGCGAAAATCCTCGACGACCCGGAAGCGACCGAAAACGACAAGTTCGTGGCCTACGACCTTTTGAAGAACGCCAACATCGCGGCCGGCGGCGTGCTGCCGATGTGCCAGGACACCGGCACCGCCATCGTCGTCGCCAAGAAGGGCCGGAACGTCTGGACCGAAGGGTCGGACGAGGCGGCGCTGACCGAGGGCGTGCGGGAAGCCTATCGCAAGAAGAATCTGCGCTACAGCCAGGTCGCGCCCCTCTCGACCTTCGAAGAGCAGAACACCGGCGACAACCTTCCCGCGCAGATCGACATTGCCGCCGAGGGCGAGGACGCCTACAAATTCCTGTTCATGGCCAAGGGCGGCGGCTCGGCCAACAAGACCTTCCTGTTCCAGGCGACGCCGTCGATCCTCACCCACGACCGGATGATCGCCTTCCTGAAGGACAAGATCCTCGGCCTCGGCACGGCGGCCTGCCCGCCCTATCACCTCGCCGTCGTGATCGGCGGCCTTTCCGCCGAGCTCAATCTGAAGACGGTCAAGCTCGCCTCGGCCCGCTACCTCGACGCGCTGCCGACGACCGGTGCGCCCGAAGGACGCGCCTTCCGCGACCTCGACCTCGAAGCCGAGATCCACAAGCTCACCCAGGATCTCGGCGTCGGCGCCCAGTTCGGCGGCAAATACTTCTGCCACGACGTGCGGGTGATCCGCCTGCCGCGCCATGGCGCTTCGCTGCCGATCGGCGTCGGCGTCTCCTGCTCGGCCGATCGGCAGGCGCTCGGCAAGATCACCCGCGACGGGGTGTTCCTCGAAGAGCTCGAGCGCGACCCCGCCCGCTTCCTGCCGAAAGTCGACGAGGCTTCGCTCGGCGGCAACGTGGTCGCGATCGACCTCGAGCGCCCGATGAAGGAAATTCTCGCCGAGCTGACCAAACATCCGATCCGCACGCGCCTCGCCCTGACCGGCCCGATGATCGTCGCGCGCGACGCGGCGCATGCAAAAATCCGTGAACGGCTCGATCGCGGCGACCCGATGCCGGCCTATCTCGTCGATCACCCGGTCTATTACGCCGGGCCGGCCAAGACGCCCGCGGGCATGGCCTCGGGCTCGTTCGGGCCGACCACGGCCGGACGGATGGACTCCTTCGTCGACCAGTTCCAGGCGGCCGGCGGATCGATGGTGATGCTCGCCAAGGGCAACCGCTCGGCGGCCGTCCGGGAAGCCTGCTTGAAGTACGGCGGCTTCTATCTCGGCTCGATCGGCGGCCCCGCGGCGCGGCTCGCCCAGGACTGCATCAAGAAGGTCGAGGTGCTCGAGTACCCCGAGCTCGGCATGGAGGCCGTGTGGCGGATCGAGGTCGAGAATTTCCCCGCCTTCATCGTCGTCGACGACAAAGGTAATGACTTCTTCAAGGAGCTGAACCTCGGGTGAGGCTCGCGGAGGCGAGAGCTTCCCCTCCGCGAGCCTCTATGTGTGGCCGACGATCGTCGTCGCGCCGGAGGTGACGTTGAAGCTGCTTGCGGAAAAGGCGCCGGCGAATTGGAGGGCGACTTGGCTCGTTCCGCTCGCCAGCGTCAGGGTTCCGACCGTTCCCGCCGCGTTCTCGCTGAAGTTCAGCAAAGACCACGAGCCGGCCAGATCGACGAAGTCGCCCGCGGCAAAACCGCTGATGCTGGAGCCGGCGTAGCCCAGCGGATTACCCAGACTAAGCGTTCCGCCGGCGCCGGAGAAGGCGATGCTCTGACCGGACGATATCGTCGAGTCGAATTCGAGCGTCGACGGGCCGGAGATCGTGTCGGTTCCGGTCCCGGTGACCGCGCTTTGGAAATCAAGAGTTCCGGACGAGACGAGCAGGCTGTGCGCCTGGGTGAAATTCGCGGCGATCACGCTCGTCCCCGTTCCGCCCGTCTTCTCGAACAGACCGCAGTTTGAGATCGACGACGAGGCCGACGAACCGATCCCGACCCCGCTGTCGTCGAGGATGTTCCAGGTTCCCGTCGAGGCGTTGAAGAGCGAGGCGACATTCCCGCTGCTGTCGCCGAGCGTCACGGAGCCGCCGCTCTCCTTCGATGTCTTGATATTATAGAAGGTCATCGTGCCGCCGATGGTCAGGCCCGATACAGTCGTAGTTCCGACGGTCTTCAGGGTGTGCGCGGTCGCCGTGATCGACGTTCCGGCGAAAGTTGCGGCCCCGTACAACACCAAGTTGCCGCCGGAGAGCGTCAACGTCGTGCCGGCGCCGGCGCTGAAGGTCCCGACATAGTTCAGCGATTCGCCGAGCGACACGTTCGTGCCCGCGCCCGAAACGGTCCAATTCGAAACGAGCAGCGCTCCACCGCTCGCGATCGACGTCGATCCGCCGGTCAGAGCCAGTGTCCCTGCTCCTGCCACGACGCCGCCGAGCTTCGAAACACCCGAAAGCGTGAGGTTGCTCCCCGCGGCGATACTGACGGTCGCAAGGGCGTCGGTTTCCTCGAGCGATCGGATGGCCGTCGGAGCCGTCACGGAGACGGTGTATCTCGTGGTCCCAGAGATCGCCGCGCTGTCGCCGGCGCCCGGAACGGCGCCGGAACTCCAGTCGGCCGCCGTCGCGAAATTGGCGTTCGCCGACTTGAGCCAAGCGGGACCGAAGGTGACCTGGGCATAGCCGCCCGTCTGCGCCACGTCGAACGCGGCGCCAGCGTAAGCCGCGCCCATATTGAAGGCTCCGACCTTGGCGCCGTTGTTGTACAGGACGAGCGCGCCGCCGATATAGGCTGCGTCTGTCACGATCCCCTGAACTTGCAGAGTGTCGCCGGCCGCAAAGCCCGCCAGGGTCAGGTTTCCCGGGAAGCTCGAGGAGCCGGCGTTCTCGGCGATGGTCAGGGTTCCGCCTGCGCCGGCGAAATTGATCGTGTCGGTCGCGGACGCCGCGACGCCGTTGATCGTGAGCGACGCATTGGCGTCGATTTCCAGCGTTCCGGCGCCAGCGAGTCCGCCTGTCCACACGGAAGTCGAGCCCTGACCGCTGGAGGAGCCGCTGCTCAGGGTCAGTTGCTCCCCGGCCCCCACGCGGAACGTCGCCCCGGTTCCGATGACGATCGTGTTTGCGGCGGTGACGGAGCCGCCGTCCGTGATCGTCTGGCCTGCGTCGAGGGTGAAGCTGCCGGCCGTGAACGCCCCCGAAGGACCGATTTCGATCGAGGAGCCGGCGCCGACGTTGAAAGTGTCGGAGCTGTTGGCGACGCTCGACGTGGAGACGATCTCGACCGATCCCGAGCCGCTCGTGGCGAAGGCGTCCTGACCGAGGGCCAGCGTTCCACCGACGACGAAGCGGCCGGCGCCCGAAACGTTGAACGAATCGCCGCTGGACTGCGAAGCTCCGGGTCCGCCGAACGAGCCTGTGACTGTCAGCGTTCCGCCGCTGATGGTGTAGGCGTTGTTTGCGTAGGAGGAGCCGGTAGTTTCCGTCACGCCGCCGAAGGTGACGGCTCCAGCGACGAGGTTGACGGCGCCGGCGCCGTTCTCGACAAAGTTTCCCGCGACGCTCAGCGTGGCGTTGTTGACGGTCAGCGTCGACGAACTCCCGCTTTCGACGAAGTCCCCGGTGTCCATGACGACGGCGGCGGAATCGAGCCAGACGGCGCTGCCGCCGTTCTCGGCGGCGGCGGCGGTGACGAGGCTCCCGCGGATGTCGGCGTTGGCGAGCGTGAGCGACGCCGAGGCGCCCGCGCCCGTGACGACGAAAGCGCCGCCGCTCGGCGCCGCGATCGTGACGAGATCCTTGGCGCCGGGAGCGAGCTTGGCAGGCGTCTGGCCGGCGGTCGTATCGGACCAATTCGCGGCGTTGTCCCAGCTTCCAGCGATATCGGGCGTCCAGACATACTGGTCGGCCGTGGTCGTCCCGGCCGGCGCAGTCGCCGTGTCCCCGCCGATCGAGACGGCGATCTGACTCACCCCGCCGGCGTCGGTGACGACGAAGGTGTCGCCGGCGTAGCTGCCGGCAAGGTTCAGCGTCCCGACGACGACCCCGTTGTTGGAGAGGGTGACGACGCCGCCCGAGTAGGCGACGGCGGAGAGGTCGCCGTTGTAGACGATCTGGTCGGTCGGGCCGAAGCCGGAGATCGTGGGGGCGGAAGAGCCGTTCGAAAGCGTAGCGGGATCGAGGGCGAGGACCCCGCCGGTCCCGACGAAGCCGACGCCGACGGTCGAGCCCGCCACGAACGGGTCATGGATGTCGAGGCTGGCGTCGGCGCCGATCTGGAGCGCGCCCGCGCCGGCGATGTCCCCGGCATAAGCGCCGGTCTGGGCATTGTAGGCGGCGGCGAGGTTCAGTGTCTCGCCGCTTCCGGCCGCGAGGGTCGATCCGGCGGCAAGGACGATATGCGGCGCGGTGATCGAGGCGCCTTCGGTGATCGAGACGCCTGCGTCCAAGGTGAAGCTGCCCGCTTGGGCGCCGCCGGTCGCGCCAAACTCGATCGAGGCCGAGCCGGCTACGGCGATGTCGTCCGCGCCGTTGGCCGGGCTGGAGACCGAGGCGAGCCGGATCGAGCCCGAGCCGGACGCCTGGAGAGAGACGGCGCCCAGACGGGTGGAGCCTGCGATGACGATCTGGCCGGTTCCGGTCGCCGCAAATTCGTCGCCGGCGGCGACGCTGTCGGCGCCGGTTACTTTGAAGAGGCCGGCGCTGACGGAGTAGCTCCCGTAGGCGCTGGCGCTCGAGGCGCCGATGCTGGCGACCGTGAGGGTCCCGCCGTTCAAGGCGACGGTCGCGCCGGAGCCTCCCTCGACGATTCCGCCGGATATGGTCGCAGACGAGTTGTTGAATGCGATTCCGTCGCCGTTGCCGAGATCGGCGGCGCCCGAAACCTTCAGCGTCGAATTGGTGAATGTGTCGGAACGACTCGCAGACGAGAGGAAAGAGTAGGCGCCCGTCACGCTGACCGTCGCGTTGGTCAAAGCGCCGTTGGCGTTCTCGTTCCAATTGCCGCCGACGCCGAGCGAGCCGCCCGAGACGGTCAGCGTGGCGCCGTTGTCGTTGAAATCGCCGCCGGTCGTCACCGAGGCCGCCTGGCCGACGATCACCGCGGCGCCGCTGTTGACCGCCGCAAGTCCGGCGGTGAACTGTCCATTGAGCGTGACAGAACCGCCCAGCGTCAGGCTCGATGCGGTTCCCGTCCCGGTGACGACGTCGGTCACGCCGGCCGCTGACGCGATCGTGACCGTGTCTCGGCTTCCGGGCGCAACCGACGCCGTGGTTCCCGAGGTTTGGTTGCTCCAGTTCGCGGGGCTGGCCCACGAACCCGTGATCGCGTTCCAGACGTAGACTTGCGGCGAGGCTGCGCTGCCCGAGACCGAGATCGTCGAAACGTTGTTCTTGACGGCGACGGAGAAGGCGGAGCCCGAATAGTCTCCCGCGAGTTTCAGCGTCCCGACATAGGTCCCATTGTTGGAGAGGGTGAGAACGCCGCTCGAGAAGGCGACGGCGGAGAGGGCGCCGTTGTAGACGATGTGGTCGGTGGAGCCGAAGCCGGAGATCGTGGGGGCGAAGACGCCGCTCCCGAGGGTATAGGAGTCGAGGGCCAGCACGCCGCCGGTCCCGGCGAAGCTGACGCTGACGGTCGAGCCCGCCACGATCTGGTCATGGATGTTGAGGCGGGCGCCGGCGCCGATCTGGAGGGCGCCCGCGCCGGCGATGTCCCCTGCATAGGCGCGGAGCTGGGCGCTGTAAGTGGTGGCGAGGTTCAGCGTCTCGCCGTTTCCGGCCTTGAGGGTCGATCCGGCGGCCAGAACGATATGCGGCGCGGTTATGGAGGCGCCTTCGGTGAGCGAGATCCCGGCGTCCAGGGTGAAGCTGCCGGCTTGAGCCCCGCCGGTCGCGCCGAACTCGATCGAGGCCGAGCCCGACACGGTGATCGTGTCCGATCCGTCGACCGGGCTCGAGACGGAGGCGAGCTGGATCGAGCCGGCTTCGTACGCCTGCAGATAGAAGGAGCCCAAAGTGGTGACGCCGGCAACGAGGATCTTTCCGGTCCCCCCGGCGTAAAAGTCGTCCCCGGCTGAGACGGAATCATTGCCGTTCACTTTGAAGAGGCCGGCCGTGACCTGGTAGACGCCGTAGATGGCGGCGTTCGCGGCGCTTATGCTAGCGATCGTAACGGTTCCGCCGTTCACGATGACGCCGGAATAATTGCCCTGCTCGGCAATTCCGCCATTCACGGTCACCGTCGACGTGTTGAACGTGACATAGGCAAAGTTGTTGGTGAGGGCGAGAGCGCCTTTCACATTCAAGGTCGAGTTGGTGAACGTATCGACGAAATTTCCCTTCTGGACATAATTGCCCGTCACGCTCACCGCTGCATTGGTGAATGCTCCCGCGGAGGAGAGTCCCTCGTTCCAGTTGCCGCCGACGCTGAGCGAGCCTCCCGAGACGGTCAACGAGGCGCCATAGTCGTTGAAATCGCCGCTGGTCGTGACCGAGGCCGCCTGGTCGATCGTGACTGTGGCGCCGCTCTGGACCGTCGCCAGGGCGGTGGCGAACGTTCCCTTGACGTCGACCGACCCTCCGAGCGTGAGGCTCGACGCGTTTCCGAGGCCCGTTATGGCGATCGTCGCGCTGCCCGGCGCCGCGATGGTGACCGCGTCGTGGCTTCCGGGCGCCAGCAAAGCCGTGGTCTGGCCCGCTGTCGTATCGCTCCAGTTTGCGGCGCTGTCCCACGAACCGCTGACGCCCGTCCAGACATAGACGTCCGGCGTCGACGTGCCGACCGGCGCAACGGTCGTGTCGCCGCTGGCTGCGACGGCGCTCTGGCTGACCGAGCCGGCGGCGGTGGCGGAGACCGTGCTTCCGGCCGGGTTCTGCGCCCCGACTGCCGTCCCGTTGTCACCGGGGACGAGGCCGCCGCCCACCGAAACGGCGATCTGGCTCACGCCGGCGACGTCGGCGACCGTAAACGTGTCGCCGGTGAAGTCGCCGGCGAGATTCAGCGTTGCGACCGTCGCGCCGCTTTCGGAGAGCGTCAGGACGCCGCTCGAATAGGAAACGCCGGAGACGTCGCCGACGTAGACGATGAGATCGGTCGAGTCGAAGCCCGAGATCGTCGGCGTGAAGGCGAGCGTCGCGCTCAGCGAGTCGTCGGACAGCACGAGTTCGGCGCCGGGTCCGGCGAAGACGACGCTGTTGGCGGATTGGTCTCCGACTCCGGCGATCGTGGCCGTCGCCTGAGCGTCGATCTGGACGGCGCCCGTCCCGATCAGGCCGCCGCTCGTCCCGTCGATGACGAGCGATTCGCCTACGCCGACCTCGATCGTTCCGTTGTCCACGATGACCGGCGCCGTGATCCAGCCGCCGTCCGTCAAAACGCTCCCGGCGTCGATGGTCAGGGCGCCCGCCTGGGCCGCCCCGGCTGCGCCGATTTCGATCGACGACGTGCTGTCGACCGTGAACGTGTCCGCGCCGCCGGCGGTCGCGTTCACCGAGGCGAACTGAACGACGCCGCCTGTGACGGCGCTGACCGTGTCGGAGCCGAGCGCGACCGATCCTTCGACGACGAAAGCGCCGCCGCTGACATTGAACGTGTCGCCGGCGCCGTTCGCGCCGCCGGCGATCGAGCCGGTCACAATGAACACGCCGCCGGTCACGTCGTAGGTGTTGCTCGTGTCGGTGGCGAGCGCGCCCGGCTGAACGGCGCCCACGGTGATCGACCCGCCATTGAGATTGATCGTGCCCAGCGACTGGACGAGGGTTGCGGCGGTGAGCGTTCCTCCGTTCACGGTCACGGCGGAATCGTCGCCGACGCTCATCGACCCGGAGTCGGTCAGCGTGGCGCCCGGGGCGAGGACGAAGCCCGGCTGGGCGAGGCCGTCTCCCGCCACGCCGACCGAGCCGGTGGAGAAGGTCCGCCCCATCAGCGTGATCGGGCCGATGAGTTCGAGCGACGCCGATTCTTCGGTTCCCGTCCCGGCGATCGTATCCGGTGCGTCATCGGCGGCCGTAATCGTCACGCCGGCCGCGGCGTCGGGAACGCCGCCGCTGTCCCAGTTTGCCGAGTCTGACCAGACGCCGGCCGTTCCGCCGATCCAATCCGAAAAATTCGTCATGTTAGCCCCTCTCCGCGCCGATCCGATCCGCGAAACCGTTAAGCCGACGGAAAATCTCGCATGTGCGACTTCCGTTCGATCCTCGGTTTTCTGCTCGCCAACATCAGGGGGCCGATGCCATCGACGCCCGCGATGTCAATTCAAAACATACGCCAACACAACCCGTCCTGCAACCGAAGATCGCAGATGCAACTCAAAGCCCACGGTTTCCCAGATGATCGCGCCTGCGAAACGCCGTACTCCCCGCACTCGGGCCGTTGCTTCACCCGCTGTTGCGCAACCCTGCCGACACGCCGTTTATGGTGAGCTGAATGCCTGTCAGCACCTTTTCGCTCGACGCGCGCGCCCTGTGGAGCTTCAGGAACTCGACCTGGACGTGGTTCAGCGGATCGAGATACGGGAAACGGTTGCGAATCGAGCGGTCGAGCAGGGGGTTACTCGCCAGCAACTGCGGCTGCTCCATGATGGTGTTCAGGCCTTCGACGGAAAAGCGCCATTCCTGCGAAATGCGGGCAAATATCCTCTCGCGCAATGCGACATCATCGCACAGGCGCGCATAGCGCGAGGCGATGGCGAGGCTCGACTTCGACAGCACCATGTCCATGTTGGAGAGCAGCGTGCGGAAGAACGGCCAACGCTTGTACATAACTTTCAGCGTCTCGAGACCGGTCTCCGGATGGGCCGCGACGTAAGCCTCGACCGCCGAGCCGAAGCCGAACCAGCCCGGCAGCATCAGCCGGCACTGCGCCCACGAGAACACCCAGGGGATGGCGCGCAAATCCTCGATCGCAGTCGTCTTCTTGCGCGAAGCGGGGCGAGAGCCGATGTTCAGCGTCGCGATCTCCGTGATGACGGTCGACGACCAGAAGTAGCGCACGAACCCGTCGGTCTCGTAGACGAGGCCGCGGTACGCGGCGTAGGCGGCCTTCGACAGCTCCTCCATCGTTTCGAGGAAGGCGGGATCGGGGGCCGGACTCTCGTCCTGCAGGAGCGTCGCCTCGAGCGTCGCCGAGACGAGCGTCTCGAGATTGCGCCGGCCGACGTCGGGGTTGGAATATTTGCTGGAGATGATCTCGCCCTGTTCGGTGATGCGGATCTGCCCCTGCACCGCGCCGCCCGGCTGGGCGAGGATCGCGTCGTAGCTCGGGCCGCCGCCGCGGCCGACCGAGCCGCCGCGGCCGTGGAAGAGGCGAATGCGCACGCCGCGCCTGCGGAACACCTCGACGAGGCCGATCTCGGCCTTGTACAGCTCCCAGCCGGAGGTGACGAAGCCGCCGTCCTTGTTCGAGTCGGAATAGCCGAGCATCACTTCCTGCTCGCCGCCCTGCGAGTCGACGAGCCGGCGGTATTCCGGGATCGCCAAGAGCCGGTCCATCACGCCGACGCAGTTGCGCAGATCGGCGATCGTCTCGAAGAGCGGGACGAGCGCGAGCGCGGTCGCGCCCGCCGCGGTGACGAGGCCCACCTCCTTCAGCAGGAGCGCCAGCTCCAGGAGATCGGAGACGCTGTCGGCCTTGGAGATGATCGCGGTGCGGATCGCGCCCTCGCCGTAGCGCGCCTGAATCGCGGCGGCGGCGCGGAAGACGGCGAGCTCGCCCGCCGTCTCCTCGCCATAGGCGAGGAAAGGCGAAACGAGCGGACGCGGGGAAACAAGCTCGCGCCTCAGCAGCGCGACCCGCTCGTCCTCGCTCAGAGATCGGTATTCGAGGCCCGGCGAGACGGCGGCGAGAATCTCCGCCACCGTGCGCTCGTGGACGTCGGAATTCTGCCTGAGGTCGATCGGGGCGAGGTGGAAGCCGAACACGTCGACCGCGCGCCTGAGGCCCCTCAGGCGCCCGCGGGCGACGATCGCCCCGCCGTTTGCGGTCAACGACCCGGCGATGACGGCGAGATCGGCGGCGAACGCCTCGACGCCTTCGTAGGCCGCCGCGTCGGCGATCGGCTGGCGCAGCGCGACCGTGTGATCCAGCTCGCGCGCCGTCTTGGCGAGGCGGGAGTACATGCCGGCGATCGCGCGCCGGTAGGGCTCGTCGCTCCGCGTCGGCGCATCGTCCTCGGCCCGATCGGCGAGCGCGGCGAGTTCCGGCGTGACCGGAACGAGCCCCGAGGCCAGCGACAACTCGCCGCCGAGCTGATGCAGCTCGTCGAGGTAGAAGGCGAGCGCGCGCGCGCTCTGCAAGCGCACCGCTTCGTCGAGCACGCCGGCGGTGACGTAGGGGTTGCCGTCGCGGTCGCCGCCGATCCACGAGCCGACGCGCAGGAACGGGGGCAGGCGGGCGCCCCTGCGTCCCGGATCGAGCCCGTCGAGCGCATCCTCGATCGCGCCATAAAGCCGCGGCAGCTCACGAAAGAACGTATAGTCGTAATAGGCGAGGCCGTTCGACACCTCGTCGATCACCAGAAGGCGCTTCTGGCGCAGCATGTTGGTGCGCCACAGGATGAGAACGGCGCGCCTGAGCTTTCCTTCGATCTCGGCGAGTTCGGCCGGGTCGCCCGCGGCGCGGTCGCGGTCGTCGAGCAGCCCGGCGATCTCGAGCTCGCGGGTGAGCGTGCTCTTGCGCCGGACCTCGGTCGGGTGGGCGGTGAGCACCGGGCTGACGAGCGCATTGTCGAAAAAGGCCCCGAGGGCCTCGGGCGCGACGCCGGAATGGCGGGTGTGGTGGAAGGCGCAGGCGAGCGAGCCGGGCCGCGGCGCGGAGCCGGCCTTCACGTGCGCCCGGTTGCGGCGGATGTGGTGCTGGTCCTCGGCGATGTTGGCGAGATGGGAGAAATAGCTGAAGGCGCGCACGATCGCGAGCGTCTGGTCGGCCGAGAGGCTGTCGAGCGTCGCCTCGAGCTCGCGCCGCGCGCCGGGCTCGTTGTTGCGGTGGAAGCGGATCGAGGCCTTGCGGACCTGCTCGACGAGCGCGAAGGTCTCCTCGCCCTCCTGCTCGCGCACCGTGTCGCCGAGGATGCGGCCGAGCAGGCGAATATCCTCTCGCAGCGGCCGATCCTTTTCGGCGTCGTCTGCAAGGATCGGGTCGGCGGCCATGCCTGTCGTCTCCATCGTGCGGCGTCGGGGGTGTCGCATGCGGCGGGGGATTGGCGCAACATGCGAAGCGCCTGCAAGGGCGGCGCCAAAGCCGGAGCTTCGGCGGGGTTTCCGGGGCGCCGGCGTCGGACTCGTCGGATCGGCGCGTTTGCTTTTGTCGCCCTCTCAGGCCGGCGCGGCAGAAACCTGTTCCGCATCAATCGATTGGAGACTGGCTGCATCTCCGCCGCCGATGACGAGCGCGCGACCGCCGCCGGCGCAAGCATCGGAGCCGCGCATGCCCCGTCGCCTCTCCATAACGAGATGTCTCGGCTGAAAATTGCAAAACGCAATGGAGCGGCGGCGGGGTGAGAATCCCAAGCCCATTCTGAGACGGCTCCTGGAGAAGCGCTTCGTCCCGCTGCGCGCCATTGACATCCGCCCTACGCCGCTTCTATGAAGCGCGCCGTGCCCAGGTGGCGGAATTGGTAGACGCACTGGTTTCAGGTACCAGCGGTGCAAGCCGTGAAGGTTCGAGTCCTGTCCTGGGCACCATACTCAGAGGTTCGCGCGGTCCGCGCTACGCAGCGGATGGCCTGAGCCGGCGGCGCCGGGGCGCAGTAAAGCCGCTGCCTTCACCCATCCCCCTGCGGCCGAGTCGCTGAAGAGGTTTCTCGGGACGAGCTCTGGCTGAGCAAAAAAATCAGGAACGTCGCGCGAGCCGGCCGCCGGACGTCCCGTGGTGATCGTCTCTCATGCCGCTGCCCCGAATCAGAACCGCACCCGTCCGGTCGTCGCGTGCATCAGCCAGAACCAGCCGAGCGCGAACGGCGCGAGCATGCTCAGCGCCATGACCTCGGCGAGGCTCCGTTCCGCGGCGAGGTCGAGGAGGAGGCTCGGATTCGGGTCCCCGGCCTTTTCTCGAGCGCCGCTGTTCCGGTCGCTGACCCACTCGTCGGTATGGGCCTCGATCACGCCGGGCGCGCGACGGCCGCGGCCGGCCCCTTCCGGCACGGAGAATGGAACCGACTTCCTGCTCATGCCGTCTTCCTCTCGTTTGCGCCGAGCACCTCGGCGGCCAGCGCCTCGACTTCCCGCGCGGCCTCGCTCGACGGCGCGGCCTCGACGACCGACAGACCCTTGGCCACGCTCTCGGCGTAGATGACGCGCTGATGCAGCGCCGCCGCCAGCACCGGCACGTCCTCGAACTGCGCCAGCGCGTCGATGGCGTCGCGGCCGATGGCGGTGCGGGCGATGCGGCGGTTGACGACGAAGGCGGCCTCGAGGCTCTCCTTCATCACCTGCGCCTCGCGAATGAGCGCGACCGTGTCGGCCGCCGCCCAGACGTCGTAGGGGGAGGGCTGGACGGGGATCAGCACGTAGTCGCTGGCGAGAATCGCGGAGCGGCCCAGATCGTTGACCCGCGGCGCACCGTCGATGACGACGATGTCGTAGTTCTTGGCGAGCCGCGGCAGGTCGCGGTGCAGGGTGGGCTTCGCCAAGCCGACCAGCGAGAACGGCGGCTCGGCCTCACGGGTGCTCGACCAAGCCAAGGCGCTGCCCTGCGGATCGGCGTCGATCAGCAGCACGCGCCGCCCGCCGCGCGCGTAAGCCGCGGCGAGATTGACGGCGACGGTCGTCTTGCCGACTCCGCCCTTCTGGTTGAGAACGCCGACGATCATCGCTGCTCGTTCCTCTGCGGCCGGCGGCCGTCGCGTCGACGGGCTTTGTTGCGATGCAGCAAGACATCTCACACGGACCCGTCGATGGCAAGAGTCCGCGAAGCCGCAAGGACTCGGCTCCGGCAGCGGGCCGCGCTTTTGGCGCCTGGGCGGGCTCAGGGACGGATCGCGTCCAAATCCGGCAGCATGACGACGCTCTCCTGCTCGCTCGGGTCGGTGCGCGCGACGACCGCGACGGCCGGCTCGATCGCGCTCCTGTTGTAGGGCAGATGGGGCGTGTCGGCCGGGATGTAGACGAAATCGCCGGCGCAGGTGACCATGTGATTTTCGAGCCGATCGCCGTACCACATGCCGACTTCGCCGCTGAGCACATGGATCGCGGTCTCGTGGCGCGCGTGCTTGTGCGCCTTGGCTCGCGCGCCCGGCGGGACAGTCAGGAGCTGCATGTGGATCGCCTTCGCGCCGACCGTCTCGGCGGAAATCGCCGGGGCGTAGCTGAAGCCCTGCCGGCCGGCGAAGGGCTCGCCCGCTCTCAGGGTGGCGCAGACTCCGCGATCGTCGCTGATGCTGTCGCCGGCCATCCCCGCTCCTTCCTCGCCTCCTCGCGAGATCGAGGCGAAGCCGATCCGGCGGCGCTTCCCAGGATCGACACGCCCTCGATCGACTCCCGCCGGCGCCCGCTCGGACGGCGAGCCCGAGCGCCGGGCGATCGTCGAGCCGGCGCGCGATCGGCCGTCGCGCGCCGATCGCGCGCAGACGCCTACTGGACGAGCCGCGGGGCGCCGGCGCGCACGACTTCGTTCTCCTGCATGACGCCGAGACGGCGGGCGACCTCGGTGTAGGCCTCGATCATGCCGCCGAGATCCTTGCGGAAACGGTCCTTGTCGAGCTTGTCGTTGGTCTTGACGTCCCAGAGCCGGCACGAGTCGGGGCTGATCTCGTCGGCGAGCACGATGCGCATGTTGTCGCCTTCCCACAGGCGGCCGCATTCGATCTTGAAATCGACGAGACGGATGCCGACGCCGAGGAAGAGGCCGGTCAGGAAGTCGTTGACCCGGATCGCGAGCGCCATGATGTCGTCGATCTCCTGCGGGGCGGCCCAGCCGAATGCAGTAATGTGCTCCTCCGACACCATCGGATCGTTGAGCTGATCATTCTTGTAATAAAATTCAATGATCGAGCGCGGCAGTTGCGACCCCTCCTCGAGCCCGAGGCGGGTCGCCAGCGACCCCGCGGCGACGTTGCGCACGACCACTTCGAGCGGGATGATCTCGACCTCGCGGATCAACTGCTCACGCATATTGATTCGGCGGATGAAGTGCGTCGGCACGCCGATGTCGTTGAGGCGCTGGAAGATATATTCCGAGATGCGGTTGGTCAGGACGCCCTTGCCTTCGATCACCTCATGCTTCTTGGCGTTGAACGCGGTCGCGTCGTCCTTGAAATGCTGGATGAGCGTTCCAGGCTCCGGGCCCTCGTAGAGGACCTTCGCTTTTCCTTCATAGATGCGTCGGCGGCGGTTCATGCGGTGCGACCGTGGCTTGAGGAAATCCATGCGCGTGGCCTTTTCTGGTGGCATCCCGCCAGCGCCCACGGGCTGGGGACAGGCGGGATATGGGGATTCGGACCGCATAAGCCAAGCATCGATCTTGTCCGGACCGGGGGCCAACCCCCAAAGAGGCAACTTATCCGATTGGCGGCGCTGGCACAAACACTCCCTCGGCCCGGCGAGGCTCCCGCCATCGTCTAGACAAACTGTTTAGGACGCGGAGGGTCGACGGGCGTTTGAAAGACAAGCAAAATAGTGCTCGGGAAGGGCAAGGGGACGGCAAGGGGACGGGTTGACGGTTTCGCGCTTTCGCGGAACGCGCCGGGTGATTTCCGGCGTGCGGACGGCGAAGAGCGTCTGGTCGACCAGCGGGGCGAAGCTCCCGCGGCAATCCGTCTCGCCAAAAAAGAGCGCACGACGACAAGCGCGCTTGTCTTTTCAGACGCCGCTTCCGACAAGCGGCGTCGTGTTGGCTATGGACCGGGAGGTACCCCATGGATGTCTCAACGTTGAAACGGATCGAGGCCGATCCGAACTACCGAAAGCTGGTCTCCGAACGCAAGGCGTTCGGCTGGACGCTGGCGATCATCACGCTGGTTCTCTACTACGGCTACATCGCCATCGTCGCGTTTGCGCCGGCCGTGATCGCGACCAAGGTTTCAGGCGACATCACCATCGGGATCATCATGGGCGTGTCGCTCATCCTGCTGTCGATTCTGCTCACCGGCATCTACGTCCTGCGCGCCAACAGCACGTATGACGACCTCACCAACGCCATCGTCAACGCCGCCAGGATCGAGGGGAGGAAGAAGTGACACGCGCTATCTTGCACAGGGGCGCGCTCGCGGGCGCGCTCAGCCTCTCGGCGGGAGCGGCCTGGGCCGCCGGCCCGATCGAGGCGGGCACGATGCAGGCGACCGACTGGAACGCCATCATCATTTTCGTCGCCTTCGTCGTCGTGACGCTCGGCATCACCTATTGGGCGGCCGGCCACACCCGCACGACCAAGGATTTCTACGCCGCGGGCGGCGGCATCACCGGCTTCCAGAACGGCGTCGCCATCGCCGGCGACTACATGTCCGCCGCTTCCTTCCTCGGCATCACCGCGCTCGTCTACACGGGCGGCTATTACGGCCTGATCTACTCCATCGGCTTCTTGGTCGGCTGGCCGATCATCATGTTCCTGATGGCCGAGCCGCTGCGCAACCTCGGCCGCTTCACGCTCGCCGACGTCGCGGCCTACCGGCTCCAGGCGACGCCGGTGCGCACTTTCGCCGCCACCAGCACGCTGGTCACCGTCGCCTTCTACCTGATCGCGCAGATGGTCGGGGCGGGGCAACTGATCCAGCTGCTGTTCGGCCTGCCCTATTACGGAGCGGTGGTGATCGTCGGAATCCTGATGATCGTCTACGTCACCTTCGGCGGCATGATCGCCACCACCTGGGTGCAGATCATCAAGGCCGGGCTCCTGCTCGGCGGCTCGACGCTGATGGCGGGGCTCGTGCTCGCTCAGTTCAACTTCGACTTCAACGCGTTGATCGCCAAGGCGATCGAGGTCCATCCCAAGCACGACGCGATCCTCGCGCCCGGCGCCGCGGTCGCCAATCCGATCAACGCCTTCTCGCTCGGCATCGCGCTGATGTTCGGCACGGCGGGACTGCCCCACATCCTGATGCGCTTCTTCACCGTGGGCAACGCCAAGGAAGCGCGCAAGTCGGTGTTCTGGGCCACCACCTTCATCGGCTACTTCTACATCCTCACCTTCATCCTCGGCTTCGGCGCGATCGTGCTGGTTTCGACCGACCCGGTCTACCATGTCGGCGACGACGTCAAGAACGCGCTCCTGGGCGGCGGCAACATGCCGGCGATCCACCTCGCCCACGCCGTCGGCGGAAACCTGATGAAGGGCTTCATCGCGGCGGTGGCCTTCGCCACGATCCTGGCGGTGGTGTCGGGCCTGACGCTGTCGGGCGCGAGCGCCGTCAGCCACGACCTTTACGCCAGCGTCATCCGGCGCGGCAGGGTCGAGGAGGGCTCGGAGGTGTTCGTGTCGCGGATCACCACGATCGTTCTCGGCATCTTCGCGATCGCGCTCGGCTTCGTGTTCGAGAAGATCAACGTCGCCTTCATGGTCGGCCTCGCCTTCGCGGTCGCGGCCAGCGCGAACTTCCCGGTCGTGCTGCTCTCGATGCTGTGGAAGGGGCTGACCACGCGCGGCGCGGTGATCGGCGGTTTCGTCGGCCTCTCGAGCGCGGTCGCGCTCACCATCGTCAGCCCGGGCATATGGGAAGCGGTGTTGGGCAATCCGAAGGGCTCGGCGTGGTTTCCCTACGTCTCGCCGGCGTTGTTCACCATGCCGCTCGCCTTTTTCAGCTGTTGGCTGTTCTCGGTGACCGACAACTCGGAGACGGCGAAGGCGGAGCGGGAAGCGTTCGAAGCCCAGTACGTCCGGTCGCAGACCGGCATCGGCGCCGACACCGCCGTGTCCCACTGAGCCGACGACGGGTCGACCGATCCGAAGGGAGGGCGTCCGGCTTCGGCCGGGCGCCTGTCTCGTTTGCCCCGGCGGGCGTGCGGCTGTCGCTCGGCATTCTTTCCCGCCGGCAAGAACAATGCCTTGCGCCTCGCGTTCTTTCCGATAATGTGGAGCCGAAGCCCCGTGCGTTCCGCGAGAGCGCGGGCCAGGGAGGGAGGACATGAGACTTTCGGAATGCGTGGCGGCCCTGCGCGAACTCGGGCCTGAGGCAAAGATAACGTTGGAAGCTCGTGATCGGCCGCCGATCCGGATGACTCTCGACGGCGGAACGCTCGTCGTGGCCAACGATCAGGGAGAAGCCTACCGCGTATCTTTCGCCAGTGGGACGGCGCGAGTCTTTCGCAGCGCGGATACCCGCGATCCGACAAACGACTGCCTTCAGAAGTGCTACGACGAGTGCGGCGGGACAGCGCTGTGCATGGACAAGTGCGCGATCAAGTGCCTTTAGACGCATGAACGTGCGGCGTCGCAGATCAGCAAAAGAGAAGAGCCGCCCCCGAGGGAACGGCTCTTCCATTGTCGTGGCCCGCGCGAGTCCGCAGGGGCTTTAAGGTCACGTGCCCTTTGCGGACGCTACGCGCGCAAATCCTTCGCGGGGGCAAGGACCCAGGCCCTGTCGATCACACGGGGCTGATGACAATGAGACACTGGATCACCTCCTTTCGGCTGTTGACAACGGACGGCATGTTACGGCGATTCGCCGTTCTTGCCAGCCGTATTTTTGGGGCCTGATGCGAGGGCCCCGTCGATCGGTGACTTGGGGTCGCCGCGCATCTGCCCCTCTCGAATTCCCGGCGTCGCGCCCGCATATGAAGAGCGCAGCAAATCCGGGCGGCCCGCCGGTCCGTACCGAAGCGGGGGGCGATGGATGGGGCGCTTCGACGCCCGTTGAAGAGGGAGACGTTTCGATGTCTGTTTCGACCCTCGATCGCCGCACCGCGCTCGCGGCGATGCTGGCCTCGGCCGCCGCGCTGCCGTTCCAGGCCGCGGCGGCGCAGCCTCGTCAGGCGGGCGGCGTTCGCGTCGACGTCGGCCCGCTGCTCGCGAATTCCGGCGAGCCGACGGCAGGCTGGGTTGCGCAGGAATTGCCCGGCGCAATCGAGGCCGCGCTCGCCAGCCGCGGCGAGGCCGGAACGCCGGTGTCCGTTCGGATCGATTATGTCCTGCTCGGCCCGAACAGCGGCGGGGTCGGCCCGGCCGGCGGGTCTGCCGACCAGATGATCGGCGAAGTGACCTCCGGGGGCGTCACGCATCCGCTGCGCGCCACCACCACCTACTACCCGATGCCGCAGGACAACGTCATGGTCGAACAGTCCAATCGCGCGCGCGTGACGGCGCTCGCGCGGGCCTTCGCCGATTGGATCGCCCGCGGCTATTGACGGCCGCCGGGCGCGTCACGCGGCGGCGTGGGCGACCGCCTCGCAGATGTCGCTGACGGCCGCGTCGACCAGAGCCTTGTCGTCCGCCTCGCCCATCACCCGGATGACCGGCTCGGTGCCGGATGGGCGGATGACGAGACGGCCGCGGCCTTCGAGCCGGGCCGTCGCATCGGCGATGGCCTTGGCGACCGCTGGGTCTTCCAGCGGCTTGCCGCCGCTGAAGCGGACGCTGCGCAGCACTTGTGGGTACGGGTCGAAGCGGTGGCAGACCTCGCTGACCGGCTTGCCGATCTTCTGCACCACCGCCAGAACCTGCAGCGCCGACACGAGGCCGTCGCCCGTCGTGCAATAGTCGGAGAAGATGATGTGGCCCGACTGCTCGCCGCCGACGTTGTAGCCTTGCGCGAGCATCCGCTCGATCACGTAGCGGTCGCCGACCGCCGTGCGCTCGAGCGTCAGGCCGAGCCCTTCGAGATAGCGCTCGAGGCCGAGGTTGGACATCACGGTGGCGACGACGCCGGGCTTCGCCAGCCGTCCGTCTTCGCGCCAGCTTTCCGCGATCACCGCCATCACCTGGTCGCCGTCGACCACGTGCCCCTTCTCGTCGACGATGATCAGGCGGTCGGCGTCGCCGTCGAGGGCGATGCCGACATCGGCCCGCATCTCGCGCACCTTGCGGGCGAGCGCCTCCGGGGCGGTCGAGCCGACATCGGCGTTGATGTTGAGCCCGTTGGGCTCGACGCCGATCTTGATGACCTCGGCCCCGAGTTCCCAAAGCGCTTCGGGCGCGACCTTGTAGCCCGCGCCGTTGGCGCAGTCGATGACGACCCGCAGGCCCTCGAACGTGACCTCGCGGCCGAGCGTCCGCTTGGCGAATTCGATGTAGCGCGCCTGCACGTCGTCGATGCGCTTGGCGCGGCCAAGGTCGGGCGAGCGCGCGAGCAACGGTGTCACCTCGCCGTCCATCAGGGTTTCGATCCGCGTCTCGACCTCGTCGGAGAGCTTGAAACCGTCGGGCCCGAACAGCTTGATGCCGTTGTCCTCGTAAGGGTTGTGCGAGGCCGAGATCATCACCCCGAGGTCGCAGCGCATCGACCGGGTGAGCATGGCGACGGCAGGCGTCGGCACGGGGCCGAGCAGCAGCACGTCGACGCCAACCGAGGTGAAGCCCGCGACGAGGGCGTATTCGATCATGTAGCTCGACAGGCGCGTGTCCTTGCCGATCACCACGCGGTGCCGGTGCTCGCCGCGCTGGAAGGCGAGGCCCGCCGCCTGACCGACCTTCATCGCGATATCCGCGGTGATCTTGACGTTGGCCCTGCCGCGAATGCCGTCGGTGCCGAAATACTTGCGCGCCATGCCGAGCGCCCTCCTCAGATCCGATTCCGGCCGATCCAATCAGGCTCGGCCCGGAAAATGGTCAGCCGCGTTCTATACCTCGGGACCAGTTTAAGAGGTTCACATATGTTTGCAAGCTGTTCACAAAGCCCCTGCCCTGCCCGGCGGGCGGTCTCTTGGGCGATTTTCGTTCCTTACGCCGGATTGGTGGAATTTCCGTAACCGCCAAACAGCGGTTCTCGGCCGGCGCCTGCTGGGCCTCTCCGGCGCTCCGGCCTTCGCGCCCCCCTCTACGACTTCCGGAGAGGCCGTTGCGGCCTCGTCTCGCCGATGGACTTCTTCTAGAATGGCAAAAGAACACGCCCTCGCGGAGACCCGGGAACCATGATCAAGACCGTCGCGACAAAACCCTTCGCCGACCAGAAGCCCGGCACCTCGGGCCTGCGCAAGAAGGTGCCCGTGTTCCAGACGCCGGGCTATCTGGAGAATTTCGTCCAGTCGATCTTCGACTCGCTCGAAGGCTTTCAGGGCGAGACCCTGGTGGTCGGCGGCGACGGCCGCTTCTTCAACCGCGAGGCGATCCAGATCGTCGCCAAAATGGCGGCGGCGAACGGCTTCGGGCGCGTCGTCATCGGCAAGGGCGGCATTCTCTCGACGCCGGCCGCCTCGGCGCTCATCCGCCACCTCGGCGCTTACGGGGGGATCATCCTGTCGGCGAGCCACAATCCCGGCGGGCCCGAGGGCGACTTCGGCGTCAAGTACAACATCGGGGCGGGCGGCCCGGCGCCGGAGAAGATCACCGACGCCATCTTCGCCCGCACCGGGACGATCGACGCCTACAAGATCTCCGACGCGCCTGACGTCGACCTCGACCGCCTGGGCGAGACGGCGCTCGAAGGCGCGACCGTCGAGGTCGTCGATCCCGTCGCGCAATACTTGTCGCTGATGACGTCGCTGTTCGACTTCGACGCCATCCGCGCGCTCGTCGCCTCGGGCTTCCGCATGCGCTTCGACGCCATGCACGCCGTCACCGGCCCCTACGCCCATGCGATCTTCGAGGGCGCGCTCGGCGCGCCCGCGGGCACGGTGGTCAACGGGACGCCGCTGCCGGATTTCGGCGGCCATCACCCCGACCCGAACCTCACCTACGCCCACGACCTCTACGAACTGATGATGTCGCCGGAGGCGCCCGACTTCGGCGCCGCCTCGGACGGCGACGGCGACCGCAATCTCGTCATCGGGCGCGGTATTTACGTCGCGCCCTCGGATTCGCTCGCGATTCTCGCCGCCAACGCGACGCTCGCGCCGGGCTACGCCAGGGGCCTCGCCGGCGTCGCCCGCTCCATGCCGACCAGCGCCGCCGTCGACCATGTCGCCGAAAAGCTCGGCATCCGCGCCTACGAGACGCCGACGGGCTGGAAGTTCTTCGGCAACCTGCTCGACGCCGGCCTCGCCACCCTGTGCGGCGAGGAGAGCGCCGGCACCGGCTCCGACCACATCCGCGAGAAGGACGGCGTCTGGGCGGTGCTGCTCTGGCTCAACATCCTGGCGAAGCGGCGCGAGCCGGTCGCCGGCCTCGTGCGCGAGCACTGGGCGACCTACGGCCGCAACTACTACACCCGCCACGACTTCGACGAGGTCGACCTCGCCGCCGCGCAGGCGCTCATGGCGGATTTGCGCGCGGCGACGGCGACCCTGCCGGGCAAGGCCTTCGGCGCGCTCGTCGTCGAGGCCGCCGACGACTTCGCCTATCACGATCCCGTGGACGGCTCGGATTCGAAGAACCAGGGGGTGAGGGTGATGTTCGAGGGCGGCTCGCGCGTCGTCTACCGCCTGTCGGGCACCGGCACGGTCGGCGCGACGCTGCGCGTCTACATCGAACGCTACGAGCCGCCGGGCGGCGACCTCGGGGAGGAGACCCAGACGGCGCTTTGCGATCTCATCGCGCTGTCCCGCTCGCTCGCCGGGATCCAGGCGAGGCTCGGGCGGACGACGCCGAGCGTGATCGCGTAAGCGCGCGCCGCGGGCGACCGCGCCGGCCACGATCGGAGCGCTCGCCCGCGGATAAGGGCGTTATTCTTAGAATCATATGCGATGCGCGGCCGTTTGATGCGCTGCGGTATCGGGCCGTCGCCATCGTCGCCGGCGCGGGCGCGGGCGCCAGAAGCGCGCCGTCCGCCGTCACCGCGCGCGTTTCGGCGTCGATCGCGATCCCTCGTCGTCGCGCCGTTGTCGATCATGCTCGCCTTGCCGACGGTGCGCATCCATCGCGCGCCGGCCATCACGCCGCCCGCCGGGCGATGCGTTCGAGGGCGGGACCGAGTTCACGGCGGCGCTCCATGAGGTCGTGATCCGCCTGCAAGCCGAGAAAGAAGCCGGGGGTCAGACCGAAATAGCGCGTGCGGCTGGCCCCCCCTCAAAACAAAAAATATCTCTGCGCCATCGGCAGCTTGTTCGACGGCTCGCATACCAGAAGCTCGCCGTCGGCCTTCACCGCGTAGGTCTCCGGGTCGATCTCGATGTTCGGCGTCGCGCCGTTGTGGATCATGCTCGCCTTGCGCAGCTTGCCGCGGGTGTTCTCGACCGCGACCAGCGTCTTCTGCACCTTGAGCTTGCGCCCGATCCCGCCTTCGAGCGCGGCGTCCGAGACGAAGGTGAGCGAGGTCCCGAACTTGGCGCGGCCGTAGGCGCCGAACATCGGGCGATAGTGGACGGGCTGTGGCGTCGGGATCGAGGCGTTGGGGTCGCCCATCGGCGCGGCGGCGATCATGCCGCCCTTGATCACGCAGTCCGGCTTCACGCCGAAGAAGGCCGGCGTCCACAGCACGAGGTCGGCGAGCTTGCCCTTCTCGACCGAGCCGATATGCTTCGACACGCCGTGCGCGATGGCGGGATTGATGGTGTATTTCGCGACATAGCGCTTGGCGCGGGTATTGTCGTTGCGCGCGGTGTCGCCCGGCAGCGGCCCGCGCTGGCGCTTCATCTTGTCCGCTGTCTGCCAGGTGCGGATGACGACCTCGCCGATCCGGCCCATCGCCTGGGAATCGCTCGACATCATCGAGAGCGCGCCGAGGTCGTGCAGGATGTCCTCGGCGGCGATCGTTTCTTTCCGGATGCGGCTCTCGGCGAAGGCGAGGTCCTCGGGAATGCTCGAATCGAGGTGATGGCAGACCATCAGCATGTCGAGATGCTCGTCGAGCGTGTTCTTCGTATAGGGCCGCGTCGGGTTGGTGGACGAGGGCAGCACGTTGTCGAGCCCCGCGACCTTCATGATGTCGGGCGCGTGGCCGCCGCCCGCGCCTTCGGTGTGGAAGGCGTGGATGGTGCGGCCCTTGAACGCCTTGATCGTGTCCTCGACGAAACCCGATTCGTTGAGCGTGTCGGCGTGGAGCATCACCTGCACGTCGTAGTCGTCGGCGACCGAGAGGCAGCAGTCGATCGCGGCCGGGGTCGTGCCCCAGTCCTCGTGCAGCTTCAGGGCGCAGGCCCCCGCCTTGATCTGCTCGACGAGGCCGGCGGGCTTCGAGGCGTTGCCCTTGCCGGCGAAGCCCAGGTTCATCGGAAAATCGTCGGCCGCCTCGATCATCCGGGCGATGTGCCAGGGGCCGGGGGTGCAGGTGGTGGCGAGGGTGCCGGTCGCCGGGCCGGTGCCGCCGCCGAGCATCGAGGTGACGCCGGAGGTCAGCGCCTCCTCGATCTGCTGCGGGCAGATGAAGTGGATGTGGGTGTCGAAGCCGCCGGCGGTGAGAATCTTGCCCTCGCCCGCGATCACCTCGGTGCCGGGCCCCACGACGATGGTCACGCCCGGCTGGATGTCCGGGTTGCCGGCCTTGCCGATGGCGTGGATGAGCCCGTCCTTGATGGCGACGTCGGCCTTCACGATCCCCCAGTGATCGAGGATGACGGCGTTGGTGATCACCGTGTCGACGGCGCCCCGCGCGCGGGTCGTCTGCGCCTGCCCCATGCCGTCGCGGATCACCTTGCCGCCGCCGAACTTCACCTCCTCGCCGTAAATGGTGAAATCCTTCTCGATCTCGATCAGGAGCTCGGTGTCGGCGAGGCGGACGCGGTCGCCGGTGGTCGGGCCGAACTTGTCGGCGTAGGCGGCGCGGGGGAGGGAGGTTTTCATGAGAGGCTCACGGCACGGGGGAGAAGGCGGGGGAATCGAGCGCGTCGCGGTCGAACGTCGCGGTCGAGGCGCAACCGAGCTCGGCGTCGATCTCGGACAGGAAATAGTCGGGGAAATCGGCCTTGCCTGACCGAAAGGCGGCAAGCGCCCCCTCGGCGGCGTCGCGGTAGGGAATTTCGAGGTCGTCCATCGAAAGAACGCCCGCGATCAGGCGGGCGACTTCCGACCGATCTCGCTTGCCGCGTCTCGCAAGCGTCCAGGCGAACTCGGCGAGCACGACCGGATTGACCACGCACGGCGCATTCGCCGCCGAGGCGTCGACGAGGCGCCGCGCGCGCTCGGATTGCGCAGCATCGTCCTCGATGAACAGCCGGAGAAGAACGTTGGTGTCGAGGCCGATCATGCCCTTCACGCGCCCCGGCTTCGCCGGTCCCGCTCGAGCATCGCCTCGGTGATCGATTCGTCGATCGCCTTGTCGAGATCAAGACCCGCTTCTCCGACGCAAAACGCGTTGGCTCGGGCGAAATCAACGATCCGACGCCGCTTCCTGGCCTCGAGCCGGATCGATCCGTCCTCCGCCTGTACGAAGCGGAGCCGGTCGCCCGTCTCGACGCCGAGCGCCTGACGCAACGCGTTCGGCACGGTGATCTGCCCTTTGCTGGTGACGGTCGCCTCGCCGAAATCCTGTTCGGCCTTCCGTCGAGCCGCAGTCATTGGCTCCTCCCGTTTCCTTACCTATTCGAGAGTAAGGAGCGCATGTCGGTAATGCAAGCACTCGAGCGCATTCCGCTCGCACCTCCCCATCGCCCCCTTGCCCGTCGGCGAGGCGGACGCGGTCGCCGGTCTTATGGCCGAACATGTCGGAATAGGCGGCGCTGGGAAGATCGGGTTGCTGGGCATGGGGCGGCCGGTTCATGGCGAAATGGGAACGCTGGAGAACGGCTCGCCTGATTTCAGCGCGTCGCCGTCGAAAGTCTCCGTCGTCGCGCAGCCAGCCGAGGCGTTCAGTTCGGCGAGAAAATAGTCGGCGAAATCGGCAGGCTCTGTACGAAATCGATCCAACGCGCGCTGCGCTTCCGCGAAACCGCCGATCACGAATTCCGGTGAATCAAGACTGAGGGCGAGGCGCTTGGCGACGTCGTCACGCGATAGCTTGTAAGAACGCGTCAGGGTCCAGGCGAACTCCACGGGCACGATCTCGTTGACGTAACAGCCGCCTTCGCCCTGCGCGAGAACCAGGGCGCGCGCACGGTCGCGTTGCGCTTTGTCGTCGTCGTCGCCGAGACGCAACAAGACGTTGGTGTCGAGGCCGATCATCATGTCCCCCGGGACCGCCGTTCCTTGTCCGTCACGGCCTCGGTAATCGCAGCTTCAATGTCTTCTTGCCTGAGGGGGCGCCCGAGCGGTGGAAGCTTCAATTCGTCGAGCCGCTCAAACAAGCTTCTTCTCTTGATCGGCCGCAAGCGCACGAGGTCCGGCTCCGGCGCGTCGAACGACAGATCGTCGCCCGGCTTCAGGTTCCACTTCTGCCGGATGTCCGCCGGCACGGGCATAAGCCCCTCGCGCGTCATGCGCACTCTCGATTTCGGGTCGGACGGCGCTGGCTTGGCCATCAGGACCTCCTTTCGCTCGCTTCCCTCGCCCTGCCCTTTCCCACAAGCAGAAAATGGGCGAGAGGCTACACCTTCCCCATCACCTCCTGGCGGAACCCGAAAACCTCGCGTTTTCCGGCAAGCGCAACGAGGCGAACGGTGCGCGATTGTCCCGGCTCGAACCGGACCGCGGTTCCGGCCGGAATGTCGAGCCGAAAACCCTTCGTCCTCTTGCGGTCGAACTTCAGCGCCGGGTTGGTCTCGAAGAAGTGGTAGTGCGAGCCGACCTGGATCGGCCGGTCGCCGGTGTTGGAGACCTCCAGCGTCACCGTCTCGCGGCCCTCGTTCATGACGATCTCGCCGGGCTCGGCCAAAATCTCGCCGGGGACATGGGCGTCGTCCGCGCCGCGGATCGGGTGATGGACGGTGACGAGCTTCGTGCCGTCGGGGAAGGTCGCCTCGATCTGGACGTCGTGGATCATCGAGGCCACGCCCTCCATCACCTGATCGGCCGTGAGAACATGGCCGCCGGCCTCCATCAGTTCCGCGACCGAGCGGCCGTCGCGCGCGCCCTCGACGACGAAGTCGGTGATCAACGCCACCGCCTCGGGATGGTTCAGCTTGACGCCCCGTTCGAGCCGCCGCCTCGCCACCATCGCGGCCATGGCGATGAGCAGCTTGTCCTTTTCCCGCGGCGTCAGAATCATGCGCTCCCCCCTCGTCCGCTTCGCCCTTCAGGCTTTGAAGACGCAGCCTAGCGCCACAACCGCGGCGGCTGCCGTCCGCTCAACGCGACAATGGACGTGATCGCAGCCTCGCGCAACCGGCTCGGCGACGCCGACAACAGGCGCGCGACGACGAGCCCGTCAAAGGCGCTCGCGCCGGCCTCGACGTCCGCGCCGAGGGCCTCGAGCGCGCCCCTGAGAGCGGGCAGGCGCGCCTCGATCGCGGGGGCCGCCGCGACGAGCGTCGCGACCGCCCGCGCGCCGGCGCCCGAGGCCGGACGGTCGAGCGTCGAGCCCGCATGATCGAGCCGGGTCTCGTCGGCGAAAACGAGGCGACCGGCGCGGCGCAGCCGCCACGAATCGCGAAGCGACGCGTCGATCCGCGCCTCCCCCATCGCCAGCCGGCCGAACACCAGCGTCTCGACGGCGAGCAGTTCGGCGCCGGCGGCCATCTCGATCGTCAGCTTGCGGTCGAGACGCGCGCCCTCGAAGAGCAGCGTCTCCTGCGGCAGCCACGCGAGCGAAGCGCCGGCTTCGAGCGTGAGCGTCGTTGCGATCCGTGCGGGCGGGCCGTCGCTGCGGTAGATTTTTTCCGCCGCGGTGGTCGTCGCCTCGACGGCGGCGCCGGCTTCGAGCGCGAGCGCGATCCGATAGGAATCGCCCCCGGCCGCCCCGCCGCCGGTGTTGACGAGCACCGCTTCGCACGGGCTCGTCGCGCGGGGAAAGCGCCAGCGCAGGCCGCCGGTCTCGAACAGGCGGCTCGGCTCGGTGCGAGCGCCGGCCCGCGCGAACGAGGCGCGCGCCTG
>CAIZGR010000310.1 GCA_903932535.1 uncultured Hyphomicrobiales bacterium | reverse complement strand
TCGCCGCGCTCGATCCGGCCACTGTCGTCGTCGCCCGGTTCCAGGGCGCCGAGCTGCCGCTCGACGCGTTCTTCCGTCGTCAGGTCGATCGCGTCGGCCTGGCCAACGAAGCGCGGCCCCTCACGGACATGTGGTTCGCCGGCGCAACGATCAATTCGTTTGACGGCCGGCTCGAAGCCATCGACTATCGCGGCGCAGCCTGGAGGGGGCGGCTCACGCTCGCGGGCGGCGAAGCCGCGATCGAATGCGTGTTCGACAAGACGATGGGGGAGGATGCCCTCAACCCGTTCGGAAACAAGAACGTTTCCGTAACCGGACGGGCGATTCACACCGGGGACAGTCCGCTCCCCGAACGGGTTGAGGTTATATCAATTGAGGAACTGCCGCGTGTTTGTGCGGCGATCGATATTCGCGGCGCGCTGGCTCCGGTTGTCGTCGGAGATTGGGAAGATGGGCTCGATCATCTCCACAAGCGATAGGCATTTTTTGCATATGAACGTGCTCTTGCGGCACGCCAGCGGTCGTTCCGGCGAAGCAGAGGCCGACATCGAAACGATCCTGACCGAAGCCGCCACCGGAAAGCGCCGTATCTGGGCGAACGCCGTGCTGTTCGCCCAGTTGAGGCCGTCGGCCTTTATCGCGTGCCGCTTTCCGGCGCTCGCCGACTTCACGCGCTATCTGCGCTCGATCGCAACCTTCGTGACCCCCGATCCGAACACGATGTTGCGCGCCGCCCGGCTGCGGGACGTGAAGTGGCAACGCCCGGCCGCGCTGCGCGATCCGGACGAAGCGCCGAGGTTCCTGTCGCTGCTCGACGCCATCCAGCTCGCCTCCGCCCTCTGGGTCAAGGAAGCGGCGGGCGTCGCCGATCTCGAGTTCCTGGCTTTCGAGGATTTCGGAGCGGAGGACGAGGACGGCGGCGGGTGGCTTTCGGTCCTGCGCCTGCAGGATTACGCCGACGAATCTCCGATCGATTCCGACGTGCTGGCGGCCGTGCGCCTGCCGCGCGCCGAGCCGGTGCTCCGGTCGCGCGCGAAGCCCCGGTCCGTCATCGCCGGCTGATCGCCGCCCGGCTACCGCGCTGGGCGCGCCCTTTCGAGCGCCGCGTCGATCGCCGGCGCGAGAATCGTCTCCACTGCGTATTTCGAGCCTTCGAGGCTGTAATGGCCGTAGTCGACCGCGATGAGATCGTCGGGCAGATTACGCCCGACGAGCCGCCGGCAGCCGTCCGGGCCGCATAGCCGGTCGGCCTGCGAAACGTAGACGACGCCGGGGCCCCAGTCCTTCGCGGCGAGCGCGCGGTCGGTCTCGAGCGAGTCCGGCCGGACGCCGACCCGGGAGAACTCCGGGGCGCTCCCGGTTTCGAGCAGGTCGCGGCCGACCAGGATCGGCAGCGCCGGCGCCCAGGTCGGCGTCTCGCCGGCGATCACGATCGAGGGGACGCCATCGGCGTGCAGCCTCCGCGCCCCGGCGACGAGCGCGTCGAGGAAGCCGGGATAGCGCCAGTTCGCCTCGTGGTCGTACTGGGCCCAATAGCCGCCGACGAGCAGGACGTCCGGCTTGATCTCCGCAATCCGCCGGAACACGTAGTCGTTGATCGCGCGGCAGCGGGGCGTGCCCGCGACGCCCGCGTCCATGGCGACGGTCTCGACCAGCGGCGCGCAGAACACAGCCGCCAGCGCCATGACGTTGGCCCGTCCGCCGAACGTGCGGTTGAGGCCTGCGAAAAGATGCCCGGCGTGGGAGTCGCCGACGACGAGGATGGTCGGCTTCTCCGGGTCCGCGTCGACGCCGCAACGATGGCTTTCGAAGAATGCGGCGACGCGGCGGCGCTCCTCGTCGAGCGGCCAAGCGCGGTCGTCGCGCTGATAGAAGCACGACATCAGCCGCTCGCCCTCGGCGCCGTTGGCGCGGAAATCGAAGACGCGCGTCACCAGCGGCGGAAAGCGGCCCGGGAAACCTTTCGAATCGTAAGTGATTCGGCCGACGATTCCCGTCGCCGCCAGCGCGGCGGCGAGGGCGAGCGCCAGCGCGTAGGGACGGCGGCGGAAGAGCGCCGCCGCCGGCGCCTCGATGAAACGCCAAGTCAGCGCCGCGAGCGCGACCGCCGCGACCGTGAGCGCGAACAGGACCGCGGGCGTCGGAATGACGCCCGGCCAAGTGTGGGCGAAGGCGAAGAGCGGCCAGTGCCAGAGATAGAGCGGATAGGAAATCAACCCGAAAAAGCCGGCGATCTGGTTGCCCAGCAGGACCTCGCCGACGACGGAGCGGGGGCTTGCGATCACCAGCGCGCAGCCGAGGGTCGGAATCGCCGCGCGCCATCCGGGAAAGGGGAGGGCCTCGTTCAGATAGAGATAGCCGCCGACGATCAGGGCCACGCCCGCCGCCGCCCCCAGATCGGCCATCGGGCGCGAGGGAAAGGGCCAGCGGCCGAGCAGGAACACCTCGCGGTAGGCGAGGAGCGCCCCGAGCGCCAGTTCCCACGCCCGCGCCCAGGGGAGATAGAAGGCGCCGATCGGGTCGACCGGCGTCAGAAAAATGCAAAAGCCGAACGACGCGACGAAGATTGCCAGAATGACGAACGGCAGGAGGCGGGGCGCGAGTCGATGCAGCGCCGGCACGAGGACCGACCAGACGAGGTAGAACTGCTCCTCGATGCTGAGCGACCACAGATGCAGAAGGGGCTTCGTCGCCGAATCCGCGCCGAAATAGCCCCCGACGCCGGCGAGCCGCAGCAGCCAAAAGTTTACCGTGAAATAGGAGTTGCCGAGCAGGCCGCCGCCGATGTCGCGAAACTGGATCGGCGCGGCGCGGAACCACCCTACGACCCAGACCGCGGCGACCACCAGCAGCAGGGCTGGGAGAATGCGCTTGGCGCGCTTGGCGTAGAACATCGGAAGCCGGAAATGGCCGACCGCGCATTCCGAAAGAATGATGCGGGAAATCAAGAAACCCGAGATGACGAAGAACACGTCGACCCCGGCGAAGCCGCCGGGAAGAAGCGCGCGATCCGCGTGGAAGACGACCACCCCGAGCACCGCGAGCGCACGGAGTCCATTGATGTCCTTCCGGAAATCGAGGTCGCGCCAAGCTCGCGCGGCCGCGAGGTCAGGCGTGTCGAGGGCTTGGTCCAACGCGGGTCCCGTGAGCTTTTTCGCGAAGGCCCGACCGGTAAGGCCCGGCGCGCCGATCTGCAAGGCGGAGCTTGCCCGGCGGCGCGATCTGCCGATAGTATGAGCCGTGCCCAATCTGGACGACTCGAGACCCTGCGTTGCGCTCTTCCGCGCTCGCGAAGACGCCGCGGGCAGCGCCGCCCGGCTCGGCATGCTGGGGTTCGCGGTCGCCTGCCTGCCGGTCGTGGCGGTCGCGCCGCTCGACGTCTCCCCGAAATTGCCACGCTATGACGCCGTGATCGCCACCAGCGACAAGGCGTTTCTTGCCGATACTCCGGTCGACCGGGCCTCGCCCCTGTTCGTCGTGGGCGGCCGAACCGCGCGCGCTTCGGAGAAGCGCGGTTGGCGCCTCGCCGCGCCGCCGGCGCCCGACTCGGCGGCGCTGGTCGCGCGGCTCGCGCAAACGATTCCGCCCGGCGCGGCCGTCCTCTATCTCGCCGGACGCGATCGCAAGCCGGCGATCGAAGCCGCGCTCGCAGGCGCGCACGCGCTCGAAGTGGTCGAGGTCTACGCGGCGGAGGCGCGCGAGAGCTGGACTCCCGAGGAGATCCGCGCGCTTGCGGACTGCGCGGTCGCGCTCCATTACTCCCGGCGGTCGGCCGCGCTCGCCGCGGCGCTGGCGGAGACGGCGGGAGAGGGAGGGCGATTCCGGCAGATGACGCACGTCTGTCTATCGCAGGACGCCGCACGACCGCTCGAAGGCTTCGGCGCCTCGTACGTTCTGACCGCGGCGCGGCCCGACGAAGATGGGTTGTTTACGACTTTGATTGATGCTGGAGTGGGATTTGCGCCGCGCGGCGCCTCCGTTATATAGGGGCGACATAAGGCGCGCCGAGCTTCGGGGACGTGAGAAAAATGGTCGACGACGAAAGCCGTGAAGTGGCGTCCGAGGCGGCGAAGGGAGCGCCGTCAGGGGCCGTCGCCCCGCCGCCGCGCGCAAGACTGGGCGCTGGGCGGGCCGTCGCCGCGGGAGCCGTCGGCGGGGTCGTCGTGGCGGCGGGAATCGCAGCCGCCGGATACTTCCTGCTCCTGCCGAATGCGCGCCTGTGGTTGCCCGACGCCAGCCGCGTGTCCGCTCTGGACGCCGAGGCGAACCGCGACCAGCGGGCGATCGCCAGTCTCGACAAGCGCCTCGGCGCGCTCGAGGGGACCCACACCGCCGCGGATTTCGCGACCGTCGAAAAGCGCGTCGCCGCGCTCGAGGCCGGCAGCGCGGCCGCCAATGTCGCTCCGCTCGAAAAGCGTGTCGGCGCGCTCGAGGCCAGCACGGCGGCGGCCAACGTAGCCCCGCTCGAAAAGCGTGTCGGCGCGCTCGAAGCCGGCAGAGAAGCCTCCGGCAGCGCAGCGCTCGAAAAGCGTGTCGGCGCGCTCGAAGCCGGCAGAGAAGCCTCCAGCAGCGCCGCGCTCGAAAAGCGCGTCGGCGCGCTCGAAGCCGGCAGAGAGGCCTCTGGCGGGGCCGCGCTCGAAAAGCGGATTGCCGCGCTCGAGGCGTCGAACGCGGCCGAGACCCAGAAGATTGAAACCAGCGCCCACGCCGTGCAGGCGCTGTCGGGCGACCTGAAGGCCATTCCCGCGATGGCTCAGCGCGTCGAGAAGCTGGAATCGAGCCTGTCCTCCACGGATCTCGCGGCGCTCGCTGGCAGAGTCGACAAGCTCGAAAGCACGCCCGCCGCGCCGAAGGCCGACGGCGCCGCGGCCGCGGCGGTCGTCGCGGCGGCGATCGGCGACAAGCTCGCCACGGGGGCCGCCTTCCCGACCGAACTCGCGGCGTTGCAGGCGCTCGGGGTCGATCCGGCGAAAATCGAGCCGCTGCAGGCGGTCGTCGACGGATCGCAGACCGATCGCGCGCTCGCCGCGGCGTTCGAGGCCGACGAACCCAAAGTCCTCGCCGTCGTCTCCCCGAAAGAGAAAGATACAGGGGGAGTCGGCGACCGGTTCCTGGCCCACATCCGTAACCTCGTCCAGATTCACCGAGTCGGCGAGATAGAGGGGGACGACCCGGAGGCGCTCGTCTCGCAGGTCGCCGCGAACCTTCGGCGCGGCGACCTCGACGCCGCGCTCGCCGCCTTCGCCAAGCTCCCGGAGCCCGCGCGGCAGGCGGTCGCGGCCTGGAGCGCCGCGACGCAGGACAAGGCGGCCGCAGTCGCCGCAGCGAAGGCGATCCGCGAGGCCGCCGTGGCGAAACTGGCCCAGGGCGCCAAGCCCTGAGGATGGTGACGAAAACCCATCGCGCCCCCCGGATTGCGGGGCGCCGGTCACGCAAGTCGGAGACATCATGTTTCGCCTGTTGATCCTCCTCGCCGCGACGGCCCTCGCCGGCATGGGCCTGATGTGGCTCGCCGACAACCCAGGCGTCGTGACGCTGACCTGGTTCGGCGTCGAATACGAAGTCTCGCTGATGGTCGCGCTGGGGATCGTCGCCGCTATCGCGATCCTGTGGGCGACCCTGTGGGGCCTGCTGCGCTTCGTTTTCCGCGTCCCCTCGCTGGTGTCGCTCGCGACGCGGGCGCGGCGGCGCGAAAAGGGTCTCGACGCGGTGTCGCGCGGCCTCGCCGCCGTCTATGCCGGCGACGCCCGATCGGCGGCCAAACATTCCGCGGACGCGAACCGCTTGCTGGCGCGCGAGCCGATGACCATGCTCCTGACCGCCCAGGCGGCGCAGCTTTCGGGCGACCGCGAGGGCGCGATCACCGCCTACAACGCGATGCTCGAACATCGCGACACCCACGGCGTCGGCTTGCGCGGGCTTCACGTCGAGGCGCGGCGCGAGGGCGATCACGAGGCGGCGCTGCAATATGCGATGCGCGCCAACGCCCAGGCCCCGGCGCCTTGGGCCGGGCAGGCCGTGCTCGACGACCGGACGCGCCGCGGCGACTGGGCCGGCGCGCTCGCGACCGTCGATTCGAACGCCGCCGCCCGCCTTATCGACAAGCCCACCGCTCAGCGCTGGCGCGCGGTGATCAAGACGGCGATGGCCGAGGAGATGAAGGACCGCGACCCGAAGGGCGCGACGGCGCTGGCGCAGGAGGCGTGCCGGCTGGCCCCGGGCCTCGTTCCCGCCGCAGCGCTCTACGGCAGTCTGGCGGCGACGACCGGCGACGCCCGCCGCGCGACCAAGGCCCTGGAGCAGGCCTACGCCCAGACGCCTCATCCCGATCTCGCCACGGCCTATCTGAAAGGGCGGCCGGGCGACTCGACCGGCGACCGGCTCGCACGCGCCCGCGCGCTGGCGCGCGTCGCCCCGAACGACCCCGAGTCGATGCTGACCGTCGCGCGGGCCGCGCTCGAAGCGCATGATCTGGCGGCGGCGCGCGCGGCGATCGCGCCGCTTCTCGCCTACGATTCCCCGCATGGCCGCCCGACCCGGCGCGTCTGCCTCCTGATGTCGGACATCGAGGAAGCCGAGGGCCGCCAGGGAGCGGTGCGCGAATGGCTCGGGCGCGCAACCCGCGCGCCGCACGACAAGGCTTGGGTCGCCGACGGCGTCATCAGCGACGTGTGGGCGCCCGTCTCGCCGTCGGGAGCGCTGGACGCCTTCGTCTGGCGGACGCCCGACGAGCGGATCGCCGCCCTTCCGGAGCCCGAGCCGATCGAGCCTGCTCCCCAGCCGTCGCCGCCGCCCAGCCTGCCGCCCCGCGCCCCCGCGCCGGCTCCCGGACCCGCCGCGGAGGCCCCGCTGCCGCCGGCTCCCGCTCCCAAGCCCGCGACGGCTTCGGAAACGGCCACGCCGCCCGCGGAGGAGCTGATGCGCAACGCCGCCGCCGGGCAGCCTGCGGCGACCGCGCCGCGCGCGGGCGTCGTCGTCGATCCCGAGAGCATGGCGCCTGACGATCCGGGCCCGGGCGAACCCGAGCCGCCCCGCCGCCGAACCTGGATCTACGCAAACGATTGAGCGGCGCGCAGCCGAGGATCGGAGAGTTCGATGGCATCGTCCCCCGTCGTCATCGTCGGCGCCGGCCACGCCGGCGTGCAGACGGCGGCCAGCTTGCGCGAGGACGGCTACGACGGCGCCATCGTGCTCCTGTCCGACGAAGAGGCGCTGCCCTACCAGCGCCCTCCGCTCTCCAAGGCCTTCCTGAAAGGCGAGATGGATGTGCACGGCCTGCCGCTGAGAGCCGAGGCCTTCTATCGCGACCAGCGCATCGACCTGAGGCGCGGCGTCCGCGCTCAACGGATCGACCGGGCGGCTAGAAAAGTCGGTCTCGACGACGGCTCGTCGATCGGCTACGGCCATCTGATCCTCGCGACGGGCGCTCGCCAGCGGCGGCTCGACGTTCCGGGCGTCGATCTTCCCGGCGTGTTCGCCCTGCGCAACATCGCCGACGCGATCGCCCTGCGTGAGCGGATCGCCGCGGGCGTCAAGGTTGTCGTGATCGGGGCGGGCTTCATCGGGCTCGAGGTCGCGGCGACCGCGGCCAAGCTCGGCACCGAGACGACAGTCGTCGAGATTGCCCGGCCGATGGGCCGCGCGGTGTCGCCGGTGCTTTCCGACTTCTACGCCGAGGCGCACAAGGCGTTCGGCGCGCGGTTGTTTCTCGGGGTCGGCGTCTCGGCGATCGAGGGGACGGACAAGGCCGAGGCGGTAACGCTCTCGAACGGCGCGGTCTTGCCGGCCGATCTCGTCGTCGCCGGCGTCGGCGTCACGGCCGAGGATTCGCTCGCCCGCGAGGCAGGGCTCGCATGCGAGAACGGCGTCCTGGTCGACGCGCATCTCGTGACCTCGGACCCGGCGATCTCGGCGATCGGCGACTGCGCGGCCTTCCCCAATGCGACGCTCGGATTCGTAACCCGGCTCGAATCGATCCAGAACGCCGTCGATCAGGGAAAGCGCGTCGCCGCGCGGCTCATGGGCAAGCCTGCGCCCTACGACGCGCTCGCATGGTTCTGGAGCGACCAGGGCGACCTCAAGTTGATGATCGTCGGGCTGTCGCACGACGTCGACCAGTGGGTGGTGCGCGGCGATCCGGCGACGCGGGCCTTCTCGACGTTCGGCTTCCGCAAGGGCAAGCTGGCGGTCGTCGAATCGGTCAACCGCGCCGGCGACCATGCTGCGGCCAAGCGCATCCTCGGCGTCGGCAAGACGTTGACGCCGGAGCAGGCAGCCGACCCGGCCTTCGACATCAGGGCTCTGGCGAAGGGGTAGGCGGTTGGGCTGGGGAGCGCGTCTCGCGCGCCCGATGGCCGCTCGAAAGACGGGCGTGTACAATGGGGCGGTAGCCGTTGCCTCTCTCATTCGCCGTGTCAGCCCAACGCCGCCCTATGCCAGTCGAGCGACGGGGCGGGGTGGAAATAGCGGTCGTCGCGAAGGCGCTTGCGCCGGCGCGCCTTGAAGCAGGCGATTTCGCGCGTACCGTTTCTCCTGAGAGCGAAAGACTTTTCGCGTTGCGGCCTCGCGATCGACCAGCCGGGCCGCCGGTTCGAGCAGCGCCGTCCAGCCGCGCTCGGCGAGCCGAAGGCAAAGGTCGATCTCGAGCCACTCCGACGCGGGCGCCTCGATGTCGTTGTCGAAGAAGAACAGGGTCGAGGCGCGCGCTTCCGCAGCGCCCGCGTTGCAGAGCGCCGAGAAATTGAACGGGCCGGGCCGCTCGAGGACCCGGAAGCGCGGGCGCGGCCGACGGAGCGCAGATAGGCCAAGGCGGCGCCGTCGCGCGATCCGTTGTCGACGACGCTTCGTCGCTGCCGCGGGAAGCGGATTCGTCGTGAACGCAGCAAGCGAAAGGCGTCCAGATCACTCTGAAGTCTTTCTCGATGACCCGCAGACCCAAATCGACGTCGTTATAGGCGATCGCGAAACGCTCTTCTTCGAGCGGTCCGATCGCATCGAGCGCCTGACGGGGGACCATCAGGCAGGCGTCCGTGATGCCGGACATCGACTGGCGGACCCACAGGCTTCCCTTTCGGTCCCGGAAAATCCTCGGCGTGGTTGAGCCGCCAGTGCCCGGCCAGGCCGCCGAAGCCGACGATGACGCCGGCATGTCGCAGGGTTCGGTCCTCGTAGAGCAGCTTGGCGCCGACGACGCGGACTCCGGATAGTCGAAACAGGAAACCCGCTTCTCGAGCCAGTCCGGAGACAGAATCTCCAGGTCGTTGTTGAGCAGCAGCATCCTCTCGCCTTTCGCGCGGGCGAGGATACGCGGGTAAAACAGCACGTTCTCGCGGCGCGCGCGCTAGGCCAGGACTTCCGTCGCCAATGACGAGACGCCCCCCTCCCCCCCGGATCGTCGAGCCGAACGCCGACGTCCCGCGCGATCTCCCGCAAGGTCGAAACGGCCTTTTCCGCCGGACCTCACCGTTTCAGATCGAGGAGGAACGCCTCGATCGCGGCAAAGAAGTCGGCCCAGTCGGGCGGGACATATTGCCGGCTTCGCTGAAGCCATCGGCTCCGCTCCATCGACCCGTCCACGGCGAATGCGCAGATGGCGTCGCGCCAAGCCGGGCCGTCGGTCGGGTCGATCGTCAGCACGCGCCCCTGGCCGACTTCGTGAAACACGGGGATGTCGGAGGCGATCACCGGCGCGCCGGCCGCCAAAGCCTCGACCAGCGGCAAGCCGTAGCCTTCGGCGAACGAGGGGATGAGGAGCGCCCGGGCGCCGAGCATCAGACGCTTGAGGCTCGGGGTCGGCAGACCCGAGGCTTCGATGACGTGGCCGCTGAGGCTCGGGCATCGGTCGAGAAGGTCGATGACATGTTCGTTCTCCCAGCCGCGCGCGCCGATCACGACGAGTTTCGGCGCGCGCGCGCCGAGTCGAGCGACGAGGTCGCGCCACACATGCAGCAGAATCAGATGGTTCTTGCGCGGTTCGATCGTCCCGCAGACGACGAAATAGGGGTGGCGGCCGACCGCCGGGACGGGAAGCGCCTTCTGGGAAAAGATCGGATCGGGCGGGAGCGGCGCGACCAGGATCGGCATGTCGCGCCGGCCGAGCTTGGCGAGCTGGCGCTCGACGGCCTCGCGTACGACGAGCGAGGAGACGATCGCCGCCCGCCCCCGGCGCGCCACGGTGCCCAGGCGGCGGCGATGGCGAGGATTTTCCGAAGGCTTGAAGTATTCAGGCGTTTGGAGCGGCAGGATATCGTGGAGAAAGAACACGTTGTCGATGACCGGGCTGCGGTCGGACCAGCGAAAGAAGCGATCGAACTCGAGCGGAAACTGGCTGACGTTGAGATAAACGCCGCCGTTACGGAGAAATGCGTTGGGCGAAGCGCCGACCGGAAACCCGTGCCGCTTCATCCACGCTATCGCTTCGCTGTATTGCCCATTGCGCCCCTTGGAGACGCGCTTGACGCCGCCTGACGCGCCGTCGATCGCCGCCGCCACGTTTTGAAAGTCCGCGTCCGCGTCCGGCGATTCGTCCTCGCCCCAGTGGCGGCGGATGTTGGCGATCGCTTCGCGCGCCGCCTGCGGCTCGAGCACGCGCGGACCGAGCGCGGTGATCATGAGGCCCGAACGGTCGGCGCGCTCCGGGTCGAGGAAGTGATCGGCGAGCGCGAAATCGACCCGGTCGATCCCGTTGGGCGTGCGATTGAAGATTCGCGTGACGAGACGGGTGATGTCGTAGACGAGCGGTCGATGCGGCATCGGCCTCACACCGAGGCGGCATGACTGCTCGGCGCCGGAGTCAGGTCGACTCCTTTATCCTGCAAAGCGGTCATCAAGGGCGCGATCTGGTCCCATTCGGACTTGCCGAGGTGGCGTTTGGCGAGATCCTCCGCGATGTCGAACGGCTCGCCGTCTTGCATGCGCGCGGCCAACAGATGGCCCGCCAAGTCCGCCACGTTGAATCCGCCCGCGGAACTGCCGAGCGGGGTGTCCATGCCGAAACGGGTTTCGATGCTCAGCATCAACTCCACCGCCATCAGCGAATCCAGTCCGATTTCGGCGAGCGGTTTCGTGCGGCTGACGTCGTCGCGGGGAAGCCGCAGGATGCGCCCGATCTCGTCGACCAGAATGTCGACGACGGCGCGACGCGCCTGATCCGGCCCGACCCGCGCCACGAGATCGCCCAGGTCGACCACGCCGTCCGCCGCGGCGTCCGAGGCGCACGTCCCGCTGGCGAGCCGCGCGTAGGTCGGGGAATTCAGGAGCGCCAGATGCGCGCGGGCCGTCGCCCAATTGACGTCGGCGATCACGACGCACGCTTCGCCCTCGGGGCGAACCAGCGCCTCGCCCAGCGCGTCGAGCGCGGCGCGCGCCTCGAGGCCTTTGACGCCCGCGCGCTGGGCGAGCGAGTCGCGCGTCGCGCCACGGCGCGCGACGACGCCGACGTCCGCAATCGCGCCCCATGCAACGGCCAGCGCCGGAAGTCCCGCCGCCCGCCGCTCCCGCGCAAGGCCTTCGAGAAAGCCGTTCGCCGCCACATAGGCGCCTTGCCCCAGATTGCCGATGACGGTGGTGGCGGAGGAAAACAACACGAAATAGTCGAGCGGGAGCCTGCGCGTCAGCCGGTCGAGCGTCTCGGCGCCGGCCACCTTCGGCCGCAGCACCTCGAGGAACCGCGCGCGGTCGAGGTTGGCTGCGATCGCGTCGTCGAGGACCATGGCGGCGTGCATGACTCCTGCGAGCGGCGGCATGGATCGCGCGAGGTCCGTCAGGAAGCGCTCGGTGGCGCTCCGGTCCGCGACGTCGAGAGAGGCGACCCGGACCTGCACGCCGCGATCGAGAAGACGGGCGACCGTCTCGCGCGCCAGATCGCTTGCAGCGCCGGACCGGCCGACGAGCGCGAGATGGCGCGCGCCGCGGCCGGCGAGCCACTCGGCCGCAGCAAGGCCGAATCCGCCCAAGCCCCCGGTAATGAGATGGGTCCGTTCCGGATCGGCGGCGAAAGCCTCCGCCGGCCGGGGCGGCAGGCGGATGTCGCGGGCGAGCGGCGGACGTACGAGAATCTTGCCGATGTGGCCCGACTGCTGCATAAGCCGCATCGCTTCGACCACGTCGTCGCGCGCAAACACCGTGTAAGGCAGCGGCCGGAGGCCGCCGGCGGCAAACAGCGCCAGAACGCTCTCGAACAGCCGGCGCGAGACGTCCGGCCGCGCCGACAGCAACTGGTCGAGGTCGATGCCGAAATAGCTGAGGTTGCGGCGAAACGGGCGCAGCCCGACGGCCGTGTTGGCGAGATAGTCGCGTTTTCCCAGCTCGACGAACCGCCCGAAAGGTTGCAACAGGCCGAGGCTGCGCTCCATCGCTTCGCCCGAGAGCGAGTTGAGCGCCACCGACACGCCGCGCCCTCCGGTGACGCGCATGACGTCGTCGACGAAGCCTCCCGAGCGGGAATCGAACGCGTATTCGGCCCCGAGCGCCAGGGTCAGCGCCCGCTTTTCCGGCGATCCGGCGGTGACGATCGCTCGGGCGCCGCGCCAGAGCACAATTTGCAGCGCGGCGAGGCCGACGCCGCCCGCGCCGCCGTGAATGAGGACCCATTCGCCGCGCTGAAGGCCGGCGCACGAGACGAGGCCGTAATAGGCTGTCAGGAAGGCGACCGGGAGCGTCGCCGCGCTCTCGCAGGACAATCCCGACGGAACCCGGGCGACATGCGCCGCATCGACGACGGCGTGGGTCGCGAAGGCGCCGCCGCACAAGCCCAGAACCTCGTCGCCCGGCTTCAGGCCGGCGACCGCGGCGCCTGTCCGAACCACCCGGCCGGCGAATTCGAGGCCGAGCGCCGGCCCGGCGAACCCGTCCTCCAGCATTTCGTCGGGAAGGATGGAAAGCGCCCACATGACGTCGCGGAAATTGAGGCCCGTGGCGACAACCTCGACCTCCACCTCGTTCGGACCCGGCGCCTTGCGCCGGCCCGGACGCCAGCCGAGGCGATCGAGCCCGCCCTCCGGGCTCTTCTCGAGCCGGCAGGCGAGCCCGATGCCGCTCGCCGCGTCGCCGTTATCGTCCTTCGCCGTCCCGTAGCGGAGGACCTGCACGCCCTCGTCGTCGATGAGGAAATCGGTTTCGGCCGTCTCCGACACGACGATCGCGGCCAGCCGCAGCGCTCCGGTCGCGGTCGCGGCGACTTCGATCCGGCGAAAATCGAGCGCCGGGAATTCGTTGGCGAGCGTTCGGACGAAGCTGAACAAGGCTTGCGCGACCGGGCGGTTCCCTGCCGGCGCGACCACGAACACCTTCGCCTTGGCCTGGGCGTTCTGCACGATGTCGCGCAAGCGGAGGCAGGGAAGCGCCACGCGGGTCGCCGCGTCGCCTTCGTGGGCGCAGGCGAGCCAGACGATCGTCCGGGGATGTCCCGCCTTCCGTTGCGTTGCATCCTCGGCGGACCGGCACGACCAGCCGCGCGCCTCGACGGCGCTGCGGACTTTGTCCGCGAAACCTTCGCCGTCCGCGCCGTCGCGCAGGAGGAAAATCGCCCCTCTCCCCGCCGGCTGAGACGCCGGCGCGCGTTCCGGGGCGCTGGCGGCGAGAAACACCGCGTGGTCGGCGCCGGTGTCGACGAGACGGGCGTCGACCTCCTGGAAGCCGAAGCCGCCGCATTCGCGCTGCCAGGCCTCGGCCCCGAGCGTTCGCTCGCGCGGGGCGCCGTTCGACCGTTCCGCAAGACCGATCGTCAGATCGCGGAAGAGCGAAGGCATGGGCTCGACGGCGACAACCCTTGCGCCTTCGGCGCATTTCCGCGCCAGCCGCGCCCAGGCGTCGGGTTCCGCGATCAGCCGCGACAGTCCGCCCGCGCTGACGACGAGGTCGAAGCCCGCGTCGGGAAGCGCGTCGAGGTCGCCGGCGAAGGAGACCTCCGACGCCTCCT
>CAIZGR010000309.1 GCA_903932535.1 uncultured Hyphomicrobiales bacterium | reverse complement strand
TGCGCTTAGTTGTGGGCGATGACGGCGCGCAGGTAATCGGGCGGCAAGTTCCGCATGTCCGCGCTCTCCTCCGGCGACGCGCCGGGGAAGGCTTGGGCGACAAGATCGGGTTCTGCGGCCGCAGGCGGCTCCGCTCGCGCCGCTGCCTCGTCCCGCTCGATGTCCGTCGGGCTGAGCGAGTCGAGCCAGTCCTTCATGCTCTTGACCGGCTTGTAGCCGCTAAGCGCGTCGTGACTTCTGCGCAGCAGCGCGGCGACCGAGGCGAAGAACTTCTCCACCAGCGTCATCGGCTTCTTCGACGACGTCGCCCAGCGCGCGACTTGGTCCGCGAACCATTCGTCTTTCGCGGTCCAATACGAATCGCGCCGGTTCATGTCGGACGCGAGCAGCGCTTCATCCGGTAGCGTGATCGTCTTTGCCGTCTCCCGGGTCCGCGTCGACCGGATCAGATCGCGCGCCTTCACGCCGGGCGCGCGCTGTTCATCGCGCCACTTCGCGTACTCCGCATCGACGGCGGCTTTGACCTCTGGCGGCGCGTCTTTCCAACTCGTCTTCTCGACGATGTGGCCGACCTCGTGGCTCACGGTCTCGAGATTGAGTTGTTCGTTATCGCCGACCTTGATCGCGATGTAGTGGTCGCCATTGGGCAGGCGCCGCGTCGTGCCAAACGTGCCGGTATCCACGCCGGCCGAGCCGCTGGCGGCAAACGGGCCGTTGAACTGCGTGGCCTTCGCGTCCTCGACCGTCGTCAGGTAGACGCGCTCTTTGATCCCCACCAGATCGATGAGGCCCTTCGTGAAGGACGCCAAGTTCTCCGGGACAGACGGTGATGCGGCGAACCGCGCGCCGCCGGCGAACGGGCCGTCCGGGTTGGCGGCGTGAGCAGCGGTATCGGCGGCGACGGCCGCGCGCTTGGCAGCAACGAGCTCGGCGCGCTCCTCCGGCGTGAACAGCTTTGTCTTGTCGGTTTCGATGTCGAAGTTCGCTCGCAGGTCGCCCTTGGCACCGACATAGACTGGCGCGCCGGTCATCCGGGAGAAACCTTGGATCAGGGCGATGTCGCCGTTGTGGTAGGCGACGCGGCCCGCCATGTCCTCGGCATGATTCAGCGCGGTCTGCGGCGGGGGTGGCGGCGGCGCGGGCTCGGCGGCGGCAGGTTCGGGTAGCGGCGTTGCGGCTGGAGCCTCCGCGGTCGCGCCCACGAACTGGCGAACGTACGGCGCAATCTTCTCCATCAAGAGTCGCGTGTCGTCTGCGTCGCCGCCTGTGCGCTGACCGCTGTAGGCCACGGCCTCACGCAGCACCTTCTCCGCATCCACCCCCTTTGCCTGCATGTCCTCAAACGCACGCGCAATCCCCAAAAGCGCAATGCGCTCCGCCTCCGTGTGTTGCGCAGAGTCCTTAGTGATATCGGGCAGTTTCGGCGCAAGCCACGCCAACTCCCGAGGCAGCATCTTGGCGTCGCCAGCCGCAGCGGCGTCCACCTCCCCTTCGATATGCTCGATGGTGTCGCGCAGCGCCTTGAGGCTGTCGATATTGACAATGGGCGTGTCGCCCATGCCGAACACGAGATTTTCCTGCGGCGACCCGGCGCCGTATTTCTCGTCGACCAAGTCCTGCAGTTTCTCGTTCGCCTTATCCGAACCGGATCGCATCCACCTTTTGACGTTGGCGGCGTCACCGCCGAAAAGCCTGTCCACTTCCGCGTCTTCGTGCGTTCGTCCCTTGTCGATGATCGCGTTGATTTCGGCAGTCGTTGGTGCCGACGAAAAGCGCTTGGCGTCTATCGACCCGCCTTCGAGCGCTTTCGGTATGTCGGCGAGGATTGAAGCAGGCGAGTTTTGGTCCGCCGCTGCGGCAGGTTCCGGCTCCGCGGCCGGCGGGAATGCCTCATCGATCAGCGGCGCGACCTCGCGCTCCAGGATCTGGCCGATCTGCTGGTCGAGCGGGTCCGGCGACGCTTTGGCCGCCACGGCGATTTCATGCGCCACGCCGCGTACGGTCGCCTCCGTGTCGCCGATCTTGCCGCCTTCGACCGCCTCGCCGAGCGCCTTATCGCCGAACACCCGCTCCGCGAT
>CAIZGR010000308.1 GCA_903932535.1 uncultured Hyphomicrobiales bacterium | reverse complement strand
CGGCTGGTCGGTGATCTCGACGCCGCGTTTCCAGACCGGGGTCGCCGGCCATGTCTCGGGCCGCGAAAGCCGTGCGCCGTCGCGCGCGGCGCCGATCTGGGATTTCGAGCTCAATTACGAACTGCTGCGCGCCGATCCCGCCTTCGCCGAATTGCAGACGATCGAAAGCTTCTATCTCGGCGCCGGCGGCGCGCGCGCGCTGTTCTGGTTCACGCCGCCCAACCCGCCCGCCGCGCTCGCCGCGCCCGTGCTCTGCCGCTTCGCCGAAGACGTCGCGGATCTCGAAAACTTCATGCCGCTGCTGTGGCGCTGGGGTCAGGTCAAGCTGCAAACCGCGAGGTTCTGATGCGATCGGATGTCGAAAGCGACCGCGCCTGGATTGCCGAGCAGGCGGCGCATGGTTGGAAATTGCCGCTGGAGGCGCATTGGACGCTACGGCTGCCGATCGTACGTCGCGTTCGCGCCGGATGGATGGCGTTGCGGGTCTACCATTGGCATGCGATTTGCGCGCGCATGGGCTTGGTTCCCTCCGGCTACGACGAATGGGTGTTGTACGCCGTCGCGCGCGGTTGGTGCTGACATGGATTTCGTGCGCGAGGCCGAGCGCCTGATCGGCGAACTCTGGTCGCCGCTCGAGGCCAAGGATTGCGGCAACCCTTGCGACGGCGAAGGCCATTGCTTCTGCCGCCGTCGCCGCAACACGCTGGTGGCCGCGCTGCAACAAGCTTACGAGAAAGGAAGCGCCGCCCGCGCCTCTTCCTCGTCAGCCGGATCGTCCGCGCCGCCGCCCGCCGTCGACCGCGTCGCCGCGCGCGAGCGCGCCAACGAGGTCGCATGACGACGCCTCCGACCTTCCCGACCCTCGCCGGCCGCGACATCCGCTTTCCCAAGAAGCCGACGTTCTCGACCATCGTCGCCGGCCATGTCTCCGGCCGCGAAGTGCGCAATTCGCTCTACGTCAATCCGATCTGGGAGTTCGAACTCACCTATAACGGCCTCGACGGCACCGCCGGCGGGCAATATGGCGCGCTCGGCGCGCAGAGCTATCAGGCCCTGCTCGGCCTGTTCTTGCAATGCCAGGGGCAATTCGGCGAGTTCCTGTTCGTCGACGACACCGATCACCAGGTGACGGCGGGCGCGATCGGGACCGGCGACGGGACGACGACGACGTTCCCGCTCGCGCGCGCGATCGGCGGCTTCCTCGAGCCGGTCGGTTGGGCGACGGCGGTGTCGAACGTCTATCTCGCCGGCGTCAACCAGACGACCGGCTGGAGCGTCGCGACGCCGAACAGCCTGATCTTCGCCGCCGCGCCCGCGTCCGGCGTCGCGATCACGGCGAGCTTCAGCTTCGCCTTCCTCTGCCGCTTCGCCGACGACGCGCAGACCTTCGAACAATTCATGAGCAACCTCTGGAAAGCCGACGGCGTCAAGTTCCGCTCTTTGAGGATGCAATGAACGACCGCTCGCATATGCCGCATCAGACCGGCCTGCCGCATATCACGATGCGCGACCGCGTCTGGCATGTCTACACGATCCGCCGCCTCGGCATGTTCATCAATCCGAAGTTCGAGGACGCCTGCGCCAGCGCCCGCATCGCCTTCGCCGCGCAAGGCGGAACGCGCGCGCCGGTCGAGGGGAGGAAATTGACGTGAAGAAGGCGAATAGCGAATGGCGAATGGCGAATAGAGAGCCGCGGCCCCTTTCCATTCGCTACTCGCTACTCGCTATTCGCCCATGAAATCCACAACCTCCGCCGTCCTCTCCGCCATCGCCGCCGCGCGCGCCAGCGTCAGCGCGCAGCTCGTCTTCGCCGAATGCTTCACCTTCACGCTGGCGACGGGCGCGGTGATCGCGGTCACCAATGTCGACCAGCCGGTGACCTATGCCGGCGTCACGTTCTCGGCGACCGGCGTGCTCGTCTCCGGCCTCAAATTCAAGGCCAGCGTCGGGCTCGAGGTCGATAAGCAGCAGATCACGCTGGCCGCCCGTCCGGTCGATCTCATCAACGGAAACCCGGCGCTGCAGGCGATCCGCGAAGGCGCCTTCGACGGCGCGATCGTGCAACGCGACCGCGTCTTCCTCACCGCGATCGGCGGCACGGTCATCGGCGGCGTCACGCTGTTTCACGGCCGCGTGTCCACGATCGACAACGTCGGGCGCACGAGCGCGCAAATCACCGTCGCCAGCGATCTCGTGATCCTCGACTACGACATGCCGCGCAACCTGTTCTCGCCGACCTGCGTGCACACCCTCTACGACAGCGGCTGCGGCGTGATCCGCGGCACCTATGCGGCGAGCGGTACCGCCGGCGCGGGCTCGACCGCAAGCCTCGTCAACACCGCCGCCGCGCTGGCGATCCACGCGCAAGGCTCGATCCTGTTCACCAGCGGCGCCAACGCCAACGTGCGCGCCACAGTCAAGAGCGTCGTCGCGGGGACGTCGCTCGCCCTCATGTATCCGCTGCCCGAGCCCCCGGCGACCGGCGACGCCTTCACCGTCTACGCCGGCTGCGATCACACCCGCGGAACCTGCCAGAGCCGCTTCGCCAATCTGACCAACTTCCGCGGGTTTCCTTTCGTGCCCCCGCCGCAGATTGCTTATTAGGCAGTAGGCAGTAGGCAGTGGGCAGTAGGCTTGGCGCTTGCCTTCCTCGTCAGCTCTTCGTTGTGAGATCGACCGCGCGGAGGCTTGGTTGTCCCCTACTGCCTACTGCCTCACCTCGCGAAGCGGTGGTGAACGCCGCGCGGCGCTGGCTCGGCACGCCCTATCATCACGCCGCCGACGTGCCCCGTGTCGGCGTCGACTGCGCCATGCTGCTCGTCCGCGTCTTCGTCGACTCCGGCGTGATCGCCCCCTTCGACCCGCGCCCCTACACGCGCGACTGGATGCTTCACCGTGACGACGAGCGCTTTCAAGGCTGGGTTCTCGGCAGCGCGCGGCCGATCTCCGAGCCGCAACCCGGCGATGTCGTTTTGTTCAAGGTCGGCCGCAGCTTCGCGCATGGCGGCGTCGTGACGGGAATCGAGCCGCTGACGATGGTTCACGCCTATTCGCGCGCGGCCTGCGTCGTCGAGGAGGCAATCGACCGCAATCCCGACTTCGCCGCGCGCGAGCGGCTGTTCTTTTCGCATTGGGGCGCCTGATGGCGTTTTTATTCGGTCGCCCGAAAGCAACCAAGCCCGATTACACGGGCCTGCAACTGCAAACCTCGGTCTCGACGCTCCCCATCCCGATCGTCTGGGGGCAGACCAAGATCGCGGCCAACGTGATCTTCTACGCCAACTTTCAGACCCATGGCGTCAAGTCCGGCAAGGGCGGCCTGTTCTCGTCGCCGACCACAAGCTACAACTATTCCGCCGACGTGATCCTCGCGCTCTGCGAGGGCCCGATCTCCGGCATCGGCTATGTCTGGAAAGACCAGTCGACCTACACGCTGTCCGACCTCGGCCTCACCCTGTTCGACGGCACGACGCCGCAGAGCGTCTGGGGCTATCTCTCGACCGCCTATCCGACGCAGGCGCTGGCCTATCAAGGCACCGCCTATGTCGCGGCGGCGAATTACCAGCTCGGCTCCGGCGCCTCGATCGGCAACCATAATTTCGAGGCGATCGGGCCGCTGGCCGGCACGGGCCCGAACGGGATCGACGCCGACCCGGCGCAAGTGATCTACGACTTCCTGACCAACGCGCAGTATGGCGCGGGCTTCGACGCCGCCTCGATCAACCTGTCGACGCTCTATGGCGCCGGCGGCGACGCCAGCCTGCAGACCTATTGCAAGGCGCAAGGCATCGGCTTCTCGCCGGCGCTGACGAGCCCCGAGCAGGGCTCGACGATCCTGACGCGCTGGCTGCAAATCCTCAACTGCGCCGCGGTCTGGTCGGGCGGCGAACTGAAATTCATCCCCTACGGCGATGTTGCGATCGGCGGCGGGAATGTGACGCAAACGGTCGCGGCCCCGGTGCCGATCCCGGCGCAAAAGTCCGACGGCTCCTATCCGCCCCCCTCGATCGTCGTCTGCTCGGCGGCGAATTGGGTCAGCGACGGCGGCGTCAAATACACCTTCACGGGAACCGCGCTGTCCTATGTCGGGACCAGCGCGCCCGGAAGCAACGGCCAATATGGCATCAGCCCGAACGGAACCTATCTGTTCCACCAGGGCGACAACGGCTCGCCGGTCTCGATCACCTTCACGCAAAACGTCGCCGCGGCTTATGTCCCGAACCTGACGCCGGTCTATGCGCTGACCGATCTCGATTTCGTGGCGGAATCGAACAAAGACCCGGTGCAAGTCGCCCGCGCCGATCCGTTCTCGCTGCCGACGATCCAGCGCGTCGAAGTGAAGTCGCGCAACAACCAGTATGGTTCGACGCCGGTCGAGGCGCGCGACCAAAGCCAGATCGAACTCTACGGCGCGCGCGTCGGCTCGACGGTCCAGGCCAATGAAATCTGCGATGACGTCGTGGTCGGCCCGATCGTCGCGCAGACGCTGCTGCAACGCGGGCTCTATGTTCGGACCAAGTTCACCTTAAAGCTGTCCTGGGAATATTGCCTGCTCGACCCCATGGACATCGTGACGCTGACCGACGCGAATTTGGGTTTGTCAAATTACCCCGTCCGCATCGTGTCGCTGGAGGAAGACGACAAGGGCCTCCTGACCGTCACGGCCGAGGAACTCGCGCTCGGCGTCTCCACGCCCGGCGCGAACCCCTCGAACGGCGCGATCTCCTTCCAGCCCAACCAGGGCGCGGCGGCCGGCAGCATCAACCCGCCGCTGATCTATGAGCCGCCGCCGAGCCTGACGAACTCAATCGCGCAAGTCTGGGTCGGCGCCTCTGGCGCGGCCGGCTCGAATTGGGGCGGGGCCTATGTCTGGGCCTCGGTCGACAACACGACCTTCAGCCAGATCGGCACGATTTCCGCCCCGTTGCGCCAGGGCCTCGCGACCGCCAGCCTCGCCGCCGCGAGCGGATGGGACACCGTGCATAGCCTCGCGCTCGACATGAGCGAGAGCGGCGCGGCGCTGACCGGCACCAGCGCCGCGAGCGCGCAGGCCGGCGCGACATTGAGCCTGATCGACGCCGAGCTCTTCGCCTATGAGACGGCGACGCTGACCGGGACCAACGCCTACGCGCTGACGAACCTCGAGCGAGGCTTCGCCGGCACGACGGGCGCGGCGCATCTCGCCGGCGCCGACTTCGTTCGCCTCGACGACGCGGTGGTCAAATACAACCTGCCCGCCAACTGGATCGGCGTTCCCCTTTACTTCAAGTTCCAGAGCTTCAACGCCTTCGGAATGGGGATGCAGGATCTCTCGACCTGCGCCGTCTACAGCTACACCCCGAGCGGTTCGGGAAGCATCGGCCCCGTGACGCAAGCCCTGCTGATCGGGACCAGCCTCGATTTCGGCCTCGCCAGCCAGGCCGTCACCGAAACCGACGATTGGGGCTCGGCCAGCGCCGCGGCGACCACGAGCGTCGATCTCGGGAACATCTGAAGCGAGTAGCGAATGGCGAGTGGCGAATAGAAGCCGCGGCGCTCTATTCGCCATTCGCCATTCGCTACTCGCCAACTCCAGGATTTTTCCTTGTCCGTCCAAGTCAAACTGCGCCGCGACACCGCGGCGAATATCGCGACCTTCACGCCCGCGCAGGGCGAAGCGATCGTCGATCTCACGAATAACCGCCTCGTCGTCGGCGACGGAACGACGGTCGGCGGCACGGCCGCCGCGAAGCTGTCGGAAGCAGGCAGCGTCAAGAGCGCAGCCGGCGCGGTCCTCTCGCTGCAGATCGCCGAAACGCTGTTGTCGGGCCTCTCCGGCGCGAGCGTCACGGCGACGAACCTGATCCCGGCCGGCGCGCTGGTCGTCGGCTGCGCCGCGCGCACGGTTACGACGATCACCGGCGCGACCTCCTACGAGGTCGGCTACGGAACCGGCGGCACGCTCTCGGCCTTCGGCTCCGGGCTCGGGATCGCGGCCGGCTCGACCAACGAAGGCCTGATCGGGCCCAACCCGTTCTATTCGGCGACCAGCGTCATCGTGACGTCGGCCGGCGGCTCTTTCAGCGCCGGCGCCGTGCGCCTCAGCCTCGCCTATCTGACCCTGACCCCGGCGACCTCATGAAGATTTGGCTCTGCATCCTGGCGCTGCTCGCCTTCGCCGCTCCGGCGCGCGCGGCGACCGCCCCGCTGGTCTGCGGCGGCGTCAACGACAATGCGGCGATTCAGGCGGCGATCGACGCGGCATCGAGTTCGGCGACCTACGCCGTCGGCCCCGTGCGCGTCGCCGGCGACCTCTCGGCGACGGCCAAGCCCTGCGCCATCGTCGGCCCGATGCCGACTGGCGACGGCATCGACCTCACCGGCTTCCCGCGGTTCGGCAATGGCTCCAGGGTCATTCTGGCCGACCTCGTTTTCACCTGCCGCGGCGCCGGCATGATCTGCCTCGACGCGCTGGCGTCGAAAAACGTCGCTTTCGAAGACGTGACGCTGATCGGTGACGCGAGCGACCCGCCGATGATCGGCCTGCAGGAGGGCAATTGGGCGCCGGGGACCAATCCGGCTTTTCCGATCGTCGCCTGCTGCGTCAACTCGCATCGCGGCTTGCAAATCTGGGGCTCGTTCACCTTCGCCGCGGCGAATCTGGTCGGCGCGGAATCGACGTCCTTCGACGACGGCTCGATCGTCGCCAACGTCGGCGCCGGGCGCGGGATCATCACGGGCCTGGCGAATCTGGTCGGGGGCGCCGGCTATGCCAACGGCACGTTTCGCAATGTCCCGCTGATCCAGGGGTCGGGCTGGTGGGCGAACGCCGACATCACGGTTTCGGGCGGCGCCGTGACGAGCGTCAACGTCACGCGCCAGGGGCGGGAGTTTGCGGTCGGCGACGTCTTGACCGCAAGCGGCCTCGGCCCCGGCGCGGGCTTCTCCGTCGCCGTCGCCAGCATCGGACAATTCGCGCTCGTGCTCGACGGCCAGAATCATTGGGGCGTCAACACCGGGACGCGATCCCAGACGATCTTCGATGGGCTCAACGCCGGCAGTTGGCCGCTCGACAGCTACGCGACCTTCACCGAAGTGAACCTCAACGGCGGCTCGATCCGCGGTTTCGGAACCGCAACCCCGGTATGGCTCGCCTCGCTGCTCGGCGCGGAATTCCATCGCGTCTACATCGCCGCGCAACACGGCCAATGCCTGACGCTGTTCGACAACAATGCGACGAACACGCCGCATAACGTTGCTTTGCGGCTCAACGTCGAATGCGAGGTCTGGACCGCGCCTTCGGCCGAAATCCTGCTCAGCGGCAGCAACCCGGCGCCCGCGCTCGACGGCCTGGCGCTCGAAGACCACGCCTCGACCGTCGCGACCGCGATCTTCGCGCTCGACCCCGGCGTGGCGATCCCGCCCCGCCCCTCGCCGATCACGGCTTTGAGCGCGCCCGGCGCGACTCTGGCGGTGCATCCGGCGGGAAACCCGGCGCTCTACGCCGGCCCCGCGAGCGCCTTCGCGGGGCTCGCGGCGCTCGGCTGGCGAAAGTGAACCCATGACGAATATTTGGAGCCTGCCGCAAGCCAAGATCACGGCCTTCGTCGGGTCGGACGAAGATTTCGCGCTCGGGCTCGCCTTCACTGTCAACGGCGCCGCGCTCGATCTCAGCGGAATCAGTTTCGCGCTGACGATAGCCGGCGCGGGCGCTGTCTCGACCGCCAACGGCGAAGTGACGGACCCTTCCGGCAACCTGATCGCGCTGGCGCCGGCCGCCGTCAAAGCCGCTTGGCCGAGCGGACGCTACACGCTTTCGCTGCTCGCGACCGACGGAACCTATTCGCGCGATCTCCTGGTGCGCTCGACGTTGACGGTCGGCCAGCCCGGCGCTCCGATTCTGCTCGCCGTCGGGACCAACGCCGGCGCGGTCGCGCTGCTGACGGAGGCTCAGATCGGCGCGCTGCTGACGAGCGGCGGCGGCGCTTCGACCTCCGGCGTGCTCGACTTTTCGATCCCCGGCAATCCACTTCTCTGAGAAAAGGTCCGATCATGAAACTTCGGCGCCCCGCCGTCTCCCTGCTCGCGTTGCTCGCGGCGACCGCGCCGGGCTTCGGCGCGTCTCTCGTCGTGAAGGACGCCAACGGCTCCTTGCAAAACGAGAACGTGGTCGTTGTGCCGGGCGGAAATATTCAGCGCCTCTGGACGCCCGCGGATGCGTCGGGCAATGCGTTGGGGACGGCCGGCAACGGCATTTTCGTTAATCCCGGCACGGGCGCGACGTTCCCGATCAGCGGTTCGGTCACGCTCGGCGGCGCGCTTCCCGCCGGCGCCAACGCCATCGGCTCCGTCAGCGTCTCGAACTTCCCCGGCACGCAGCCCGTCTCCGCCGCCGCGCTGCCGTTGCCGACGGGCTCGGCGACCGACGCGCATCTGACCAACGTGCAGGCCGCGCCGGGGACCAGCGCCAGCACGGCGCAGGCGGTGCAGGGCGTCGCCGGCGGCGTGCCGCTCAACGTCTCCGGCACGTTCTCGGGCTCGGTCGCGGGCTTCTCTCCGGGGGGCGCCTATGCGGCGCCGCTCTCGGTCTCCTCGACTTCGGCCAACGTCGCGCTGCCGGCCGGAACGACTATCGTCGTCTACAACGTCGGGACCGCTCCGGCCTATGTGAAGCTCGGGACCTCCTCGGCGGTCACGGCCACGACCTCGAACGACTTCGTCCCGGCCGGCGGCTGGCTGGCGCTGACCGTGGGCGCCAACACCTATCTG
>CAIZGR010000307.1 GCA_903932535.1 uncultured Hyphomicrobiales bacterium | reverse complement strand
GGCTCGCCGCCGCCCATCGCCCTTCGAAACCCGCCGCAAACGCGGCGGCGATCGATCGCTGGGCGCCCGTTCGAACCGTGGCGTGGTTCGCCGCGCTCGTGATCTTCGGCGCCGCCGCCGCCGGCTACATCGCCTTCGCCACCTTCCTTGTGAATCAGGCGATCTTTCTCACGATTCTCGGCTGCCAACTTTATGTGATCGACGTCATCGTCCAGGACGGAACCCGCGCGCTCCTCAGCCCGGAGACGCCGATCGGCGCGCGGCTGACCGTCATGCTCGGCCTGCGCCGCAACATGCTGGCGCAGCTCGCCGTCGTCTTGCAGGGGCTCGCGCGGCTGGCGATCATCGTGATCGCCGCGGCGACGGTGCTCGAGCCTTGGGGCGTGCAGTCGCAGGACTGGTTCAGCTCGCTGCGCGCCGCCTATTTCGGCTTCGCGGTCGGCGGCGTCACCCTGTCGCTGTCGTCGATGCTCGCGGCGGCGGCGGCTTTCGGCGTCGCGCTGTTCGTGACGCGGCTCGTCCAGAGCTGGCTCGCCGAGCGCCTGCTGCCGGAGACGCGCCTCGATCCCGGCGTCAGCAACTCGGTCAGCACGATCTTCGGCTATGTCGGCGCGACGGTCGCGGTGCTGCTGGGGGCGGCGCAGGTCGGGCTCGACATCCAGAAGCTCGCCATCATCGCCGGGGCGCTGTCGGTCGGCATCGGCTTCGGCCTCCAGTCGATCGCCAACAATTTCGTCTCGGGGCTCATTCTCCTGTGGGAGCGCGGCATAAGGGTCGGCGACTGGGTGATGGTCGGAACCGATCAGGGCTTCGTCCGCCGCATCAACGCCCGCGCGACAGAGATCGAGACCTTCGACCGGGCGACGGTGATCGTGCCGAATTCGAACCTCGTCACCGGCGTGGTCAAGAACTGGGTGAACCCCGACCGGGTCGGGCGCATCCTGATCGCGATCAACGTCGACTACGACAGCGATGTCGAGAAGGTCCGCGAGATCCTGATCGACGCCGCCCGGGCGCAGGACCTCGTGCTGAAGATCCCCGCCCCGACCGTCCAGTTCGCCGAGTTCGGCGACTGGGCGCTGAAATTCAACCTGATCTGCTTCGTCGACGACGTGGAAACCGCGGTGCGCACCCAGAGCGAGATGAATTTCGACATCTTGCGCCGCTTGCGCGAAGCGGGCGTCCGCATCCCCGTCGCGCAGTACGCGCCGGTCGGGCCGGCGGCGGCCTGAGACGAGGGACTCGTCCGCGCGACCTCGCGGCTCCAAGCGCTGCGAAGCCATAAACTGCGGCACAGATTTTGCGCCTGCTGCTCGATTGGGTCAAATGCAAGATGTTTGAGGAGAATCGGGAGATGTTGCGAAAGGGTTGGAAGCCGGCAATCGCCCTGGCGCTTATGGGATTTTTTGCGAATGCGCAAACAGCGCAGGCGGGATGCGACAACGGCAAGGGCAACAACTACACGAACAACGGAGTCGGCAACGGTAGTTGCAGCACCGGCGCCGGGAGTTCGGTTCAGGAGGCCCCGCTGCCGCTGCTCGGCGCTTCCCCCTTCGCCCTGATGGCGATCGTGGGGGGAGCAATCATCATCTACCGGCGAAATCGCGCGACCGCGTAGATCCGGTCGAGAACGAGCTGGGCGGCCTCCCAAATCCGCCCTTTTGAAACGCGACGCAAATTGCGAACCGGCTTCTTTGCAGAATGCGACTTGGCGCGGCCGACATTCCCGCAGATCTGAACGGCCGCGCATCGACTTGGTAAGGAGAGGGACGCAGTCGCCTGGGAAAAACCGGCGCGGCCGTTCATCCGGAGCTACGCGCCGCCCGCTCCCACAAGAGATGGGACGGCAACCCGCCCCGCCTCCCAGCCGATGATCGCCTGCTTGCGCGCGAGGCCCCAGTGGTAGCCGGTCAGCGCGCCCGAGCGGCCGAGCACGCGATGACAGGGGACGACGAAGGAGATCGGGTTGCGCCCGACCGCCGCCCCGACCGCGCGCGCGGCCTTGGGACTCCCGATCTTGCGCGCGATGTCGGAATAGGTGGTGGCGCGGCCCATCGGCACGCAAAGCAGCGTCTCCCAGACCCGCACCTCGAAATCGGAGCCGATCATCACGATGCGCAGCGGCGCGTCGGCCCGCCACAGCGCCGGATCGAAGGCGCGCGCCGCGGCCCCCGCCGTGCCCTCGTCGTCGGCGACGAACTGCGCGCGCGGCCAGCGCCGGGTCATGTCGGCGAGCGCCGCGGCGCGGTTCTCCTCGTCGACGAAGCCGAGGCCCGCGATGCCGCGCGGGGCCGAGACCACGATCGCCTCGCCGAACGGGGAGGCATGGAAGCCGTAGCGCAATTCGAGGTCGTCGCGGCGGTAGTCGCCGGGCGTAAGGGCTTCGTGGGTGACGAAGAGGTCGTGCAGCCGGCTCGGGCCGGAAAGGCCGACGTCATAGGCCGCGTCGAGCACGCTCGCCGAGGAGCGCAGGAGCTCGCGGGCGCGCTCGATGGTGATCGCCTGGAGGAAGGCCTTGGGCGTGAGCCCGGCCCAGCGTTTGAACACGTGCTGGAAATGGGACGGCGACAGCCCGACCTCGGCCGCGACATCCTCGACCGAGGGCTGGTCGCGCCAGCGGGTGGACAGAAACTCGATCGCGCGCTTGACGGTTGCGTAGTCGGCGGCGTCGGGCGGAGGGGAAGGCATGTCGAGCATGGATTTCGTCCCGATTGAGGACGCGACCTTCGCCCATTCGCGCCGGCGCCGCCACCCGAAAACGACGCCCGCCCTGTAGCCGCGCTCGATGAGCGCGGCGGACGCGGTCGGCGACGCGTCTACAGATTCGCGTCGAGCCCTGTGGGCGAGCGGTCGATGCTGACGGCGATGCGGCGATAATCGAACGGCTGGGTCCCGTTGCCACAGGACGTCGGGACGCGATCGAAATGGAGGTGGACAACTTGGCGCACCCGCCGGGTCGACGCCGCCACCGGCGTCGTCGTCATGGGTCGCCCCTCCGTCGACCCTCAACGGAGGCGCCGGTCATTGCGACGACGACGCCACCGCCGAGCGCGGTCAAGATGCTCCAGGCTCCAGACTTGAAATCGTGGACTTCCGGGTTTCCGCTCGTAACGATATAGATACACAGAAAGATAACCGCTATTCCAAACGCAGTCAGCACCCAAAAACGATACATGCGTTCTTTATGATCCAAACGAAATTTTTCTAACGGCTCCTCCGCGACAGACTTGACTCTTCCCTTTGGAATAACCCGCTCGGAGTAAATTTCTTCAGGCATAAAGACCCCCGCATCAGCAGGTTATCACCGTAGATGCGGGGGCGCAACGGTGATAACGCCCACTTACTCGGCGGCGATCCGTTCGACCTTCGCTCCCGCCGCGTCGATTTCGGCAATGGATCGCGGCGCGTTCGTCAGAATTCCCAGCATTTCCGCATCGAGCGACCGTGGATCGGCGGTAAAACCCATATGGCCGCGACCGACCGCCTGCTGTTCCCGAAAAGCCTTCAAGACCGAGAGCGATCGACGAACGATCTCGGTGCGCGTCGTGTCCTCCGAGCTTGCCAGGGTGTCCAGGAGGTCGGCCAAATCCTGGCTGACTTCGATGTTCAGGCGGACTTTCGCCATTTCAAGCCTCCGTTCTGCCGCCGTCCGTAAGACGCGGGGCCGTGAAGACACGGACCCGCGAAATGCCGATCGGCCAGACAGATAAACAATGTCAACACCGCTCCTTGCACGATGTCAACATAGTTTAACAGAAAATAAGGTAAAAAATACGCAAAAAAGGATAAAATAATGAGTACTCCTTGTGGGTCGCCCTTCACCTCGCTGACGACGTGTGTCGTCATGCGACGTCGGGCAAGACCCGCCTTCCCCCGTCTACCGCGTCTCCGTCAGCGCGTCCCACCCCCACTCCAGCAGCGGCAAAACGTCCTCGGCGAAGGCGCAGAGCGCGTCCGCCAGGGCGGGCTCCCGGATCTCCGCTTCCGAGACGGGCCTCAGGCAGATGAAATGCCGCTGCCGCGCCGCGACGAGAATGTCGGGATCGTCGATCCCCTCGAAACCGCGCGGCGCGCGCTTGAGCGCGTCCTCCTCGGAAAGCGCGAGCCCCGCCTTCGCGAGCTTGGCGATCATCGGCTTATAGGCCTTGGGCGCGCGCGCCGCCGCGGCGCGCAGCCGGCCGAGCGGCGACGGATCGAGCCGGTAGAAGCCGGCGGCGAAAAAGCACTCCTCGGGCGACAGGTGGAAGTAGAGCACGCCGGGATCGGTCTTGGAACCCGTCCGGGTCATGGCGAGGCCGGCGTTGGTCTTGTAAGGGTCCTTGTTCTTGGAAAAGCGCGCGTCGCGGTGGAGGCGGAAGAGCGACGCTTTGCGATCGCCCTTGATCGGGATTTTCGCGCTCGCGAGGCGCGCGGCCACGTCCTCGACGAGGTCGCCCATCGGTCCTTTGACCGCGCGCTCGTAGGTTGCGCGGTTCTCCTCGAACCATTCCTTCGTCTGATGGAAGGCGAGCGCCTTGAAGAACGGCAGCGCCTCCGGCCCGAAACCCTGAAAACCCAAGCGCCCCTCCCCCCCTTCACACCTCGACCGGATGCCGCGACATCCCGCTGACCCCGAAAATCCGCTGGTAGCGCTCGATCGCCTCCGGCGACCCCAGCGCCTTGTCGGGATTGTCCGACAGCTTGACCGCCGGCCGGCCGTCGGCCTCGGCGACCTTGCACACGAGCGAGATCGCCTTGAGCTGACCCACCGGCCCGGCCGGGGCGCAGCCGCGGAAATCGTTGGTGAGATTGGTGCCCCAGCCGAACGACAGGTTGACCTCGCCGCGCAAGGCCCGCGCCGATTCCTCGATCGACTCGATGTCCATCGCGTCCGAGAGCACGACCAGCTTCTCGGAGGGATCGCGGCCGCGCAATCGCCACCAGTCGATCAGCTCGCGCGAGGCTTCGAGCGGCGGCTTGGAATCAGGGCGCGCGCCTTTCCAGTCGGCGACCCAGTCGGGGGCGTTGCCGAGGAAGGCGGTCGTGCCGAAACAGTCGGGCAGGACGACGAGCAGGTTTCCGCCGTACATCGTCGCCCAGTCGCGCAGCACCGCATAGGGCGACTCGCGCAATTCGGCTTCGTCGCGGGCGATTGCGGCATAGACCATCGGCAGCTCGTGGGCGTTGGTGCCGATCGCCTCGAGGCCGGTGTCCATGGCGTGCTTGACGTTCGAGGTGCCGATGAAACTGTCGCCGAGGCCCTCCTGAAGCGCCTCCACGCACCAGCGCTGCCACAGGAAGCCGTGCCGGCGGCGGGTGCCGAAGTCCGAGACCTTCAGCGGCCCCTCGCGCTGAAGAACGCGCAGCCGCTCGACCTTGGACCAGAGTTTCGCCTTGGCGCGGGCGTAGAGGACATCGAGGTCGAAGCGGCTCATGGCGCGCATCGCCGCCCGCGCGCGCAGCTCGTTGATGATGGCGAGCGCCGGGATCTCCCACATGGTGGTCTCGGCCCACAGGCCCGCGAAGGTCAGCTCGTACTGCCCGTCGCGCTTGTGCAGCGCGTATTCGGGCAGCCGGAAGCGGGCCAGCCATTCCATGAACCCCGGCTCGAAGATGTGCCGCGTGCCATAGAAGGTGTTGCCGGCGAGCCAGATCAGCTCGTTCTTGGCGAAGCTCAAGGTGCGCGCATGGTCGAGCTGGTCGATCAGCTCGCGCTCGTCGACGATCTCGGCGAGCCTGACCGTCGTCGTCCGGTTGACGAGCTGGAAGGTCACGCGCCGCGCCGGATGCATCCTCCAGATCATTTGGAGCATCAGGAGCTTGTAGAAATCCGTGTCCAGCAGCGTCCGGATCGCCGGGTCGATCCGGAAGGCGTGATTGTAAACTCGGGTTGCGATATCCGTGGCCATCGTGCGACTTTATGGGGCCGTTCGGGACGCCACAAGGGCGCGCCGGCTGCGGCGCGGGGAGGATTTTGGTCCGATGACCATGAATGCTGTTGAGGGCGCCGGCCCGCGTCCGCGGCGGGTCGGCCTGTTCGTCACCTGTCTCGTCGACATCATGCGCCCGACCGTCGGATTCGCCGCGGTGAAGCTCCTCGAGGACGCCGGCTGCACGGTGGTCGTGCCGGCGCAGACCTGCTGCGGCCAGCCGGCCTACAATTCCGGCGACCGGGCGACCGCGGCCAGGCTCGCAAGGCAGGCGATCACGGCGTTCGAGGATTGCGACCATGTCGTCGTCCCGAGCGGCTCGTGCGGCGGCATGCTGATCCGGCATTATCCCGAACTCTTCGCCGGCGAGCCGGAAATGGCGGCGAAGGCCGAGCGATTCGCCTCGAAGACGCACGAGCTGGTGAGCTTCCTCACCGACGTCCTCGGCGTCGAGCGCGTGACGGTGCGGTTCGACGGGACCGTGGCCTACCACGATTCCTGCTCGTCGTTGCGCGAGCTGGGCGTCAAGGCGCAGCCGCGCCGGCTGCTCGCGAGCGTCGAGGGCCTGAGCCTCGTCGAACTCGACGAGGCCGAGACCTGCTGCGGCTTCGGCGGGCTGTTCGCGGCCAAATACGGTGAGCTGTCGAACGCCATCGTCTCCCGCAAGGCGGACGACATTCGCAAAGCCGCCGCCGGCACGGTGCTCGCCGGCGACCTCGGCTGCCTCCTGAACATCGCCGGCAAGCTTCAGCGCGCGGGCTCCGCGGTCGAGGCGCGCCATGTCGCGGAGGTGCTGGCCGGCATGGCGGACGGCCCGGCGATCGGCGAGCCGCAGAAGGGAGCGGGCCGATGACCGCCGTCGCGACCACGCCGCGGTTCAAGGCGAACGTCCACGAGGCGCTGACCGACGTGCGGTTGCAGGGCGCGATGACCTTTGCGCGCAACTTCGCCGGCCGCCGCGCGGCCGCGGCCGAGCGGCTGCCGGAATTCGAGGCGCTGCGCGACAGCGCCCGCGCCATCAAGGATCACACGCTCGCGCATCTCGACCTTTATCTCGAGGCCTACGAGCGCAAGGTCGTCGAGAGCGGCGGCCATGTCCATTTCGCCGAGGACGCCGAGGCTGCGCGCAAAATCGTCGTCGGCCTCTGCAAGGGGCTCGGCGCGAAAAGCGTCACCAAGGGCAAGTCGATGATCTCGGAGGAGATCGGGCTCAACGCGGCGATCGAGGCGGCCGGGATCGAGGCGGTCGAGACCGACCTCGGCGAATATATCATCCAGTTGCGCCACGAGACGCCCTCGCACATCATCGCCCCTGCCATCCACGTCACCGCGCGCGATGTCGAGCAGGATTTTCGCAAGGCGCACCGGGAGCTGCCTCCCGAGCGCGACCTCAGCCGGCCCGAGCAGCTGCTCGGCGAGGCCCGCGGGGTGCTGCGCGCCAAGTTTCTCGCAGCCGACGCCGGAATTACGGGCGCGAATTTCCTGATCGCCGAAACGGGCGCGTCGGTCATCGTGACCAACGAGGGGAACGGCGACCTGACCCAGATCCTGCCGCGCGCCCACATCGTGATCGCGTCGATCGAGAAGATCGTGCCGACGCTGGAAGACGCGGCGCAGCTTCTCCGGGTGCTCGCCCGCTCGGCGACGGGCCAGGACGCCTCGGTCTACACCACCTTCTCGACCGGCCCCCGCCGCGCTGGCGATCCCGACGGCCCGTCCGAATATCACGTCGTCCTGCTCGACAACGGCCGCTCGGCGATGCTCGGGGGGGAATTCGAGGACATGCTGCGCTGCATCCGCTGCGGCGCCTGCATGAACCACTGCCCAGTCTATCAGGCGGTCGGCGGGCACGCCTACGGCTGGGTCTATCCCGGGCCGATGGGCGCGGTGCTGACGCCGTCGCTGATCGGCGTCGCGGAAGGCGGCCAGTTGCCCAACGCCTCGACCTTCTGCGGACGGTGCGAGGAGGTCTGCCCAGTGCGCATCCCCCTGCCCAAGATGATGCGGCACTGGCGCGAGCGGGAATTCGCGCGCGGCCTCTCGCCCGCCCCGCAGCGCTTCGGCCTCGGCGCGTGGGCGTTCTTCGCCGCGAGGCCCGCGCTCTACCGCTTCGCGACCGGCCTGGCCGCCCGCGCGCTCCATCTCGCCGGGCGGCGCAAGGGGCGGTTCGCCTCGGCCCCGCTCGCCGGCGGCTGGACGCGCTACCGCGACCTCGCGGCGCCGCAAGGGGCGACCTTCCAGAGCCGGTGGCGGGCGAAAAACGGAGCCGTCAAATGAGCGCGCGCGATTCGGTTCTCGCCGGCGTCCGGCGTTCGCTCGGCGTGACCGGGACCGAGGCGCCGCGCCGGTTCGAGGTCGAGCGCCGGCTCGCGGAAGCGCCCGCGGGCGTCGTGCCGGAGCGCGGGCAGGGCGACGCCGGGCAGCGCCTCGCGACCTTCAAGGCGGAGGCGGAACGGGCGCAGGCGAGCGTCGCCGAGGTCGCGACGCGCGCCGAGGTTCCCGCCGAGGTCGCGCGCTTCCTGCGCGACGCCAATTGCCCGGCGACGGTGCGAATGGGAGCCGATCCGCGCCTCGCCGCGATGCCTTGGAGCGAGACGGCGCTGGAAATCTCCTCCGGGCCATCGGACGGCCACGACCTCAACGCGGTCTCGTTTGCGTTTGCGGGGATCGCCGAGACGGGGACGCTCGCGCTCGTCTCGGGGGCCGACAATCCGACGACCCTCAATTTCCTGCCCGACAACCACATCGTGGTGCTGAGAAGGGCAGACGTCGTCGCCGATTACGAAGCGGCTATCGCCCGGCTCCGCGCGGCTTACGGGAAAGGCGGCGCGCCGCGCACGCTCAACCTCGTCGCCGGCCCGTCGCGGTCGGGCGACATCGAGCAGACCCTGCTGCTCGGCGCGCACGGGCCGCGGCGGCTGCACATCGTCATCTCGGATTGACACGGTGCCTGTAGGCGCGGCCGGCGACCGCGCCAGCGCGCTCGGCGAGCGCGCCTCAGGGCGGCCGCCGGCAACGTCGCCCTTGGGCGTTGACGATGTCCGCCGCAAGTTTGCCTTTGTACGAATTTAGTAACCATCGCATAGGTAATCATGAGGCGGCGGCGCGTATCCATTGGGGGCGCGCGGACGCGTGCGGGTCCCGATCGATGAGAATTCGTGTTTTGCTTGCCGGCGCCGTCGCTTGCGCGCCCCTCCTGGCCGCAGCGGCGCTCGCTGAGACGTCCGCCGCGCCCCCGGCGACCCAAACCGCGCCGAGCGCTGCGGCGGCGCCGAGCGCCGCCCCCGCCGTTTCGACGCCGGCCGTCGCGACGCCCGCGCCGG
>CAIZGR010000306.1 GCA_903932535.1 uncultured Hyphomicrobiales bacterium | reverse complement strand
CGGCGCTCTTCATCGAAAATGTGGTTCCTGCGCCTGACGCCCGGCAACTTGCGCAGCAGATCATCGCCAGCGCCAGCCACGCCGCGCCCAAGATGGGGTCAGCAGAGGATTTTCCCGAAATCCTACGCTAAGCCGATAGATTAGGAAAATCAGAGGCTTCTCGTTCCTGGCCGGAAAGCCCAGATTTCCCGGACACTGCAAATTTTGGCCGACAATCCTGCCTGAAGTTGAGTTTCCGGACAGCGAGTTTCCCGGACAGGTTGACGGACGCCGCTAGCGTAGGGTTTCGGGAAGATTCCACGATGACCCCTCCTTGAGAACGATGGCGCGATGAGCGTCCCGGTGAACGGCGCGAACAGGAAATGCATCGGGGCCGCGCCTTTCAAAACGGACCGATGCCAGAAGAGGGTAGGGGAGGGGGAGCGACAGTCGGTTCGCGGGGACCGAAAGGCCTCTCCGGCGGAGACGAGGACGTGTCGCAACGCCCCCTCACATTAATGCATCTTAAGTTGGATACTTCCGAAGAGCCCCCACCTACCGCTGTAGGGAACACGCGTCAACCACGGGGAAGCTGCACATCCCCGCTTCTGAACAGGACTAACGATGAAACTGATTTGCGAGCTGCGCAGCGCTCAAGCCGCAACCTGTGACTGCGAACGCGCGTCTCGACGTCTCGCGGCTAAGCCCGTCGTCGCTCTCTCGAGCCGAGGACCTCACGCGCAGCACTCCGGTATGGAGGTCTGATGTCGCGAAAATTCGGGGGTTCCCGCACCACGACCGACTTCCTCGCGGCCATCGAAAAAATCACCGAGGGGTGTTGGCCGATTCTCCCTGAAATCTGCGGGGCGGACGTCTTTCTAGAGAGGCATTGCTTCACACTTACCGCGCGCTCCGCAGCTTCCGGGCCAGCGGCTCGGGAATGGCGGAAGGATCTGCACGTCTGGGAGGGAGAGCCTCAATACCAACCTATTCTATACCGAGGAGCCTAAATGTTTCGGCAACAGCGTTTTGGGGACGTCAACAACACGCAGAGTCTGGTAGAATCGAATTCTTCAGGACAAATCTTCGACCGGTATCAGGAACTATCCGCGATCGCCGGCCGTCTGGACGAAATCGACGCGCAACACGGGGATTCTGAGACGCCTCCTCCCGAATTTGATGAGCTTTGCCTTCGGCGGCGGCAATTGGTGCGAGAGATTGTCGATGCTCCCGCGCCGACGATCAGGGAATCGGTCCTGAAAACGACCGTCATTTCTTCGCTTCTTTCGGATGGGGAGTTGCGTCTCGGCCTGACCCGGAGCTGCGCCGCGGATTGCGAACGGGCGCTTGGCGACGAAGGCGAGGGTGATCAAGGTCTGGAGGCGCTCGAGCCCCTCTTGTGGACCGCGTGTCAACGGGTCCGTGAAGAGTTGGCCGCAGCGCCGGCGGACGACGAGGCCGTTCGGGAATCGTGGTTGGCGCAGTTGCGAGAGGCAATCCTGGCGATCGCTGGACACCAGGCCTCGACCTCGCTCGGCCTCAAGGCCAAGGGCGAGATTTTCCACGAGCTTTGGCGCGTGGCTGACGAGACCGAGGCGCTGGGCGCGCTGCAGATGTCCTATCTCAACGACTTTAGAGCGCTGGCGTCCGCTCGCCTCAGCGACGAGCCGCTACGCCAACGGCGGCCTTGATCCCGTTTTTCGTTTGCGCGGAACCTCCATATCGTCGTCCGGGACGACATGGAGTTCGAAACGCATGCGGCGCTCTTGTGTTCTGCCGGTCGGCGTCAGCCTGATCGCTTTTGCCACCCTCGCCTTCGCCGGCTCGGACAACCCGACCGCCGGCCCAGGCGCTCCAAGCCACGCTGCGGTCGACGGCGCGATCCAGTCCGCGCCCTCGTCCGCAACCGCATCGGGCTCAGATGCGCTGCTTGCGCTCGCCGCGCCGAGCGACATCGACGCCGTGCCGGTCCTGAAGCACATCGCCGCGACCGGCGCTCAGCTGCTCGATCTCGGCCAGGCGCATGGGCTCCGCAGCGTCAGCGCCCGAAGCGGCGAGCAATTCATGATCCTTCAGATCGCTCCGGATGGGCAGGCCGTCATCGGCGGCCCGCAGCTCGATCTTCCGGTCGACAGGCTGATGACCTTGGCGGCGGGGCAGGTGAAGGAGCTCGGCGAAACGCACGGGCTGCGCGGGCTCTATCTGCGGAACGGGCAAGAGTTTCAGGTGCTCTACGCGACGCCGGACGGCCGGGCGACGATCGCCGGCGTGATGTGGGACGCGACCGGCAAGAATTTGACCCGCGAACAGGTGTCGAAGATCGACGGCGCGATCCCAACCGTCGTCGTCGACAAGGATGGGGCGAGGTCGGTCGAGGCGGTCGCCCGGGCCGACGCGCTGCTCGGCGTCGAGCGCGCAGCCTTCGGCCTCATCGGCGATCCGGCCGCGCCGAGGCTGTGGATGATCGTCGATCCCTTCTGCAGCTATTCCGTGCGGGCGTTCGACGCGCTCAAGCCCTATGTGACGGCCGGCCGCATCCAGGTGGCGGTCGTGCCGATCTCGATCCTCGACTACGAGGACAACGGGCAGAGCACGCGATCGGCGGAGTCCCTGTTGAGCCAACCGCCATCGAAGATGGCCGAGGCCTGGGATCACCAGAATTTTCGCCTGGCGGCGTCGTCCGAGGCGCCCGCTCGACTCGAGAACAACAATCGGATCGCCGACGCGATTGGACTTCGCGGGACGCCGACGCTCATCTGGCGCAAGGCGGACGGGAGCGCGGGCGAGATCGACGGCATTCCGAAGAATTGGGATGCGCTGATCGCCGAGGTCGAGGAGGCGCACAATGTCTCGCGATAGCAACGAGCGCGATCCGGTTCGGCCGCGCCTTCTTCGCCGTCTCGGCCAAGCGGCCGTGTCGCCCCTTCTCTCGCTCAAGCTCCGCGAGCGCTACGTCGCGCTTCGGCGCGACCTCGACGAGCTCCGGTCCAGCGCCAGCCGGCGGCCGTCGAAGGTTCGGCTCGACAAGACGGGCGCGTTCGATCTCGACGCGATGGCCTTCCTGCACGGGCAGGCGCGTCGCCGCTTCGAAGACACGCTGGCGCGCCGGCGGCGATCGACGGCTCGCTACGCGTGGATCTTTCTGGGG
>CAIZGR010000305.1 GCA_903932535.1 uncultured Hyphomicrobiales bacterium | reverse complement strand
GGCCGGCCCGGCGGCGGCGGAGGCTTCCACGGCGGCGGAGGTCCGCGCCACTCCGACATCCGCCTCAAGCACGACATCGCGCTCGTCGGGCGGCTCGACGACGGACTCGGCTACTATCGCTTCGTCTACAATGGCGGCCACACCGCTTACGTCGGCGTGATGGCGCAGGAAGTGCAGGCCATTGCGCCGGAGGCCGTGACGCGCGGCGCGGACGGCTACTTGCGAGTCGACTACGACCGGCTCGGCCTGCCGTTCGAGACGTATCGGCAATGGATCACGACCGGCGCGCATCTGCCGAGGGTCGAACCGCTCGGGCAGTGACAACGAGGTGCGCCGACTGGCCGCCTGCGCGGCGGCGGATGCGGCGGACCGGCGACGGAAACGCGGACGAGGACAACGACGATGACATCGAGAACCAGCGCCCTGCTTGCGGCGGTCGTCTTGATCGCCGCGACGCTTCCGGCGGTCGCCCAGCAGGTCTATCCGACCCCCGAGGCTGCGGTGAAGGACCTCGTCGATTCCGCCAGGGAGAAGTCGCCGGGCTTCGCCGACCGCATCCTCGGCAAGGACGGCGCGGCGCTGGTGCGCTCGGGCGACGCCGACGAAGACGCCGATAACCTCGCAGATTTCAACGAGGCCTCGTCAGAGTTGACCGCGATCGACGACGGTCCGGACGGGACGAAGATCCTTCGCGTCGGCAAGGGCGGCTGGACCCTGCCCCTGCCGCTGGTCAAGTCGGACGCCGGCTGGCGCTTCGATCCCGCGCGCGGCAAGGACGAGATGCGCAACCGCGCGATCGGCTTCGACGAACTCGCCGCCATCGCGGCCTGCCGCGCCTATGTCAAGGCGCAGGACGAGTATTTCCGGCTCGACCGCGACGGAAACGGCCTGCGCGAATACGCCAGCAAGATCCTATCGAGCCCCGGCAAGCACGACGGCCTCTACTGGCCGGCCGAGACCCAGGCCGACATCTCGCCGCTCGACGGACTGGTCGAGGACGCCAATCTCGCCGAGCGCGCCGGCCGGAAGCCGGAGCCCTACGACGGTTACAACTTCAAGATCCTCGCCGCGCAGGGCGCAGCGGCCCCGGGGGGCGCCCATTCCTATCTCGTCAACGGCCACATGATCGCCGGCCACGCGATGGCCGCCTGGCCGGCGAAATACGGCGAGAGCGGCGTGCAGACTTTCATCTGCGGCGAGAATGGCGTCGTCTATCAGAAGGACCTCGGACCCCGGACGGCCGACCTCGGGGCCGGCATGAGCCAGTACAACCCGGACTCGAGCTGGAAGCCGGTCGAGTAGCGAACGGCTTCCAGCGCATCGCGCCGAGGTCAGGCGCCGCCGCGATGCTCGGGATGCTCGCCCGGCCGGCAGTCGAGCGCCTCGCAGCCCGGGAGGCGCGCCCTCCCGGGCGTCAACCGACCTGTCCCCGATGGCGCAGGAACGCGTCCGCCAGGACGCAGGCGACCATCGCCTCGCCGACCGGAACGGCGCGGATGCCGACGCAGGGGTCGTGGCGGCCCTTGGTCACGATCTCCGTATCCTCCATGGCGCGGGTGACGGTGAGGCGGGCTTTCAGGATCGACGAGGTCGGCTTGACGGCGAAGCGCGCGACGATCGGCTGGCCGGTGGAGATGCCCCCGAGAATTCCGCCCGCCCGGTTGGAGAGGAAGCGCGGCTTGCCGTCGTTTCCGGCGCGCATCTCGTCGGCGTTCTCTTCCCCGGTGAGCTCGGCCACGGCGAAGCCGTCGCCGAGCTCGACCCCCTTGACCGCGTTGACGCTCATGAGCGCGCTCGCCAGCTCCGCGTCGAGCTTGCCATAGATCGGAGCGCCCCAGCCGGGCGGCACCCCCTCGGCGACGACTTCGACGACCGCGCCGATCGACGAGCCCGCCTTGCGAATTGCGTCGAGATCGTCGGCGAAGCGTTCGGCCGCCCCGGCGTCCGGGCAGAAGAACGGATTTCTGGCCACCTCGGCCCAGTCCCATTTTTCCCGGTCGATCTTCAAGGCGCCCATCTGGACGAGCGCGCCGCGGATGGTCACGCCCGGGATGACCTTGCGGGCGATGGCCCCGGCCGCGACCCGCGCCGCCGTCTCGCGCGCCGACGAGCGCCCGCCGCCGCGATAGTCGCGGATTCCGTATTTGGCGTCGTAGGCGTAATCGGCGTGGCCGGGACGATATTTGTCCCTGATGTCGCCGTAATCCTTCGAGCGCTGGTCGACGTTCTCGATGAACACGGCGATCGGGGTCCCGGTCGTCACCTGCCGGCCGGTCTCGTCGTCCGTCATCACGCCCGAGAGCAGGCGCGCCTCGTCCGGCTCGCGCCGCTGGGTGGTGAAGCGCGAGGTTCCGGGCCGGCGCCGGTCGAGCTCGGCCTGGATGTCGGCGGCCTCGAGCGGCAGGCGCGGCGGGCAGCCGTCGACGACGCAGCCGATCCCCGCCCCGTGGCTCTCGCCGAACGTGGTGACGCGGAAGAGGTGTCCGAAGGTGTTGTGCGACATAGGCGCGCTCCATAGCGGCCCGCCTCGGGCGCCGTCAAACCGGCCCACGCGAAGGTTCGCCCGATTGCGGAAAAGGTCGCCCGGCGTGGACGCGCGGACCGGCGCGTTTCGCTTGGGGCGTCCGTTCATCCCCAATTCATTTGCGGCGGCGCACCCTGCGTTCGTGAACAACCGTGGGCCGCCGAGCCCGCAACCGAGAGAGGACTCGCAATGATCAGGAAAGTCGCCGCCATCGGCCTCGCCGCAGCCCTTGCGCTTTCGCCCCTGGCCGCCCTCGCGCAGGCCGACCAGAACGCGGCGCCGGCCGCGCCCGCCGCTTCCAACGCCTCGACGCCCGCCAAGGCGCCGGCCAAGGCGAAGAAGCCGGCCAAGCACCACGCCGCCGCGACGAACCCGAAGAAAACCGCCAAGAAGAGCGCGGCCCCCGCCCCGGCTGCGCCCGCCGCGCCGGCCGAAGCGCCCAAGAGCTGATCGAGCGCTGCTTTGAACCTTCAGGGGCCGTCGCCGGCCTCCTTTCGCGCCCGCCCCGTCTCCGGACGGGGCTTTTTTTTTGCGCGCCGCCGCCTTTCCCCAGCCCTCGCCCATGCGTTCCATCGATAAGGATAGGGATCGCCTTTCGCCGACCCCTCCCTCCGGTAGGGTCGAGGACTGGCGCGCCGGTTTAGACGCGGCATCCGCCCCAAAAAGACGTTCCCCGCATCGTTTTTCACAGCCTTTCAGTCTCGGCCGAGATCCCTCGCCGATGGCCGTAGCGAAACGAGAACAGCGGTGGCGGTCACGAGCCAAACGGCGAGGCCGGCGAACGCGAACGCGAGGGAAAGCGGGTCGAGGAAGGGCAGGTTCTCGGCGCGCGAGAGCGTGGAGGTCGCGGCCGAATACATGCCGATAGGAAACGCCATTCCCCGCACAGCCCGGTCTCATGGCGGTACGGGTCGCGGCGGACGACGCAGCGCCACATCGCCATGGCGATCAGGAACGGGAGCCAGAAGCTGGCCGCGGCCCAGACGGACAGCGTCGGCCCGCGCAGGAACGGCAGAAACGCCGCGAGCGTCGGCCAGTCCGGCGCGCGCAAAAGAAGCGTCGCGCCGGCGACAGTCCGACATACGCGACATCATCGCGCGCTTCGCGCGCACGGCGCGCATCCTGAAGGACGCCGGCTTCGACGGCGTCGAGACCTGTGCGGCCCACGGCTATCTCTTGTCGCAGTTTCTCTCTCTGCGCACGAACCTGCGGCATGACGGCTTGGGCGGCGCGCTGGCCAACCCCGCGCGCCTGCTGCTCGAGGTCGCCGGCGCCGTGCGCGCCACGGTCGGGGAAAACGATCCGATCGCGGTGAAGCTGAATTCCTCCGACTTCGTCAAAGGCGGCTTCACGCTCGAGGACTGCCGCGAGGCCGTGCGCCGGCTCGGCGACGCCGGCGTCGACCTTCTGGAGGTCTCCGGCGGAACCTACGAACGGATAGAGTTCTTCAAGGCCGTTCCCGAGCGCGAAATCCGCGACAGCGCGCGCCTGCGCGAGGCGCCGTTTCCGAAATATTCCGCGGCGATCAAGGCGCTCGCGAGGATGCCGATCCTGCTGACCGGCGGCTTCCGCGCGCGCGGGAATGGGGGCCGCGATCGAGGACGGCGCCGCCGACATGATCGCGACCGCCCGGCCGTTCAGCCTCGTTCCGGATTTTCCTCGCCGCATGATGGCCGGCGGTCTCGCCGCACTGCCCGTCCCCGAGGGCCGGCTCGCGCCGGGCCGCGGCGACTGGGGGCCGAAAAGCCGCTCCGCCGCGCCGCGCGGCCAGAACCGGCTCGCGCAGGCGGGATGGTTATCGCCAGATCGACCGCCTCGCCGCGCGCCGCGCGCCTCGCGCCGGAGCCGGACCTGTCGCCCCCGCTCTCGATGCTCGCGCGTCTCCGCAACGACTTCGGCCGCGCCGTCGCGCGGAGGTTCGCCGCGCTCGGCGCATGAGGGGCCGATGCGGCGTGGCGATCCCGGGAAACGAAGGGCGCCCTGCGATCTTCTGGATCGCCGCGCTTCGCTCGCGACGACGGCGCGTGCGCCGCGCCGCGCCGCCGCGGGCTCTCCTTGCGCGCGTACGCGCCCTCGGCGCCCGTTCAGGCGTGCACGGCGTACGGCGCGATCACCGACCCGGACGGAGCGCTGCCCGTGGCGACGATGAAGCCGCTCGACGACGCCGAGCCGCTCGCGGCCCACAGCGTGTCGATGCTCGCCTCGAAGCTGCCGTTCCAGTCCGACCCGCCCGCGGCGCCCCAAGGGTTGCGCAGGATGAAGTCGCGAGTCGCCGCGTCGTAGCCGGTGACCGCGAACATGTGGTCGGAGATGAGATCGCTCCGTCCGTTGCCGGGATCCAAGGTGTCCATGAAGCTGCCGTAAAGCACGTCCTTGCCGCTCGCGAGCGCCGAGATCACCGTGCTCTGCACGGTCGTGTCCCAGGCGTTATGCGAGGGCGTGTAGCAGCAGAGAAAGGACTGCGTCGCCTCCCCGGTGATCGCCGTGAGGCCGTTGGACCAGCCGCCGGAAATCGTGTCGTAGGAATTGGCGGCGCCGTTCTCCTCGACGTCGTAGGCGACGAAGGCCTTCTCCATGAGCGACAGCCAGTTCGCTCCGGACACGTCGGTCGCCTCGTTTCCCGAGGGCAGCACGTCGTTGACCGTGACATAGACCGGCTTGTCGGACGGGCTGTAGAACCTCACGCCAAAGCTGCCGTTGCCGTTGTCGGTGAACATCGACTCGAGCAGTCCCGGCTGATCCTGCGCCACCTCCACCGCCGCGGCGATCAGGTAGCAGTCGCCGATGGAGCCCTGGGAGGGATCGCCGGCCGCCACGCCCGTGCTGGAGAACAGGGGCGCCGTGTCGGCGCTCCACGTCACCGGGCCGCCCCAGTACGGGAGATCGCCGCCGAGGAGCCACTTGCCGACCAGCTCCTGAAATTTTGCGGCCGAGCTGCCGACGGCGAGGTTGCCGAGCGCGGCGCTGGTCGAACCGCCCGCGGTCCAGGTCGCATTGGCCGGGTCGCCGTTGACGAGGCTATTGAGCACGCTGCCGAGATAGGACCCGCTTCCCTCGACTTTGGTCACCGCCGCACTCAGCTTCTCGAGGTCGTTGAACTGCGCCGCGGTCAGGCCGGACGCGCCGATGGCGCCTTCGAGCCCGGTCAGGATCTGCAGCAGCCCCGCATAGGAGAACACCGGCTGCCCGGCCGCCACCGCGGCTTTGACTTCGCTGAGCAGTCCCGCGCTGGAGAGGCTGGAGATCAGCGCGCTCGTCTGGCTTGCGGCGAGCGTCTCGGAGGCGGCCTGGCTCGTCGAGAGCGAGGCCAGCTGCGCCGCCGACAGCGACGGGTAGATCGCGGCGATGTCGCTCCCGCTCAGAGCCGCCAGCGTCCCGGCGGCGAGCAGAGCGGCGGACTTGCCCAGCGCCTGCAGTTGCCCGGGCGAAAGGTAGCCGACCTGACTCGCCGTCAGCGCCGCCACCTGGCTCGCCGTCAGGGCCCCGACCTGGGCGGCCGAAAGCTCGGTGATCTGCCAGACGCCGAGTTGCGCGACCGTCGCCGCCGAAAGCCCGGCGATCACGCTCGTCGACAGGCTGGAGATGGCGATCCCGAGCGCGTTGATCTGGTCGATGCGCAGCCCCGCAGCCGCCGCTTTGGTGAGCCCCGAGAGCGCCGAGGCGGAGAGATCGGCGATCTGCGCGTCCGACAGCGCGGCCACCTGCGCCGCCGTCAGCCCCGCGACCTGAGCCGCGGTGAGCGTTGCGAGCTGGCTCGCGCTCAGCACGGCGATGTCGGCGGTCGAGATCGCGGCGATCTGGCTCGCGGACAGCGCCGCGATCTGCGAGGTCGACAGCGCCGAGACCTGCGCCTTGGTCAACGCGCCGATATGCGCGGCGTCGAGCCCGGCGATGGCGGTCGTGGTGAGCTGGGCGATCTCGGCCACGGTGACGGCGGCGAAGCTCCCGAGCTTCGTCGCGTTCAGCCAGCTCGACGAGATCCAATAGAAATCGATGTTCAGCGCGGCGATCTGCGCGGCCGAGAGGCCGGAGACGGCGGCGGCGCCGAGCCAGTCGGCGTGGGCGACGGCGCCGATTTGAGCCAGCGTCAGCGCGCCGGCATGGGCGGCGTCGAGGCCCGCGAGCGCCGCCTGCGTCAGATCGGCGATGCCCGAGGCCGTCGTCGGGATGGCGGCGATCGCCGTGGTCGAAAGCCCGTTGAGCCAGCCGGCGCTCATCCAGTACCAGTCCTCGGTGATGGCGGCCACTTGCGCGGCGCCGAGCCCGGACACGGCGGCGGCGGTGAGCGCGTCGATATTGCCGAACGCGGCGATCTGAGCCGTGCTCAGCGCCGCGACCGCCTTGGCGGTGAAGCCGGCGACCGCGGCCGAGGTCAGGTAGCCGATATTGGCCGGCGTGATCGCCGCCGCCTGCGCCGCGGTCAGGTATCCCACCTGCTTGGCGTTGAGACCGTAATAGGTGACGTAGGCCGAGAGCTTGCCGATGCCGGCGGCCGGAATGGCGGCGAAAGCGGCGGGCGAAAGCGCGTCGAGGAAGGCCACCGTGACGCCCGGCCAAACGTTCGCATTGAACGCCGCCACCTGCGCCGCCGTCAGCCCCCCGACCACGGAGGTCGAAAGCGATGTCACATACGGCAGCGCCCCGAGCTGCGCCGCCGTCAGGGCGTTGATCTCGGCGGTCGTCATCCCCGCGACCGTGGACGACGCGAGCTGGGCGACGCCCGCCGCCGGGATCGCCGCCAGCGCCGCCGGGGCGAGGGCCGCGATCCAGGCCGGGCTCGCAAACGACCAGCTGACGGAAATAGAGCGAATTTGCGTCGCGGTGAACCCGGCGACCGCAGCCGGCGGCAACCACTCCGGATGCGTCATCGCCGCCACCTGCGCGGTAGTCAGCGCAGCGATGTTGGCGGCGGTTGCGCTCTGGTATTGCGCCTTGGTCCAGGTGGCCGGATTGGTAGGGAGCGTCATTGGCGGGCCTCTATCGACAACAGCCGCCCTGTCTCGCCCGCCACGGTTGCGGCGGCTCGAACCCTGCCGCGACGGCTGCCGGCAGCCGGCAAACGAGACTGTCTAAGTTTACCATGCTTACATTCGGCCGCAATCCCTACTTCAGCGGGGGCGGAGCGAAGAATCCGGGCTGCGAAGGCCGACAAAGCGGGACGCTTCTATGCACATGCGGTAAAATTGTGCTGGCGCGCCGGACGCCTTTGCCGCGCGCCGCGGCCGATCGACGCAGCGAGGATTTGCCCCATGACGCGCCGCCCACCCGTTCCCCCCTTCACCCGCGAGACCGCGATCCGGAAGGCGCGCGCGGCGG
>CAIZGR010000304.1 GCA_903932535.1 uncultured Hyphomicrobiales bacterium | reverse complement strand
GATGGACTGGCGCGAAGTCCCGGCGTTCGTCCAACGCCTGCGGGCGGCCAATTTTGCGGGCGCGCGGGCATTGGAGTTCTGCATCCTGACGGCGACGCGGACGCGCGAGACGCTACAGGCCGAATGGGGCGAGTTCGACCTCGAGGCCGGCGTCTGGACGATCCCAAAGGGCCGCATGAAGGCGGGCGCCGAACACCGCGTGCCATTGTCGGCACGGGCCGTCGAGATATTGCGCGAAATGAAGCGGGACCGGGCGGAAAGCCAGTTCCCCTTCCACGGCGTCCGCCCGCGCGAGCCGATGTGCGACCGGACCCTGTTCGCGATCCTGACGCGATGGGAGATCGGTGTAACGGTTCATGGCTTCCGGTCGTCGTTCAGCGACTGGCGCGGAGACGCGACGAGTTTCCCGCATGAGTTGGCCGAGGCGGCGCTTGCGCATGTCGTGGGCGACGCGACGGAGCGCGCCTACCGGCGGAGCGATGCGCTGGACCGGCGACGGGCGTTGATGACGGCTTGGGCCGATTTCTTGGGCGGGCAGGGCGCGACAGTCATCAGGATTGCGGATCGGCGGTAGGGCGGCACGCGAAGCCGCGAGCGACCGGAAGCGCCGACATTTCGTAATCGTCATCCATCTCAAAGTCGTTGTCGTCTGACCAGCAGTCTTCCTCGTAGCACCCGTCACATCCGCATCCGCCGAACATGTCGGAACCGCAGCACATGTTTCCGCAGGCGTTGCACATCGGTCAGGACCTCTCACTTCATTCCGACACTGCTTTCAGCCAAGGAGCATTTTCCTCGGTTGGCGACCATCCATGGATTTCGGAAAACGATTTCCATCCAAAAGGCATCTGCTCGCGGCTGTAGACCTCGCCGCGCGGAATCATAGGCGTCCAGGACGGGTCGCAAAACAGCCGGTAGTGGTGGACGTCGGCGCGCTTCCCTTCCGGGCTGTACGGCGGCTCTATCCAGCATTTCCGGGTGTCTTCTCGGAAGAAGGCTTCTGCGATCCGCTGCGCTTCCTTTCGATTGAACGGGAGCGGGAGCGGAGCGGAGAGCGCGCCCGCAAAGAACGCAATCGACAAATGCCGGCAGCGCTCGTAGTCCGGGTTCTTCCACCATCCTGAAGTATGATGCCCGACGTCACGCGTGTAGATCAATGTTGCCGACGTCACGGAGTTGATAGCGAACACGTGCCGACACCGGCTCATCAGCCGCATGTTTCTGTCGTTCACCGTCCCGTCGTAAGTCTGCCGATGCGCGCGCAGGATCGCGAATGGAACGAGCGAACCAAGGTCTGTCCAGATCATCGGCTCATCCCTCGATCTCCCCGAAAGTCGCCCTGATCGACGCCGCTGATATAAGCCGGCGCCCGAGCGTGTTGCCGGACTTGAGCCGGCCGTCCTTGATCGCCTCGTAGACCGTGGACCGGCTGATCCCGAGCATCGCCACGACCTCGTCCACGCGGTAGGCGGCGCGCGGAGGCGGGTTTTCCTGCCGGTTGGCGGCGGATGCGCGTCGGCTCACGGCGCGTCGTCCAGCACGGCGTCGACCAGGCCGGCGTCGACGACCTCCTCGACGATGCGGCGGATCGTCAGCCAACGCTTGCCCGAATGCTTCTTTTCGACGGTGAGCCCGCAGCGCCGCAGAACGGGCGCGAGGCGGCTGATCTGAATTCCCAGCGCGACGTTATTGTCTGGCCACAGACGCGACCGTGCGACCGTGTCCGAGACTTTCGGGCGCAGAAGCTCAAGCAGCCGCGCGGAGGTGCCTTCCCATCCTTCCGGAAAATCGGATTCGATCAGCGCGACGATCGCTTCGCAGAGGGGATTATTCGCAAATCGTCCGTGTATCGAGATGTCCTCCTTCTTCCGCGAAATGGCGGCGTCATGCCTCTTGATCGCCAGGGCGATGAAGGATTCGACATCCGTCTGCGCCGCGATATGCTCGGCGGCGAAATCTTTGCTGAGGCCCAGGCGTTTGGCGTAGGAGATGATCTTAGTGCGGCGATCGAGTTCGAAATAGGCGGACGTGGCCGGCGGGTGGTCATCTGCGCACGACGCGCCGCCGTTACCCTGAGACTCCGCCATAGAAGCCGGCTGGAAACGGTCCGTGATGTGCTCGACCAACCAAGTCATAATGGGCGGCACGAGACGAAACCACTCTTTCCTGACATTATACTCGGCGAAGCGCTGATGAAGCAATCGTTCCAACTGTCGACCTCCGGGAATAATCGCAATGATTTCAAGTTGGGACGGGTTACCTGTTTGAAGCTGTTCCTTCCGCGAAAGTCCGCTCGAGTAGCCGATCTTTACGGTATCTAGGCATCTGATAAAATAGACGAATTCATGCCTATAAGCATCACGCCGGCCAGCTTTGCCAAAGCCGAGTACGGCGTCCTCGGGGCGCAGGTCGAGGGCGGCTAGCAGCGTCATTCGGCATCGTCCAGCACGGCGTCGACCAGGCCGGCGTCGACGACCTCCTCGACGATGCGGCGGGCCAGCGCGTTGACGTGGACGCCTCGGGCGGCGGCATGGGGGCGCAGCGCGTCGAGCACGTCGACCGGGAAGACGATGGTGCGGCCCATCTCTTCGCACGGTCGCGGGTTCCGTCGCGCGCGCCCGGCCGAATGCTCAAGCGCGGTGACTGTCTTCGTCTCGACGCCGAGGGCGGCGGCGATCTCGCGCGTCGTGCGGCCCTGGCGCCGAAGGCCCATGACGGCGTCAATGCGGGTCGGGTAGCCGAGGGTGGGGATGGCGGTCATGCCGGCACAACCTTCTCCGGGTCGATGGGCTCTTTCGAGCACACATACGCGGCGCGGAACTCGTCCAGCGTTGCTTCGCCCGCCATGACCTTGCGGAGGTTCTCAGCAAGCTCGGCGAGGGCATAGGCCGTGCCGCCGTCGCGCTTGCGCAGCGCCTTGGCCGCGTTCACGAGAAGCCCGGTAGCGTCATATTTCATGGCTGAACCCCGTCGATGTTGCGGGACTCGGCCGTGAACGTGATCGCGCAGACCCACGGGTTCGCCGCCCATGCGTCGGGACCGTGGAGCGATTCCCAAAGGTCCGCGTACCAGTCGCGCGCGCAATCCCATCCGTCTTCGATGTAGTTCGACCCGGCCGGAGCCTTCTCAACAGGGAAAGGAAGCCCATCGTCAAAGGGCGCGCCCTCCGCGACCGCGTCGGCCTCGCTGATCTCCTGCAGCCGCTCGACCATGACCTCGGTCACGGTCAGCGTCAGGCGCGACGCCCAGCGCGGCATGAAAAGCGGCGATCGCCACGGGCCGCGCGCCTCGACGTCGCCGGCCCAATGGGAATAGTCCGCCGGGTAGCGTTCATAGTTGAAACTCGGGCCGTTCCCCTCGTCCGGGCCATCGAACTCCGGATAGACACGTTCCTTGTCGGCTCGATAGAGCCAGCAGGGTCCGTTGTCCGACATGGCGGTTTGGAACGCCTCCCGAACCCAGAGGCGGTCGCCGACGGCGTAGGGCAGGCCGCCGCATTGCGCCAATGCCTCGACGAGGCGATCGGCAGTAACCCCGGAGAATGCGCCTCGTCCCCGCTTTGCGTACCATTCCCACTTCGCAGGCATGATCTGCGACGGCCGCTGCGAAGGCTGCGGCTTGATCACGCGCCTCGTTTGAGTCTTTCGTCCCGCGAGCAGCGCGCGCACGCTCGTCTCGGACATGATGATGGGCTTGGCGGCGGTCACGGCGTCCCCTTCCTCGGGTCGAACGAATAGCCATAGCGCGCGAAATGCACGTCGATTTGCGACCGATCCGCCGGTGTCCACATCGCTTCTCGCCCCTGCCACCAGATGCTATCCCCCGGTACGACGGGACACGCGGCGCTGACGTAGACGCACGCCTCGTCTCCATGACGATCAACGCACCAGACTGATTTTGCCGCCTGCGGACCGTTGCCGAAATTCTTGCGCACGTTGCAGACGTGGATGACGTGTCCGCCGATCATTTCGTCCCCCTCGCGATGACGCCGGCCGCAGCGTCGATAGCTGCCGCGCCCTGGTTCCTCCTTCCTCGTGGTCTAATAATCCCGGCTTCCAACTGGTCAAAAATATCTTCCTCTGGATAGGTGTCGTCGTCCCAATGCCTGCGGGCTGCTTTTACGAGCCCAGCGCACCGCGCCCGCTCCGCCTCGACGGCGGCGGTGATGGCGTAAAAGATGTTCTCGGTCAGCGCGGCGGAAATGTCCCGACTGATGGGGCTCACGATGGACGCTATCTTCTGCGCCGTCTCTCTCGCGTCACTCATGGCTGACCTCTGGTATATCGACGCACTCGTGGTTGCGGATGCCGGCGAATTGCCACGCCGTCAGGTTTAGATTGTGCTTGGCCACCCATGACTTGATCGCGGTATTGACGGCGTCTCCGAGTTCCTTCGTCTGCTCTTTGGTCGGGCTGATAAACTCACTATCCCCGATCAGATAGTCGTTTTGATTGCGCAGCGTGTCGAGGATAGTTTCGCCGTCCATCGTCAGGTCGAAGTCTTGCTGTTTGCACTCTGCAATGAAGGAAAAGTCGGATGATTTCGCGTAGGCAATAGCCTCTTCTCGGGTCCGGAACGTCCTTCGCGCGGTTCGCGGGTAGGTGCTCGCCTTTGATAGTCGCCTCGACAAGAGCAAGGTCCACGTAGGCGCGGCCCAAACGCAGCGCGCCTTCGAGCGCGGCGATGCGGGCGGCCTGCGCTTCCCGTTCGCGCTCCGCCAGCGTCTTGACGTCGGCGAGTTCCCCTTCGGCGCGCAGCCTCCCCGCCAGTTCAGACGACGCACGGTCGGTCTCCGCGAGGAGTGAGGCGACCTGAGCGGCGAATAGGTCAGCGCGGACGTATTCCGTCCACGACGCGCCGTCTTCGCACGGCTCTGGGTCGGCGGCGTCGGCCCATTCGCGCCCGACGTCTGGGTCGGAACAACAATCGGGCTGCAACCAAATGCGTTCGTGGTCGCTCATCGTCCGCCTCCATTCAGCGCAGCCCTCAGCCGCGCGTCCCTGTCATCGACCATCGCCTTGACCTCGTCCGCCGACGGCGCGCGGGGCTCGATCCACGCGCGGGCGATCTCGGTCAGGACCGTGCGCCACCAAAGCCATGTCGCGGGCGTCGGGTGATAGTGGGTCACGTCGGGGCCTCGCTGTCGGCGATCTGGCGCAGCGTGACATCGGCGAGCAGGTGGCCGAGGCCGCGGGCGGTGCGTTCGGCGCGCAGGCAGCGGTCGTCGACGACGGCGAAGGCGTCCTGCTGGTTGGCGAGCTCGGCGCGCAGGCGCTCGATCGTCTCGGCCTGGTCGGACAGGGCGGCGGCCTGGCGGCGGGCGGGCGCCTCGCACTGGCGCAGGGATTCGCGGGCGCCGTCGCGCTCGGCGCGCAGCGTGGCGAGGGCGCGGGCCACCGCCTCCGCGCTCGGCGGCGGATCGGGTTCGAGGTCGGCGTCGTCGACGATGGCTGAGGGGGCGCAGATGATCATGGGCGGTCCTTTCCGGGGTGGTCTGGCGGCGAGGGCAGTGTTGCGAACCCTCACCCGGCGCTTCGCGCCACCCTCTCCCGCAAGGGGAGAGGGGAAGCGGGCGGGGGGTCAGTAGGGTTCGTGCTCGCGGGCGGCGTCGTCGGCGAAGCACAGGAATGCGCCGGCCGCGAACAGGGCGATTCCGAGGGCGACGCCAGCGACGAAGGCGAGTGCGTGCATGTCAGCCTCCAAAGCCTTCGCGCATGGCGATCTCGGCGCGCAGCGCCAGCGTGCGCAGGCGGAGCGCACGCGCCGCCTCTTCGTGCTGGCGGCGGGTGTCTCGGGCCGCCCGGGCGGCCAGCGCGCGGGCGGCGGCGCTGTCGGCGGCGCGGGTGGCGAGGACCAGCGTCGCGCGGTCTGCGGCGGCGGCGCGGCGCGCCCCGGTCGCGATCGCCGCGACCCACGCGACGAGGGACGTCCAATAGCTCGGGCGGGTCACGCGGCGCTCCCGTCGTCGTCGGCGTTGCGGACCCTCACCCTGCCGGCTTCGCCGGCTGTCCCTCTCCCGCAGGGGGAGAGGGGGGCGGCGGCGGCGGCGTTCAGGCGGTCGGCGAGGCGGATGGCGTCGAGGGGGATGGGCGAGCCGCTGCGCAGCGCGGCGAGGCGGTCGCGGACGCTGCGAAAACCTTCGCCGTCGAAGCGGCCGCCGAGCTCGTCGACGGCGTCGAAGCAGCGGGCGGCGAGCGGGGTGAAGACGTCCTCGCCGGCGGCGGCGCGGGCGGCCGACATCTGGCCGATGGTCTCGATGCGCTCGGCGAGCATGCCGGCGGCGCGGGACTGGCCCTCGCGCAAAGCCCGGCGGGCGTCCTGGCTGCGCAGGAAATAGGCGCGCAGCGCCCGGTCGAGCGGGCTGCGCTCCGCCCACGCCTGGGCGGCGGTGAAATTGCGGGATGGCGCGACGAGGGTCAGATCCGGCATGGCGGCTCTCCGGGGGGCAGAACGGGGGCGACAAACAGTTCGACCAGCGCGTCCGGGCGGTTGTCGGCGATCCGGTCGCGCAGTTTCAGGGCGAAGCGCAGGGTGAACGGGCCGACCGGGGTCCAGCCGGCGTCGTCGCGGATCCACAGCGTCACCCACGCGCCGTCGGTCTCCGGCTTCGCCGGGGGTTTTCGCCCGGGCGCAGGCGCGGCGGGACGCGGGCGGACGGCGCGGGCGGCGGCGAGCAGCCGGGTCCACAGCGGGTCGGGCCGGGCGGTCACGGCGCGGGCCGCTCGGGCGTCGGCGCGAGCGCCACGTCGACGGCGTCGGCCGCGACCGTGTAGGCTCGGCGCGCCTTGCGCAGTCGGGCGGCGTCGATGGCGGTGACGGCGACGCCGAGCGCCTCGCCGGCGAGCACGGAATCGAGCGCGTCGAGCAGCCGCGACAGCGCCGCCTTGCGGTCGCGGATCGCGACGCGCAGCGCGCTCTCGGCCTCGGCGGGCCCGGCCGGGGCGCGCTTGGCGACCGCGGCGAGCCGCTCGTCCTCGCTGGCGTGGCCGAGCGCCTCGAGCGCCAACTTTTCGAAGAACGAGCCGGACATGGCGCAGGCGGCGATGTCGTGCAGGCCGGCCTCGAGCCGGTCGATCCTGCCCATGATGGCGTCGGGCAGTTCCGACAGCATCGGCGTCACGCCGACGCCGGTGCGTGCGCGGATTTCGGAGAGGGCCCAGAGGAGCGTGCCGTCGGAACTCATGACGCCTCCTTTCGCCAGGATGGGGCGAATGAAGGGAGGCTAATGCGGAATATTTGCCGCGTCAATGGGAATAAGGAAAATTATCCGCTTTCCGCATCGGTGGTGCGGTTCGAACACAGAGCCGCTGTCGCGTGGCTCGCCGCTGAAGTGACGGGCCGTCAGCTATGCAGCGGGATTTTCACGCGCGCTTGATTTCCTCGTCGGCGGCCGCTTCCTCGAACGCGTTGGCCGCGGCAGATGCGCGATCATATGATGAGAAGCCGCGCCCAACGACAAATACGGTCCAAGGGCGATCGCGAGACCGACCGGGCACGGTTTCGAAAGCGCCGTCATTGCCGATTACATCTTCGAAGATCGGTTCGTAGCCGAGTTGGACGCTGGGTCCCTTCATGATTCCGGCCCCGCGCCGGTGACGGCGGTGCAACCCGACGTACTCCGACCACGCTTCACTGCGCGTCTGCACGACCCAACCCGAATCGGCCAGGGTCTGCCTGTAATGCGCGTACGCTTCGGCGATCGAGCCGAAAGGCGCCCCCGACTCGCGAGGCGGCGGCGCAAAGACCAGCGCCCGAAAAGCCGGAACGTCTGCGACAAGGTTTACACTGCGGGCCTTTGCGGGGCCACCGTCCGGCTCGAAGCTCGCCAGAATGCGGTCGAGCCGAAAAGTCCGGACCTCGCCCCGGAGGTGGCAATACGCTACGACGCGCGCCGACAAGCCTGCGGAGGCCGGTATGGTCGCGCCGATCGTAATCACGCGCGAAGTGATTTCGTTGTCCGCGGCGCGATAAAGAATCTTGATGCGCGAACGTTCGTCTGGCGGCCGATTGCGCCATTTGAAAAGTCTAGCCAAGAAGCTCATAGCCCCTCCGCCCGATTTCAGGCCGGCGCGCGGCCTGTGCTTGCGCGCGCGACTTCCGCGCCCTTGGGCGCGCTGGTTGGCGAGCGCACAGGCAGGCCGCTCGCACTCCGCTCACCACCCAAAGAAACAACTCAAGATGGAGCGTATGGAGCGGTATCCTCATAAATTGCGCGTGGGAAACTCGCGGACCGTCCAGTAGGCGTCAAGCGTCGCCTCGAGCATGCGGCGAATTGCCTCACAGCGGGATGGCCGCTCAGCCCCTTGATTGGTCAGGCGTTGAAGAGCTCGTTCATGGTCAGCACCCGGTGGATCGCGACGACGCGATTGCGGGCGAACTTGATTTCCGACGGCGGTTTGTACTGGCGGCAGATGATCCAGTCGGCGTCCCGGCGCTCAAAGAGCTTGATGAACGCCTGCGTGCGGCCGTCGGCCTGTTCATAGACGATTACCGAATCGCCCGGCGCCGCTGGCCGGCTCGGATTGACGAAGCGCAGCTCGCCGGCGCGGTGCATCGGGGCCATCGAGTCGTTATCGACGTAAAGTGCGTAGGCGTCGGGGAACGTAAGGAGGCCGGGCGGGCGTTCGACCGAGCCGATCACGCGATCCTCGACGGTGAACGCGTTCATGATGGACCCCGCCGCGATGACCGCGCGAATGGGGATCGCCGCCAGAGGCTTTGGGGCGGCGAGGTCTTTTGCTTCAGAAGAGCTTTTCCAAAAGGATGCGACGCCGGATTTGTTCGGTGCGCCGCGCAAGCCCGGTTCTTCGCCGGCTCCCAGCGACATCAGCTCTTCGACGCGTATGCCAGTCGCGCCCGCCAACGCGTTCAGCGCGTCGAGCGAAGCGTTGCCGGTCGGGTGTTTCGCCAGTTTGCGCAGGAAGCTCCTGTCCAGGCCCGCCTTCTTCGATGCCCCTTCCCGGCTCAGGCCCAGGCGGCCGATAGCTTCGTCAATCCGCCGGACGATCGGGTTCGCCGCCGGCGCCTGTTGGCGCGTTCTGGACATGGGGACAATAATCCGCGAATGGGGGCCGAAAGGGAACGGGGAAACAAGTCCGCTTGACAAAGCGGAAAAAGTTCCGCTAAAAATTCCTCATGTCATCCTCCATCGACGATCTGCTCTCCGTTGTGGCCGCCTACTCAGAGGCGACGGGCTTTGCCGAGGCGACGATCAGCGGCCGGTTTTTTGGGCGCGGCGGGCGCGTAGCGGACTTGAAGTCCGGGTC
>CAIZGR010000303.1 GCA_903932535.1 uncultured Hyphomicrobiales bacterium | reverse complement strand
GAGCGCCTCGCCGCCGCCATGGCGCTGGCCGTGCAGGAGCAATGCCTTTCGACGGGATCGACCGTCGTCATGCGCAGCGCAGCCATCGCCGCCGCCATGGGCGCGCAGTTCCTCGATCTGCCCTTGCTGGCGGAAACCCGCGCCAAGCTTGACGCGATCGTGCCGGACCTGATCGCCAAGGAGCGGCTGGCGCTGCATGACGACGGCTCGCCGCAGGGCGCGCAGGCGATCGGCATGAACAGGTTCCTGCGGTCCGAACAGACCGTCGCGGCCGTCGTCAACGCAAAGTTGGGCGTCGGCGCCGCGCAAACGGCATGGCCGATGTTTTCGGACCGACGGCCGGCGCGCCGGCTGGTCCAGATGGTCGAGAAAGACCTCGGCTTTACGCTCGCCGATTCGCAGACCGATGCGCTGGAAATTCTGCTTACGTCGACGGTCGCGGTTTTGACCGGCGGTCCCGGCACGGGCAAGACGACAATCACGCGCGCCTATTGCGATGCGCAGGCGAGAGAAGGCCGCGAAGTCGTCCTGGTCGCGCCTACGGGCCGCGCGGCGCAGCGGCTGGCGGAAAGCACAGGCCGCGACGCCAGCACGATTCACCGAGCCTTCATGATCGGTGGCAACGGCCGCGCGAAGGTCAACATCCATAATCCGCTTCGCTGCGACGTGCTGGTTGTCGATGAGGCGTCCATGCTCGACGCGGGCCTTGCGCGCATCGTCCTGAACGGCATTCCGCCGGCAGCGCATGTGCTGTTCGTCGGCGACGTCGACCAGCTCCCGTCGATCATGCCGGGCAATGTGCTGTCCGACTTGCTGGAGACGCCGCACGTCCCGCGCGCGCGCCTGACGAAGACGATGCGCCAGGCGGAAGGATCGCACATCATTCAGGCCGCGAAGCTGTTCAACGGCGGGAAGGGCCTGCCGAGGGAATTGAGCGGCGAGAACGATTTCCTCTATGTCGAAGCGCAGAGCGACGAAGAGGCGCTGGGCTATGTGGAGCGGCTTCTAAGGGAGGTTTTCCCTGACGTCGAGAAGAAAGACGGCGCGCCCATCGACCTGTTGCGCGATGTGCAGATCCTCGCGACGCACAACGACAAGGGCCCGATCGCGCGCTGGAATGTCAGCCAGTTTTACGCGCCAATTGTCAATCCCGGCATACAGCGCGCGAAACTGCGCTCCGGCGGCAACGCCAAGGCCAGCGGCTTCGCCAATCCGGATGAGATGATCGGGATCGGTGACAAGGTCATCTCGCTGAAGAACGACTATGACCTCGGCGTCATGAACGGCGAGATCGGCTTCGTCCGGTCCATGCGGGTCGAGCGCGGCGACATTGAAGAATTGCACGTCGAGTTCGATCCTGCCGCGCCGGAAGACGGCGAAGTCGCAGAGCCTCGCATGGTCCGCTTCGGGGGTAAGACCCTGAAGAACGTCACGGCGGCGGGCGCCATCACGGTGCACAAATCGCAGGGGTCGCAGTTTCCGGCGGTGATCTGCCTCGTTCCGCGCTCGGCTGGCGGCTTCGTGTCGCGGCGGCTGATCTACACGGCGATGACGCGGGCGCAGCAGTTTTTGGCGGTGATCGGCGTGCGCGACGCCTGCGACCTCGCGTCGCGCGAGACGGGATCGCCACGCGTCACCACGCTTTCGTCGAACTTGTTGCGCGGCGCGGCGAAAACCCAAGCAGCCGCCGAATAGGGAGCTTCCAGAATGGCCGAAGAGACATTGCTTTCCGCCGCGCGCCGCGTGGTCCGGTTTTTCAACATCGACATGAACGGAGGCGGCTTGATCGCCGTCCCGACGCAAGAGGCGGTCGAGACGCTCGACAAAATGGTGCGCCTGGAAGTGGAGCGCGAGAAGGCGGAAGCCGCCGAGGCCGCGCGCGAGAAGGCGGAAGCCGCCATCGCCCAACCCCAAGCAGCGGAGTGACCGCCATGAGCAATGCCAGCACGTCCCGATTGCGCGGGAAGGTCTTCGATCCATGCGCGCCGCGCCGGGACTTTGTGATCGAGGTCGCGCCGAAAAAGGTCAAGCCGCGCACAGCCGGCGAATCTGTCACCGGCGCCGGACCGGAGCCGGTTCTGATTTCTCTGCCGCGCGTGCGCTGGCTGGAAAGGGGCGCTCCATGAGCATCATCAACAAGGGCATGACAGACGCCGACGGCAGGAGCCGGATCTATGCCGCGACCATGCCGGGAATGGCGCATTTCGCTCTGACCGGGCCTGAAGGAAAGACCTGTCGCGAGTGCTTTTTCTGGCAGCCGCAGCCGAGGGCTCCCGATTTTGAGCCCCCGATCCTGCGGAACAGCGGCAAGCGCACATGTCGCCAGTACAAAAATCTGATGCGCGGAAAATCCGGCAACGCGGTCCCGCACGATGCGCCGGCCTGCCGGTATTTCGAGCAGGAGAAGCGCCTGCTACCCCCCCCCCTATATCCATTGAAAAGAAACGAAAATCCAACAGCAAATCGAAGAAAGGCGATCTGAAATGAACGCGGAAATCATCAATCTTCACTCGACGGCGGCGGCTGCGCTGATTGTCGAAAGCCGTGCGGCGCGCATCAAGGCCAAGATCGCCATGGGCGACTTCGCGGCGGCGCTCGACGTTATCCAGCGGCTGCGACACTGCCCGTTTGGCGTCGGCGTGAGCGCTTTCGTCCGGGCCGAGGCCGCGCGCCAGGCGAACGCTCTTATGGCGGAATTGAACGCGGCGAAAGCCGAGGCGAACAAGGAGCGCGCATAATGGAAAACCTCGTTCTCGGAATGGTAGGCGCATCCTTGGTGATCGTCGCGTTCGGCGTCGGCTTCGCCGTCGGATTTTTTGTCGCTGATGATGACGGGGAAGTCGCATGAGCTATTCCGCCCGCTCCAACATCATCGACGTGACGGTAGAAATCGTTCGAGAGACAGCAAAGGCCGTGTTGGTCCATGACGGCGACGAAAGCCGCGCGGTTTGGCTTCCTCTGTCGCAGATCGAATTGTCCAAGAACGATCCTTCTCCGGGTGTCCATACTGTCAGCCTCCCGGAATGGCTGGCGCAGGAAAAGGGGCTGATCTGATGAGCGAGAACACCTACCAATTCGCCGCGCGCCAGATGCCTTTGCTTGAGGCGGAAAGGGCGAAGCTGGCCGCGCGGCAGAAAGAGATCGACGCGGAAATGGCGCTTCTGCGCCCGGCGCTGAAAGCCGCGCCTGCGTCAGGCCCGATCAATCTTGAGACCGCTGCGCCGGCGTCCGAAAAACCCGCGCGCGGCAAGCCGTCGCTCGCGCATCTGCTGGAAAAGAGGCCGGAGTCGGAAGGCGTCCTTGCGGCGGTTGTGAATGGAGGGCTGGGGGGATGAGTGAGCAGATAGCAACCGTCCGACGCGGGCGCCTGTCGCCGCACGAGCGCGAGCAGATCGAAGCGCTGGCGCTTAGAAAACTCACGGCCGGGCAGATCGCGCTTCGCCTCAACCGCATCTCCGCGACGATCAATTTCGCGATGCACTACATGGGACTGAAGGCGCCGGCAGATCGCCGGAGGCGCTCCTACACGCGCAAGAACGGCTCCGAGGTCTGTTCGTTCGACCGGGCCGAAGACGCCATGATTTTGGAGATGCGCGCGGCGGCCGCAGTCTGTCGAGAAATCGCCGCCGAGTGCATGGCCCGCTTCGGCCGCAAGCGCAGCCCCCAGACGATCTGCATGAGGCTGAAG